>JAPKYX010000219.1 GCA_026394075.1 Acidobacteriota bacterium
AGTAGACCTGCATCTTCAGTTCGGGGAAGCCGCCGCCGGAGTCGTCCTTACGGTAGGTCAGCTCAAACTGGCTGAGGCCGTTGCTGAGCGTTGCTTGCAGCGGCAGTGTCAGCAGCTCCGGGTCGGCCATACGGCGCGCCAATCCGCCGGTGTCACGGGCCAGTTTCTCAAAGTCCAGGACGGCGCCCGCTTCGGAAGCTGATAGTTCTGGCGTGATGGTGTGGATCCGGACTTTGGCAATCTCAGCGGCCTGTTTTTGGGCGCTGACATTGATTTGGGCCAGCGTCTCAGCTGAGTCCGCCACCAGAATCAGATGCCGGGCACCGGGAGCGCTGGCCAGCACCTTGATCAACTGCGTGGCCGCTTTGTCCAGGTTTGCCGCCGCCTGGGCGTTGGTGCCCGTTTCCATGAACAGGGCCGTCGCTTCATCCAGATTGCCGGTCAGTTGACCAACCGGAACCTTCAGCGTTTTGTCACCTTCAGCCGGACCATTGTTGCTGTAGCGGAGCACCGCCCACTGGTCGCAGGGACGCTTCAAGGGAACGCAGGCCGGCGCGGCGGCGGCAATGCCTCGCTGCACCGGATCGTCCGCGCTGCGGAAGGGCAGCGCAATGGCGATCGACAACAGTTCCGGCACGCTCAGCGCCTTCATGGTGTAGTCGAGTTCACTCTCGCCGTCCTCATAGACCCCCACGCTGGTGGCCACCAGGCTGTCTTCGCTCAACACGGCCGGACGTTTGGCTTCCACCACCGAGAACCGCACCCGCCGGGTGCCATCAGGCAGTTGATTGGCGGCCGCCATGTGGATGTTCAGGGTGCCATAGCTGCTGAACAGATCCCGCTGCTGGCGGATGCGGCGGATGGTCTGAAATACGCTAGGACGGAGGGTCGCTTCCATGCGGCCCATCGCTTCGGTTAACCAGGGCAGAAATCGCGGGTCGCCCAGATGGCCCATCGCCCACAGGGCCGTCACTTTGAACGGCGTGCGGTCATCCTGCGCCATGCTGATGATCTGTCGGATGGAACGTGGGTCTCCGGCGCGGTAGAGGCCCACCAGGGCATTGCCGACCGTGCGCTGGTGCTCATCACTGAGTGCTTGCGTGAACACCTTCTGGGCATCGGCGGAGCGGTCTCCCCACAGCGACTCCACCGCATTGGCCCGGACGCGGACATCGGCGTGGGACAACTGCCGTTCCACCCAGCCCGCTTTCTGGTGCAGCCGGCCCAGCAGCAAGGCCGCTTTCGATTTCAGGTAAAGGTCACCGTCGCGCATCACCTGCGCCAACATGGCCGCCAACCGGCTGGTGGGCGCACCCAGCATCAGCACTTCCAGCACCCGCAGATACGCGGTCAGCGAGTGCATCTCCGTCACCTTGTGCAGCAGCGTGACATCAAAAGCGGGGTCGGCCACCTTGGCCACTTTCAGCACTTCCGCCGCTTCCTCCACCGTCAGCATGCCCGGTTCCGCCAGCGGTTTCACCAGCAGATCCTTGGCCATCAGGAAGGCGACCAGCAGCTGGTTGCCCGGCCGCTCCGCAAAGCCATTCTTCAGCAGCGGCAGACAGTTTTCGAGAAAGTGCTCTGAGTCGGCCTCAAAAGTCGCCACCAAACCCATCCGCCCCGCGGTGGCGTTCTGGGTAAAGCGCTGAAGACAAGTTGCAATGGCGTCGACAACAGACTCAACTGGCACGTTGGCCTTATCGGACAGTGCCGACCCATTTATGAGGGAGCTGCGCGCCTTAGCCCCAAAACTTCCAGGACGGGCGGCGTTCCCTGGCTCCGGCGTTGCGGGAGCCTTCGCCGGAGGGGGGTAACGGCTGTCCGGTCAGCGTGGCCCGCGGATTGAGTTCCAGCAGTTGCTCCGCTCGAGCCGCGCCATAGCGGCTGGTCAGCCATTCCCGGGCCGCGTCCAGGCGGGTGGTGCGATTTTGGGTGTCGTGGGCGTCGCTGGCGACAAAATGCACCGCCCGGGCGTCCAGCAGGTCCTCGCACATTTTCCGCGCGGTGGAACCAAACATCCCGGTCAACGATTGCGCCGTCACTTGTACCAGGCAGCCGGAGGCGGCCCACTGCTTGACCTCGTCCACCTTACCGCGCAGCAGGAAGTACCGCTCCGGGTGCGTGAGTATCGGGGTCAGCCCCGCCCGCATCAGCGTCTCGACCACTTGGGGCACCGTGCGCAAAGGAACGCGTTCCGGCAACTCGATCAGCAGGTAAGGCCCACCATTGATCGAGTACTTGCGCGGGTGCGCCAGCGCATCCTGCACCAAGTCGTAATCAATGTGGAAATCAGCGCCTTGGTGAATGTTGATGCCGGGCGGGGCAGCGGCTCTCACCTCCGCC
>JAPKYX010000005.1 GCA_026394075.1 Acidobacteriota bacterium
CCGGATGTGGCTGGGCGACCGGAATCACGTACCTTATCCCATCGTCGCCAACCCTCAGCTGACCGTCCGCAGCACGGGTGACGGCGAGCGCCAGCCCATCCCCGCCTCCGCCTTCAAGGTGATTGAGAACGGCCAAGCCATCGAGATGGCCGCCGGGTTTGAGCCGGGCCGCATTTATGATCTGGTCTACACCGCTGAGAATCCGCGCATCGCCGGGCTGGGCTCGGCCAGCATCCGCGATCTGGTCAGCTTCTTCCGCTACCCGGGCGGCAAAGGCCTCCTGCTGAACGCCGAAAGCCGGTTCATCAAGCGGACCATCGGCATGGGCACGTCACAGAGCGGCCGTTTCCTGCGCAAGTATCTCTACGATGGCTTCAATGCCGACGAGCAGGGCCGGATCGTGTTTGATGCCGTGTGGGCGCACGTGGCCGGGGCGGGCCGCGGCAGCTTCAATCACCGCTTCGCGCAAGCGTCGCGCGACGGGCACCCCATGCTGAACTTCCTATACCCCAGCGACCTGCCGCCGTTCACCGATGAGGCGATTCGCGCCAAGGCCAAGGCGGCGGGCGTCGAGCCGAAGATCGTCTATACCGATGGTTCGTACGAGTATTGGGGCCGCGGTGCCGCGCTGACGCACCTGAAAGAGGATGCCTCCGCCGATGCCGGGTTGACAGCAAATTCGCGCCGCTACTACTTGACCGGCACCCAGCACGGGGCCGGGCAGTTCCCTCCCCCGCACAATGCAACCACGGAGTATGCGGCCAATTCAAACGACTATCGCTTTGCCATGCGCGCGCTGCTGGTGGGGCTGAACACCTGGATTACCAGCGGCAAGGAGCCGCCCGCCTCCGCCTATCCGCTGTTGAGCAAGGGCGAACTGGTGGCCTATGACAAGATCAAGCTGCCGCTGGCCGGCGTGAAGACGCCCGCGCGTCCGCACAAGGTCTTCCGGCTCGACTTCGGACCGGAGTTTGAGGCCTCGGGCATTGTCACCAAAGAGCCGCCCGCCATCACAGGATCCTTCCCAGTGATGGTGCCGCAAGTGGATGCAAACGGCAATGAGATCGCCGGCATCCGCCTGCCGCAGATCTCCGTACCGCTGGCCACCTACACCGGCTGGAACTACCGCACCAAGCAGATCGGCGCGGCGGGTGAGTTTTTCGACATGGTGGGTTCAACGTTTCCCTTCCCTGCCGCCAAGGTGGCTCAGCTGTACAAGGACAAGGATGAGTACCTGGCCAAGACGCTAGCGGCGGGGCGTGAGTTGGTGAAGCAGCGCTATCTGCTGGAAGAAGACTTGCTGGAAGTGCTGGACCGGGCGGCGAAGCAGTGGGATGGCATGGCGGCGGTCAAATAGCCGGCTGGCGACTACTTGCCAATGCAGAACTTGCCGAAGATGTTGTTCAGGATGTCGTCGGCGGTGGTGGCGCCGGTGATGGCGTCGATCGGACGCAGCGCCGAATAGAGATCCAGCAGCAGCATCTCGTGCGGAATGCGGTCCTCTATCGCCAGCCGCGCGCGGTCCAGGTAGTCCCAGCTGTCACGGAGCAACCGCTCATGGCGCAACGAGGTGATGAAGCCATCTTCCTGCGACGGAATGCCGTCGGGGTTCAGCGTCGCCAGGATTGCTTCGCGCAGAGCCTCAACGCCTTCGCCGGTCAGGGCCGACACGGGGATTGCCTCGCTGAGGATTTGCGCCCGAGGTGCCAGGTCCGCCTTATTGGCCACGATCAGCATCCGCCCCGCCTCCCGGGCGCGCTCGATCAACTGGTGATCGCCGGGTTCCAGCGGCTGCGACAGGTCCAGCACCACCAGCGTCAAGTCCGCATCGGCCAGCGCCTGCCAGCTGCGTTCAATGCCCAGGGTCTCCACCACATCCACTGATTCGCGAACCCCCGCCGTGTCGACAAACTTCACCGGAATTCCGGCAATGGAGGCCGTCTCGCTGACCACGTCGCGGGTGGTGCCGGGAATGTCGGTGACGATGGCCCGATCCTGCCCCACCAGCCGGTTGAATAGACTGCTCTTGCCGACGTTGGGACGGCCGAGAATGGCCAGCGTCAGACCGTCATGCACCAGCTTGCCGTACGCAAAGCTATCGATCAGCCGGACCAGTTGCGGTTCAATCAGATTCAGCCGCCGCAGCAGTTCGGTGTCCGGCGCCACGTCGATGTCGTTGTCGGCAAAATCGATGCCGGCTTCGAGCAGCGAGATCAGCTCAATCAGTTCGGCCTTCAGCGGTGCCAGCCGGCGGGAAACGGAGCCCGAGACTTGCTGGGCCGCCACACGTGCCTGGTAGAGCGTGGTGGCGTCAATCAGGTCCCGAACGGCTTCGGCTTGCGGAAGGTCCAGATGGCCGTGGACAAAGGCCCGCAGGGTAAATTCACCTGGCTCCGCCAGACGCGCGCCCAGTGACGTAGCGCGCTCCAGCACGGCCCGCAGAACGACGGGTGAACCGTGAAGCGACAGCTCCACCACGTCTTCGCCCGTGTAAGACTGCGGCGCTTGAAACCACGTCGCCAGCCCATCATCCAGCTTGGCGCCGTCCTCGCCAACCACGATCACCCGATGGGCGTAGCGGGGCTGCCAGTCCGGAACGTGCTGCAGCAGACCAGCGGAAATTGAGAGCGCCGCAGGTCCGGATAACCGGATGAGGCCAATGCCGCCACGGCCCATGGGCGTGGAAATCGCGGCAATCGTCGCGGAGTTAGGAGCGGCTGTCACGGCGGGGTCCACGCCCGCGGTCACCATCGCGGCGCGGGCCACGATCCCGGTCACCACCGCGGCCGCCGCCCGGTCCGCCAAACTTATTGCGGGACACAAAGTCCGGCTGGCGCACCGGCGGAGGAGGTGCTGGCGGCATCGGAGCATCCAGCAGCAACACGCAAACCTGGCGGAACGGACCGCCACCGACGCTTTCGCTGCGCAGTTCCTTTTCCTCGCGCAGTGCCAAGTGGAGAATGCGCCGCTCGCGGGAGGTCATGGGATTGAAGAAGTACGCCTGACCGGTCTTCTTCACTCGCTCAGCCGCGCTTTGCGCCGACATGCGCAGTTCCTGCACGCGCAGCACGCGGTAATCGTTGGCGTCAAAACAGATCCGGGAATGGTCTTCCGCCGGCAGGCGGAGCGCTTCCAGCGTCAGATGCTCCAGCGCCAGCAGCAGTTCGGCCTTGTTCTCGAGAACCAGATCGACGTCGGGACCCGACAAGCGGACCATCAGGTCCGGCGTTTCAAAGTCCGGGTGCACACCCGCTCCGCTGGCCACCTTCACGGTCAATTGGAATCCGGCTTTGGCGATCACCGGGGCCAGAAACGCTTCAATGCGGGGCCCGGTTTCCGCTAGCCCATACTTTACAGTGCTCATTCGATACCCGTGCTCGCTTAATCTTGCGCTTACTTCGACTTCTTCTTCGGTGCCGGGGCTTTCACCACCGTGGCCGCAGCCGGAGCCGGCATCATTTTGTTAAAGGCCAATTGCTGGACGATGCCAACCAAGTTACCAGTGAGCCAGTATAACACCAGGCCACTGGACGCCCCGTAGAACATGAAGCCGAACACCAGCGGCATAAACATCATCATCTTCTGTTGCGCCGGATCGCCGCCGGTGGCGGGCGTCATGCGTTGCAGCCAGAACTGTGTGCCGATCATCACCAGCGGCAGAATCCGGATCGCGATCGTTTCCGGTTGCGAGAGATCACTTACCCACAGCCAGTTGGCCTGGCGCAGTTCAATCGAGACCGACAGCACCGCATAGAAAGCAAACAGGAACGGAAACTGGAGCACCAGCGGCAAGCATCCGCCCGCCGGATTGACGCCGTGCTTCTTGTACAACGCCATGACCTCTTCGTTCTTGTTCGCCATTTTGGGGTCTTTCATCGAAAGGCCCTTATAGCGATCGTTGATGGCGTTCATCTCCGGCTGCACCAGCGCCATCTTGCGCATTGATTGCAGCGAGGAGACCTTCAACGGCAGCAGCAGAATGTTGATGACGATCGTGACCAGGATGATCGACCAGCCCCAGCTCTTCACCCAGTTGTCGTTGACGTAGTGCAGGGCCAGGAACAGATACTTGGCCATGATCGACGTCCAGCCGAAGTCGATCAGCCCTTCCAGTTTGGGGTCGATGCTCTTGAGCAGGTCGTAATCCTTGGGGCCGACAAACAGTGACATCTGATTGCGGCCCGCGCCGCCAATCGCCCCGCCAACGATGGCCTCGTCCTTGCCATCCTTGTCCGGGATCATGTCGTTGATCGTCAGCAACTCCATACTGGTTCCCGCCGGCGGCAGGGCGACCAGCGCGAAATAGGCATCCTCCAGACCCGCAAACGAGAAGTTGCCCGCCTTGGACTGCGGCCCGTCCTGGGCGTGCTTGGCATCGTTGGTGACCAGCTTGTTGTCGGCTGCGTTAAAAGACAGGCTGTGCTTGCCGGCGGCCAAATTGATCACCGACGCGTCACCAAAACCGCCGCGCCAAGCCAACAAATGCGGGACGGCCACGCTCCCTTCAAACAACTCCGAACCGACCTGCTCCAGATAGGAGCCCTTCTTCAGCCGGATCGACTTCCGTGCCGACATACGCCCATCGGAGTAGGCAAACTCATAGCCGCCATCCACCGCCGTCGCCACAAACAAGGCATCGTTCACCGGCGCCCAGCCCTCGCGGCCCTTGATCATCACCGAAAACGGATAGCCGTTCTTCTTGACGCCCGCCGTGCTGACCAGATCAAGCGGCTTGCCATTGGAATCTTTGTACTTTTTCAGTACCCAGCTCTTCACCAGCGCACCGCGATTGGTGACTTCGATCTTGAACAGATCGTTCTCCACCACCGACACGTCTTCTTTGACTGCGGCCGTGGCCCCCGCGGGAGCCGCAGGCGCTGCCGGAGTGCCGGCCGGAGTAGCCGCAGCCGGAGTGGCCGCCGATGGGGCAGGCTGCGTCTTGGCCGCTTCCTGCTTCTTCGGTGGCGCCTCGGGCGTCGGCTTGTAGAAATAGGGCGTAACAAAAAGGACGGCCAGCATCAGCACCATGGCGATCACCAAACGGATCTCCATGGGCATCTCTTTGCCTTTTTGCGGATTCGGAATGGGCTGGAAGTCAGACATCGGTTTTTATGTTGGTTAAAAGATTAGGCCCGTGGCGGGACGGGGTCAAAGCCGCCGGAGTGAAATGGATGGCAGCGCCCCAAGCGCCGCAAACCCAGCCATACCCCGCGCGCGGGGCCGTGATGGGCAATGGCCTGGGCCATGTATTCAGAACAGGTGGGACGAAAGCGGCACGCCGACGGCAGCAGGGGCGAAAGCCACCGCTTATACAGAGCCAGCGCGCCAATCAACCAGGAGCCAATCATCGGGAGCATCGCGCAATCAGCTTCTCGACGTCGGCCCGGAGCCGGTCGGCCGGTGCATCCTCAGCGACGCGCCGGGGGTTGAAGACAATCCAGCATTTGGCTGGAAAACGATGCTGCTCCAGGCGGATGATCTCGCGCAACCGGCGCCGGATGCGGTTCCGATGCACGGATTTGCCCACCGCCCGTGGGAGAGTGAAGCCGAAGCGCGGCCCATCAGCCGGGTCCTGCTCCAGGCAGAAGGCCGCGAACAGGCCCGTCGAGAGACGCCATCCCCGGTCGTAGACCAAACGAAAATCGGAGGGTCGGAGGAGGCGTACACGCTTAGGGTAAGAAAAACTGGGCGGTGGCGTCGCGATTCCCGTGATGGTGATGTCAGGCGTAGCGATGAAACCGGAAACCGGTTCTAATGCGACGCGCGAACTGCGCGCTCATCGCTGACCGTCAGCTTCCAACGGCCGCGAGCGCGGCGGCGAGCCAGGACGGCCCGGCCGTCAACAGTGCTCATACGGTGACGAAAGCCATGTTTCTTTGCCCGCTTGCGATTGTTGGGCTGAAATGTACGTTTGGGCATAGAAAATCCTCGGGCGGGAAGTACCGCAAACCTTAGTATAGGGGACGTTGGAGGGTTGTGTCAAAAGGCGGTGAGGGGCGTGCGGGCCGCGTGGAGCGAGTAGCTATTGCAGGAAAGGTATCCTGAAGTATGGACCGAGACGATCGCGCTCAGGCCGAACGGCACCACGACCAG
>JAPKYX010000070.1 GCA_026394075.1 Acidobacteriota bacterium
CTTCGTCGATCTGCTCCACCGTCAACCCGGCGTCCTTCAGACAGGCGCGGCACGGGCCCAGCGTGCGATCGACAATCGGAGTGATCAGTTTCTCCAGCAGTTCGCGCGTCAGTTCGCGCTTGTACTGGCGGCCCTGGTAGTCCAGCTCAATGGTGGTCAGCGGGGCGAACGACAACTGCTCCTTGGCGGCGATGACGTTGCGGCGCAGCAGTTGAACCGCTTCCTGATTGCCGGAGACGTCCTGGCCCCACTCACTGGCAATGTCTTCCAGCGCAATCCGGATCAGCAGATTGTCGATGTCGTCGCCGCCCAGATGCGTGTCGCCATTGGTGGCCAGCACCTCGAAGATGCCGTCATGCAGCTTCAGGATCGAGACGTCAAAGGTGCCGCCGCCCAGGTCATAGACCGCGATGGTGCCTTCGTTGCGTTTGTCGAGGCCGTAGGCCAATGCAGCGGCGGTCGGCTCATTCACCAGACGCAATACTTCTAGGCCCGCAATGCGACCCGCATCTTTGGTGGCTTGGCGCTGCGCATCATTGAAGTAAGCGGGGACGGTCACCACCGCTTGTGAGACCGTCTCGCCCAGTTCAGCCTCAGCCTGCTCCTTTAGCTTGCGGAGCACCTGCGCGCCCACTTCCGGCGGCGTCATCGTCTTGTCGCCCACCTGCAGCCGGATAACGGATTCAGTGCCACCGCTGACATGGAACGGGAACAGCTTCAGCTCTTCCTGAATATCCTCGACACCGCGGCCCATCAAGCGCTTGGCGGAATAGACCGCGCGGTCCGGGGCGGTCAGCAGCAGGGCGCGGGCTTCTTCGCCCACCGCAAAGGTGCCATCGGCACGCACGGCCACGACGCTGGGCACGATCGGCCCCAGGATGCGGGGCCCGGTGAGGTCCATGTAGGCCACCAGCGAGTTGGTGGTGCCTAGGTCGATCCCGACAACCTTCGACGGCGCACCGCCGAAGTCAATTTGAAAGGTGGACATTGACGTCTCTCAGTAGGTTTTCAATGTAGCGGCGGCGATTGAGCAGCCCGCGAATCTGGGCCAGCGTGCCCGTTTCGGCGGCTTGATCCCATTGGCCGAACCGGGTGGCCAACTCCTGGTCAATCTCCGCGCGGAGCTTCTCAAAACGCACACCGGCGGCCTCAATCTGCGGGCGGTCGGCTTCTTCCAGCGCCATGTTCAGCTCAAAGACTTCTTCCAGCAACTCGGGCGGCACATCTTTGGAGCGCTGCTCGCCGATATCAAAGCCGGAATTCTTCAGCACATACTCGGCGCGCGCAATCGGCTCCCGCAGCGTCCGGTAGGCATCATTCAACAGTGAGCTCAGCTCCAGTGCCCGCTGCTGTTCGGCTTGTGGCGCGCGGGCAAAACGGTCCGGGTGAAGCTCCCGCGATTTAGCGTAGAAGCGCTTCTCCAGATCCTTCAAATCGAGCGACAGCCGGGGCGCCAGGCCCAACACCTCGAAGTATTGCATCAGGCCGAAAAGGACGTGCCGCAGCCGCAGTTCTTCTCCGCATGCGGGTTGTCGAACACAAAGCCGGACTGGATCAGCGAATCCTTCCAATCAAGCGTCATGCCTGACAGGTAGATCATGCTCTTGGGGTCGACGTAAACCTGGATGTCGTCAAAGGTGAAGACATGGTCGGTCGCGCGGGGCTTGGCGTCGTACTTGAACTGATAGCTCAAGCCGCTGCAGCCGCCGCCCAGTACGCCCAGCCGCAAGCCGCCACCTGACACGCCCTGCTTGGCAAATGCCACGCGGATCTTGCCGACGGCCTTCGGAGTGACGTGGACTACCTTCTCGACGACCGGTTCCATCAGTGGCGCCGGGCTGATCACCGGCGCCGCCATTAGTTCTGCCATGGTTTGCTAACCGCCTTCACCGAATCTGTTTAGGCCGTGACGGCCGTCTCGACCGTGGACTTGGCCTTGTAGTCGCTGATGGCCGCCTTGATGGCGTCCTCGGCCAGCACCGAGCAGTGAATCTTCACCGGCGGCAATGCCAGTTCATTCACGATGTCGGTGTTCTTGATGTCCAGAGCTTCGTCCACCGTCTTGCCCTTCAGCCATTCGGTGGCCAGCGACGAAGAAGCAATGGCGGAGCCGCAGCCGAACGTCTTGAACTTGGCGTCTTCAATGATGTGCGTGGCCGGGTTCACCTTGATCTGCAGCTTCATCACGTCGCCGCATTCCGGGGCACCCACCATGCCGGTGCCGACGTTGGGGTCGGCCTTGTCCATTGAGCCCACGTTGCGCGGGTTGTTGTAGTGATCAACGACTTTATCTGAATAAGCCATGGTTTGGTCTCCTGAAAATCTCTTCTTGAACGCTTGCCTAAACGCTAGCCCTTAGTGGGCCGTCCACTGCACTTTGGACAGATCAACGCCGTCCTTAAACATCTCCCACAGCGGCGACAGCTCACGCAGCTTGTTCACCACCTGGATCATCTTCTCCGCCGTATAGTCGATTTCTTCTTCAGTGTTGAAGCGGCCGATGCCAAAACGGATCGACGTGTGGGCCAGGTCATCACCCAAACCCATCGCCTTCAGCACGTAGCTGGGCTCCAGCGTAGCCGAGGTGCAAGCGGAACCGGAGCTGACCGCGATGTCGTTGATGCCCATCAGCAGTGATTCGCCTTCCACATAAGCAAAGCTCATGTTCAGGTTGTGCGGCAACCGGTGTTCCAGTGAGCCATTGATGTAGGTCTCTTCCAAAGCCGCTTCCAGCTTCGCCCGCAAGCGATCGCGCAAGGCGGACGCCCGGGCGATCTCCTGGGTCATTTCCTTCTCAGCGATCTCGCAGGCCGCGCCCAGGCCGACAATGCCCGCAACGTTCAGCGTGCCGGAGCGCATGCCGCGCTCATGGCCGCCGCCATCCATCTGGGCCGTCAGTTGCACGCGCGGGTTGCGGCGGCGCACATAGAGCGCGCCCACACCCTTCGGGCCATACAGCTTGTGCGCCGTGATCGACATGATGTCGATACCGTCGGTGATCACGTTCACCGGGATCTTGCCCACCGCCTGCACGGCGTCGCAATGGAACAGGATTCCCTTCTCCTTGCAGATCTTGCCGATCTCGGCCACCGGCTGGATGACGCCCATTTCGTTGTTGGCGTACATGATGGAGACCAGGATCGTCTTGTCCGTGATCGCTTCCCGCAGCATGTCCAGGTCGATGCGGCCATCGCCCATCACGGGCAGATAGGTGATGCGGACGCCCTCTTTTTCCAGGTGCTTGCAGGTGTCCAGCACAGCCTTGTGTTCGGTCGCCGCCGTGATGATGTGATTGCCCTTTTCGGCATACATCTGTGCGACGCCCTTGATGGCCAGATTGTTCGATTCGGTGGCACCGCTGGTAAAGATGATCTCTTTGGCGTTGGCGCCAATCAACGACGCGATCTGCTTGCGGGCTTTCTCAACGGCCTCTTCCGCAGCCCAGCCGAAGGCATGGTTGCGGCTGGCGGCGTTGCCGAAATGCTCGGTGAAATACGGCATCATCGCATCCAGTACGCGGGGGTCTAGCGGCGTGGTGGCGTGATTGTCGAGGTAGATGGGCAGTTTCATGATGATTCTCTTAGTTGGTGTAAGCCGGAAGAATGGAAGCCGCGGTGAGCAGGCCGCCGGGGTTGCCGGGCGCGGTCGGTTCATCTCGCGACAGATCCTCTACGCTGATGCTTTGGAGCAGCTGTAGGATTCCTTCGTGTACTTTTCTGAGTGGTTCTTTTACCGTGCAATGCTCGGCCTGGCCGCAATCGCCATGGTCGGTAAAGCAGGAAGTGAGGATGATCGGCCCGTCAATGGCCCGGATCACCTCTAAAGTATTGATTTCACTCGCTACCCGCGCCAGCCGGTAGCCGCCGTGGGTGCCATGTTCGGAGCGGACAAAACCGCTCTTCCCCATTTTTTGCAGTACTTTAGCCAGCAACGGCAGGGGAATGTGATAACAATCCGCAATTTCCTTGGCGCTGGCCGCTGAACCCTTCACTGCCAGGTGTTTTAGGGCGATAAGCCCGTAGTCGGCCTTCTTGGTGAGCTTCAGCATAAGTACAGTGCCTTTGAGAACGGTTTTGATCTGCAATCTGCGACCGAAACAGTCCTGGTTCTGAGGATAGCCGACCTTTTCGGTCGCGTCAAGCCCTATCGGATTCAGGAGAAGGGAGTTTTTCGGCCCGCCGTACACGCTTTCTGGGTTGAAGGTGAGGAATTCTCGTGAAACAGTGCCATGCTAAACTTTTGGGGTTCCCGAACTGTGGAATTCATACTTTGCATGTGTGTTCATAGCCAACAAAATCTGAACAATGCTTAGACTTTTCAACGTCTACATCCCGACAAGCGTGGTCGCGCTGCTGGTCTCCGAGGTGGCCCTGCTGTCCACCTGCTTCCTGATCGCTAACGCATTGATGTTGAATGTCGATCTCGGTGTCCTCTATCTATACGACGGCGCGATGACGCGCCAGTCCCTGGTGATTCTCAGCATCGTGGTCGGTATGTATTTCCAGGATATGTACACGCAATTCCGTGTGCGTTCCCGGCTGATTCTGGTGCAGCAAATCTGTCTGGCGATCGGCATGGCATTCCTGTTCCAGGCGGTCCTGAATTATGTGGCACCGCAGATGCTGGTGTCGCGCTGGGTGATGCTGGTCGGCAGTCTGCTGTCGCTGATCGTGATGCCGGTCTGGCGGGTGATCTATTCCAATGAGGTCACCAAAGCGGTCGCGGCGCAGCGGATTCTGTTTATCGGGGCCAACCCGGTCATCATGGAGATTGCGGCCGAGATTGACCGCAGCCCGGAACTGGGGCTGCGTTACGCGGGTTTTCTATCTGATGACCCGATCCCGGAACTGGAAACCCTGGCGCCCGGGGCCGCCATCCTGGGCACCGTGGCGGAAGTGAAAAGCGTCGTCGAAAAGGTGAAGCCCGAACGGATCGTCGTCGGCCTCACCGAACGCCGCATGCGCCTGCCCGTCAATGACTTGCTGGACCTTCGCTTCAGCGGCGTCCACATCGAACAGGCCGGCGTGCTCTACGAAGCCACGTTTGGCCGAGTCTCCACCCGCGAACTACGCCCATCGGAGCTCATCTTTTCCGCTGAACTCGGCCCCCGCCCGTCCAGCGTCCAGTTTCAACTGGTTTACTCTTTTCTGGCCGGGCTGATTATTCTGATTCTGGCCGCCCCCATTATGGTGTTGGTGGCGATTTTGGTGAAGTTGACCTCCCCGGGACCCGTGTTTTACAAACAGACACGCATGGGCGTGGACGATGTGCCCTTCACGGTGATGAAGTTCCGCTCCATGCGGACCGATGCCGAGGCCAAGACCGGCGCGGTGTGGGCTACCCGGAATGACCCGCGCGTCACCCCGCTCGGCAAGTGGTTGCGCAAGCTGCGTCTGGATGAACTGCCACAGCTGTTCAACGTCTTGAAGGGCGACATGTCCATGGTGGGCCCCCGGCCGGAGCGGCCCGAGTTCACCCGCCTGCTGGAAGAAAAGATCCCGTTCTACCGCCAGCGCACCTGCGTCAAACCGGGGCTGACCGGTTGGGCCCAGATCAATCACAAGTATGGCGACACCATCGAGGACACCATCGCCAAGCTGGAATACGATCTGTACTACATCAAGAACCTGTCGTTTGCTCTCGACATGTACATCATCTTCAGCACGGTCAAGATCGTCGTGCTGGGCCGCGGCGCGCAATAGCCGCGCCATTGCCGGCTTCGCCTCACCGTAGCCGCGCCTTCCTGTTTCTCCTCACACTCGCGCTTCCGTCATCGATAAGTATTCTCGAGAGCCGCCCCGTGGCTTTCCTGGATGACGATGAGCCGCTTTCTCGACAACGCGCAACAAATTCTCGATACGGCGGAGCTGGGCGACGGTAGCCCGGTGACGATCCTGATGCGCGATGGCCGCCCGATGGGCCTGTCGGTGGTGAATGACTGGTCGCTGGAACGGATGCGCGCCGAACGCGGTGCCGACGAAGCCTACCGCGTCAGCCGCCGCCAAGGGAAGCTGATTGTCGAAGGCCGCTCCGCCACCCAAGCCTGCCTGCTGGCTTCGCAAACGCCGGGCCAGATCGCCCGGGCCCTGTTGGCCGGACCGGTGCCGGCATACTAGACCCCTAGCCGCCTACTGCTTGGCGCCAGAGCTGGACTTCAGATCCCGATGGATGGCGTCCAACACGCCATTGACGAACGAGACACTTTCGTCACCGGAGAAACGGCGGGTCAACTCCAGCGCTTCATCAATGATCACTGCGGGCGGCAACTGCCGTTCCGTCATCTCAAAAGCCGCCAAACGCAGAATATTGCGGTCCACGCCGGGCATCCGCTCCACTTTCCAATGGGCCGCATGGGTGCCGATCAGCTGGTCCAATTGGGCCACTTGCTTGGATGCACCTTTCACCAGCTGTTCCATGAACTGGTCCCGCTCCAGCCGCTCCGGGGCATCTTCTTCCGAATGCAGGGTCTCGTAAAAGTCGTCAATGGCCCGCCAAACATCGGTTTCTGACTGGTCAGCCGTGCGGCGCAGATCCCAATCAAATAGCACCTGCAGCGCGCGTTCTCGAGACCGTCGGCGAGACGCCATCTAGTTGCCCGACTCCAGCCGGCCCAGCAGCAAGGCCATCTCAATCGCCGTCAGCGCTGCATCGCGCCCCTTGTGGCCGTGCGCACCACCCACCCGTTCCAGGGCCTGTTCCATGTTGTCAGTGGTGAGGACGCCAAACACCACCGGACAGCCCGCTTCCACCTGTACCTGCTGCAACCCGCGGGCGCATTCGCCGGCGACGTAATCAAAGTGCGGCGTATCGCCACGGATCACCGCGCCCAGGCAGATGACGGCATCAAACGACTCACCCAGAGCGAATACGCGCGCCAGTAAAGGCAGTTCCCAAGCCCCCGGCACGTGCTCAACACGGATGTTGTCTTCTTCCACGCCGGCCTGACGCAGACCTTCCAGCGCTCCCTCCAGGAGCTTCTCCGTAATGCTGCTGTTAAACCGGGAAACCGCAATCGCGAACCGCAGCCCGCTAGCATCAAGCGCTTCATCAAACGTATTGGACTGCATGAGAGACTATCTTCCGAGTGTAGCAACGCCCACCGACCGAGGGGCGAAATCCCAGTCAACCGGGTGGCGCCCGACCTTCTGAGCCGCGCGCGTCAGCAAGCGGTCTTTTGCCTCTTCCGCGGCCTGCTAGCTCTTCCGGCCCTAGCCCCGGTCCAGCTCCGGGTGCTGCTTGGACCAATCCAGATACTCGGCGATCGTGCGAAACGTGCGGTGCTTATAGAGCCGTCCGGCATCCTCGACCGGGTGGGTCCAGTTATAGGCCCAGGAGTCGCCCGTTTCCTTCATCCACTGCTGGAGCCTCTTTTCCAATTTGGCCTGTACCGCCGCGGCCCCCGGTTGGCCCACCAGATTGTGCTGCTGGTCCGGGTCCGCCTGCAGGTCATAGAGCACCCAGGGCTCAGCCTGATACCGCGCATACATGTGGGTGCGCGTGCGGACTCCGCGCCAGCCGCCTGAAGTGCCGTCCCCGGCAAAGGGGCCGAAGATCTGAAAGAAGGCCGAATCCGGACCCGTAGCGGAGCCCGCGACGATGGGCTTTGACAGATCGCGCCCTTGCATCGCGCGCGGCACCGGAACTTGGGCCATCCCCAGCAACGTCGGCGCGAAGTCGGCATGCGTGAAGAAGAGGCCATTCCGGCTCGCCGGAGCTACCTTGCCCGGCCAGCGCAAGATGCCGGGCACGCGGATCGATTCCTCCCACGGCTTGCGCTTCAGCCGCGCCCCTTGTGAGCCCAGCATGTCGCCGTGGTCGCTGGAATAGAGCACGATGGTGTTCTCGCGCAGACCCAGATCATCCAGCGTCTTCATCAGACGTCCCACCTGATCGTCGATGGCGGTCACCATGCCGTAGTATTCGGCGATCTCGCGCGACGTGGGCACCCCCGGCACCGGGCGGTAGTTGGCCCGCATCGCAATTCGCTGCGCATCGTACTGCTGGGCGTAATGCGGCGGTGCCTTGTAGGGATCATGCGGCGGACCCCACTGGACCGTCAAATAGAACGGCCGCTGGTCCTTGCGGGTCTGCTCCAGAAACTCGACACCCAGGTCCGCCCAGCCTTCCGCCTCAAACTTGCCCAGCTTGATCGGCTGGTCAGAATCGCGGAAGTAGTGGTTGTCGAAATGGCGATGGCTGCACTGGTGCGCGGCCCAGAATTCAAAGCCCTGCCGGCGCGGCCCCGGCGGCACATAGCCCGGCTCGCGCGGCCCGCCATCCAGGTGCCACTTGCCCACAAAGCCGGTGCGATAGCCCGCCTCCCGTAGCGTTCGCGGAAAGCTGACTGAATCCTCCCGCAGCCGGAGATCATTGGCCACCATTCCGTTGCGGTGGCAGTACTGGCCGGTCAACAGCACGGAGCGGGCCGGGCAGCAGACCGGTGTGTTGGCGAACGTGTGATCCAGGATGACGCCTTCGCTGGCCAGCCGGTCGATGTGAGGCGTCTTCACCTGTGGATTGCCCAGACAGCCCACCGACTGATACCGGTGCTGGTCCGGCATCAGGAACAAAATGTTGGGCCGCTTGGCAGGCGCGGCTTGAGCGCTGGCGGCAGCGGACGCGGCCACAAACTCCCGGCGTGAAATCGGCATGGGCACACTCCTCTTCGAGCAGTGTACTTGGTCCAGAACTAGTAGCTGATCTTGCCCAGGATCACGGGTCGCCGCGCGCCGGTGGCGGAAGGGACATTTGACGGCCGCTTGCGCCACGTCTCGGCGGCCAGCACCGCGAAGGCCATGGCTTCCTTGGCATCGCTCGACACGCCAAACTCATCCACCGTCCGCAACTTAACCCCCGGCAGGTATTCGGCCAGATGCGCCATCAGCACGGGGTTGTGGACGCCGCCGCCCGCCGCGATCAACTCCTGCACTTCCATCTTTGGCCGTACCAAGCGTTCAATCGATTGGGCGATGGAAGCCGCCGTAAAGGCCGTAGCGGTCGCGATCAGGTCATGCACCTGCACCCACCGCAGCAAGGGCTCAACGAACTCGACCCCATACTGCTCCCGGCCCGCAGACTTCGGTGGTGGCTGCCGGAAGAACGGAGCCTTCAGCCAACGGTCCAGCAGTGCGGGCAGCACCTGGCCTCGTGCCGCCAACTTGCCATCGCGGTCATAGTTCAGGCGGCCATCAGTGGCGTGATAGGCCAGCGCATCCATCACCATGTTGCCCGGCCCGGTGTCGAAGGCGAACACCTGCTCCGGCGTCGCCCCAGCCGGAATGGCCGTGATGTTGGCGATGCCGCCAATGTTCAGCGCCACCCGACCCAGGCGGGCGTGGCGGAAAAGCAAGTAGTCGAGAAAGGGCACCAGCGGCGCACCCTGGCCGCCCGCCGCGATATCGCGCGGCCGGAAGTCGCTCACCACCGGAACGCCCAGCCGCTCGGCCAACACGCTGCCATCGCCAATCTGCAGAGTGCTCGCGATCTTGCGGCCCTCCATCGGGCGCGGGCGGCCTTCGTGAAAGATCGTCTGCCCGTGGCAGCCCACCAGGTCCAGCGTCTGCGGATCACACAGCTTGATCACCGCCTCCGCGTAGAGCTCCGCCAGGAGAAAGTGCAGCCGCGCAATGGTGCCCGAGTGGCAGGTGGTATTGGAGACGCCCAGAATCGCCTCGCGGATCCGGCGCGGATAGGGCGTCGATGAAAACGCCTCCACCTTGAGCTTGCGGCCCCGGATGTCGACAATCGCCACATCAATGCCGTCGAGCGAGGTGCCCGACATGATTCCCGCTACCCGCATCTCAGGCCCCCTTCAATGTTGCTCATTGGCGCAACTGCTTCTGTAGATCCGCCAGCACTTGCAGCGCTTCAATCGGCCGTAGTTCGTCCAGCTGCAAGGCGCGGATGCGCTCCGCAATGTCGCCGGTGACGGGCTCAAACAACCGGATCTGGACCGGCTCCGGCGATGCTTCGCCTGACACCGCGCGCTCTGTCTTTTCGTGCAGCTTCAAGATCTGCCGCGCGCGCGTGATCACGGCATCGGGCAACGCCGCCAGCCGCGCCACCTCAATGCCGTAGCTCTTGTCGGCGGCACCGGGTTCCACTTTGCGCAGGAAGATGATCTGGTCGCCCCGCTCCTTCACGGTCACCCGCAGATTAATCACGCCGGGCAGGGTGTCTTCCAGCACCGTCAGCTCGTGGTAGTGCGTTGCAAACAGCGTCTTGGCGCGGATCTGGTGGTGGATATGCTCCGCCACGGCCCACGCAATGGCCAAGCCATCGTAGGTGGAGGTGCCGCGCCCGATCTCATCGAGGATGATCAAGCTGTTTGCCGTGGCCGTGTTCAGGATCAGCGCCGTCTCGGTCATCTCCACCATAAACGTGGACCGGCCGCGCGACGATGCGGGTGAAGACGCGGTCCACCACCGGTAGCGTGGCGGCCGAAGCAGGGACAAAGCTGCCCATCTGCGCCATGATCGAGATCAACGCTGCTTGCCGCAGGTAGGTCGATTTGCCGCCCATGTTGGGGCCGGTGATCAAGGCCAGAAAACGGGCCGGGTCCAGGTAAAGGTCGTTGGCGATAAAGCGCTGCGCATCGCGCTCCGCCAGAGCCTCAATCACCGGGTGGCGGCCGCCTTCAATCTGCAGGATGCCGTCATCGGAGAACTTGGGGCGGGCATAGCGCCGCTCCACCGCCAGTTCGCCGAGTGCCGCCTCCACGTCCACCGCCGCCACCGCTGCCGCGGCCGCCCGGACACGACCCGCTTCCGCCGCGACATGCTTCCGGATCTCGTCGAACATGGCGCGCTCGATGGTCAGGATGCGGTCCTGCGCTTCGAGGATTTTTACTTCCAGCTCTTTCAGCTCGGGCGTCGTGAAGCGCTCCGCGTTGACGAGGGTCTGCTTGCGCTCATAGTCAGCGGGCACCAGCGGCAGGTTGGGTTTGGAGACTTCGATGTAATAGCCGAAGACGTTGTTGAAGCGGACTTTCAGCGACTGGATCGTGGTGCGCGTCCGCTCCCGTGCTTCAATGCTGGCGATGTACTGCTTGGCATTGGTCTGGATGTCGCGCAGTTCGTCCAACTCGATCGAACAGCCCTGGCGAATGGTGCCGCCATCGGTCAAGTCAATCGGCGGCTCATCAGCCAGCGTCGACAAGATGCGCTGCCGCACGTCATCCAGCGTCTCCGCTACCTTTTGTGCGGTGCTCATGCTTGCCGTGAGCCGGGCAAGGTCCGGCAGTTCCGCCGCGGACCGGCCCAGGGCCAGCAGCGCCCGCGGATTCGCCGAACCCAGCGTCACCTTCGCGAGCAAACGCTCCAGGTCGAGAATCCGGCCCAGCACTTTGCGGATCTCGGTGCGGGTGATCGTGGCTCCCGCCAACTCGGCCACCGCGTCCAGGCGCGCCTCAATCTCGGCGCGGTCGAACGATGGCTGCAGCAGCCGCCGCCGCAGCAGTCGAGCGCCAGGGCCTGTCGCCGTGCGGTCAATGGTCGAGATCAAGGTGGCTTGCTTCGACCCCTTGTCCTCGGCAAACAGCGGCTCTACCAGTTCCAGATTGCGCACCGTTACCGGATCGAGAATCATCGCCGCGGAGCGTTCAAACCAGCCCGGCCGATCCAGGTGATCGAGCGCGGCCCGCTGCGTGTCCTTCAGATAGTGGAGTATCGCGCCCGCTGCGCCCACCGCCAGCAGCTTGCCGCCCAACCCGCAGCCATCCAGCGACAGCAGCGCGAAGTGCTCCTTCAGCGTGCGGTCGCCATAGTCAGCGCCGAACATCCACGCTTCCATCGGCAGCCGCGTCGGCTCCAGAATTTCGCGCGCGCCCAGTGTTTCCACCAGCAGCGCCGCTTCGGACGCCTCCAGTTCAGTGGCCCGAAACTCACCTGTCGAGACATCGGCAAAGGCCACGCCCGCCCGAGTCCCATCGCGGAGAATCGCCGCCAGCCAGTTGTTCTCGCCCGATCGCAATAGGCCAGCATCGGTGGCCGTGCCCGGAGTGACGATGCGCGTCAGATCCCGCCGCACCAGTTTCTTGCCTGGGCCGGGCTGCTCCATCTGCTCGCAGATGGCGACCCGATAGCCGCGCTGCACCAGACGCGCGATGTAGTTCTCCGCAGCGTGATACGGCACGCCGCACATCGGAATCGGCTGGCCCTGTTCCTTGTTGCGGGCCGTGAGCGTGATCTCGAGTTCCTTGGCCGCCGTAACGGCGTCCTCGTAGAAGAGCTCGTAGAAATCGCCCAAACGGAACAGCAGCAGGGCACCGGGCACCTGCTCCTTCACCGAGTGATACTGCCGCATCAGCGGCGTGCGTGCGGCGTCCATCAACTACGCGTACAGTCCGCGCAGCTTGATGGCATGCGCCACCCGTTCCAGCGCCAGCATGTACGCGGCCGTGCGGTTATCCACCTTCTTGGACTGGCCATAGGCCACCACGTCCTGGAAGCTGGACACCATCACCTCCTGCAGGCGGTTGTTTACTTCGTTCTCGTTCCAGAAGTAGCCCTGGCGGTCCTGCACCCATTCAAAATAGGAAACCGTCACGCCGCCCGCATTGGCCAGAATGTCCGGGATCACAAAGACGTTCTGGTCGCGCAATACCGGATCTGCCGCCGCCGTGGTGGGGCCATTCGCGCCCTCGCACAACACCCGCGTCCGCAGCTTGTGGGCGTTCTGCGAGGTGATGACGTTCTCTTTGGCCGCCGGCACCAGCACTTCGCACTCCTGATAGAGGGCTTCGTTCAGGTCCATGTCTTCCGCCTCGGAGTAGCCCGCAATGGAGCCGGTCTCTTTGCGGTGCTTCATCAAGCCTTCGATGTCCAGGCCGTTCTTGTTGTAGACCGCCGCGTCCCACTCAATGATGGAGACAATCTTGTAGCCTTCGCGCTTCATCAGCTTGGCCGCCATGCCGCCCACGTTGCCGAAGCCCTGAATCACAATGCGAGCCGTCGCCGGGTCCATGTCCAGACGCTTCATCGCCTCCCGCGTCACGATCAAACAGCCGCGACCCGTCGCCTCAGTGCGGCCGCGCGAGCCACCAATCGCCAGCGGCTTACCGGTCACCACCGCAGTGGTGGCGTGGCGCTTGTGCATCGAGTAGGTGTCCATGATCCAGGCCATGGTCTGCTCGTTGGTGTTCATATCGGGCGCCGGGATGTCGAGTTCCGGGCCAATAAAGTCGATCAACTCCGCCGTATAGCGCCGCGTGATGCGTTCCAGCTCCGAAGGAGAAAGAATGTCCGGCTCACAGATCACACCGCCCTTGCCGCCGCCATAAGGGATGTTGACCACCGCGCACTTCCACGTCATCCACGCGGCCAGCGCGCGCACTTCGTCCAGCGAAACGTCCTTCGCAAAACGGATACCACCCTTGGCCGGACCACGCGCGATCGAATGCTGCACGCGATAGCCAGTGAACACTTCGATGCGGCCGTCATCCAGCACCACCGGAATGTAGACCGTCAGTTCACGCGTCGGCGTCCGGAGAACCTTCTGCATCCCCTCGTCCAGCTTCAGCGCCTTAGCGGCCTGATTAAAGCGGGTCTCGGCGGCTACCCACGGGTTCAGCTCAAGCGCCAGATCAGCCTCGGAGGCGACCGGCGACAAGGACGGCGCGGCTTCTGCGATCATAGTTTCTCCTTCAGTCTTGATTATGACACCGGGTTTTCATGCAGCCAGCCGCCGCGAACTTTTGCTGGGACTGGGGGCGATCTGGCCGTTCGGCCCGCGCCCGCTGGAGCTGGCCGATACTCGCCTCCGGGTGGTGCGGCGCGGCCGGTCCAGTTGGCGCTTTCTGCACATCCATGGCGACGAGTCGACTGCGCGGACCGTGCTGGAACAAGCGGCCCCGGCTGGCTTGAGCTTCTTTGTCGAAAGTGAACGCCGCGAAGTGCCCATCGCTGGCGGCTCCATCGATCCCAACCGCCTGTTCTCCCACGCCGGAGCCGACCGCAGCCTCCGCCGCCGCAACCGCCAGTGGAGCGAAGCGCAGTTGATCAATGCCGGACTGCACCTGGATCACCAGCGGCCCAAGCTGCTCGACGCGCTGCTGCCCCGCGACGGTGGTGTGTTGATCGCACTGCACAACAACGGCGTGGGCTACTCGATCGAGACCGAGATTCCGCTCAGCCAGAAAGTCAGCTTCAAAGACCCATCACGCCCCGGTGACTTCATGCTGGCCACCTCGGCGCGGGATTTCGCACTGATGGAGACTTCGCCCTTCAACTGCGTGCTGCAATCCAGCGCTCCACCGCCTGATGACGGGTCGCTCTCGCGCCAGTGCGCACTGCAGGGCAAGCGCTACGTGAACATCGAAGCCCGCTCCGGCGGCCACGAGATCCAGCGGGCGATGCTCGACTGGTTGATCGCCCACCTGCCCCCGCAGCAGGAGTTTTAGCTAAACGCTTTGCGCAGCACGTCGTAGCTCTTGGGCACGGCCGTCGCCGGGTCTTCCTTGCCTTCCATCTCCAGCGACACCCAGCCCTTGAAGTTGGCCTTCTTCAAGATGCCCGCCATGCGCGGATAGTCGAGATCCAGCGTGTACCATTCGCCGCCGCCGTAGTAGGTTTTGGCTTGGACGATGGTGGCGTTGGAGGCCAGCGCCGCCAGGCCGATGTACGGGTCGCCCGGATAGTTGCCGGTGTCGACATTCAGGCCCAGCCACGGCGAGTTCACCCGCTTCCAGATGGCCAACAGCGTCTCCACTTTGGTGGTCAAGCCCCAGTGGTTTTCAAGACACAACGACACGCCCAGCTTCTCGGCCTCGGGCAGGCACTTTTCAATGGAGCCGACGCACCAATCGATGGCGTCCTTCTCCACATATCCCGGCAGCGGCGGCTCGTCGCCCTTCACCTTCATCAGGTCGTCAAAGCTCTTGATCGTCTTCCAGCGGCCGGAGTTCAAGCGCACGTAGGGGATGCCCAGCGCCGCCGCCAGCCGCATGCAGTGCACCGTATGGTCGATGTTCTTCTGCCGCTCCGCCGGGTCCGGCGAAACAAAGTCCTGGTGGATCGACAGCATCGGCAATGACATGCCGTAGGAGGCCGCCAGGCGCTTGATCTTGGCGATGTAGGCCGGTTCTTCGCTCTCCATGCCGCGATGCAGCAGTTCGACGCCATCAAAGCCAATCTCGGCGGCGTTGGGCAGCAGCTTTTCAATGTCGGGCTTAGGGCCACGGAAGTGCCAGTAGGAATACGTGGAGACCGCAATGCGAGTGCGGTGGGCCGCCAAAAGCGGCGAAGCCAGAACCAGCGGGAAGGCGCGGCGCGAAAGATGCATGCCCTCCAGTTTATGCGGACGGCGAGGCTAGTTGCGCGGCAGTCCGATCAAGCCCTCGGCGGCGATGATTTCCGGTGCCAGTTCCACCCGGGCATAGATCAAATGCAGGGGAATCGCGACGCCCATCGGGTCCAGCCGCAACTCATCCTCGGGCTTGTCCAAGTACTGCACTACCCAACTCTCATCGGGCTGTCGCCGGTGGTGTTCGACGCGCATGGCGGTCTGGTCCACCAGTATGTAGTGCTGCAGCGAGGGAATCGTGCGGTAATGCCGGAACTTCTGGCCGCGGTCGTAGGTTTCGGTGGAAGGTGAAAGGACTTCGATGATAACGATGGGGTTGAGTAGCGTGTCCTTTTGGTCATCGGCAAACTCCGGCTGATCACAAACCAGGACGACGTCAGGGTAGGTGAACAGCCCGGTGGCGGCAACGCGGACGCGGACATCTGAGCCCAAGGCTTCACAAGCGTTGTCCCGCAGAGACAACGAGAACTCCACCAGCAGATTGCGTTGAATTCGCGAGTGCGGAAACGACGCCCCCGACATGGCGAACATCTCGCCCTGGTAGTATTCGCTCTTGTATTCGGCCGCCCGTTCCAGGCGCAAATACTCCTCTTCGGTCAGCCGGGGAATCGGATTGGTGGCCATTGAAACCTGCTCCGCTTTTGAGTTTATCAATCGTTCCGGTCCGCCAGGCACCGGCCCGCGCCGTCATGGGATACTAGTGAAGGTAGTTCTCGCCGTCCCCGATGGATCCAGCCCACATTCGTAATTTTTCAATCATTGCGCACATCGACCATGGCAAGTTGACGCTTGCGGACCGTCTGCTTGAATTCACCGGCGCCCTCAGCGACCGGGAGATGATGGCCCAGGTGCTTGACTCCATGGACCTGGAGCGCGAACGCGGCATCACCATCAAGGCCCACGCCGTCCGCCTGAACTACAAGGCCAAGGACGGTGAGTTGTATCAGCTGAACCTGATCGACACTCCCGGCCACGTCGATTTTACCTACGAAGTCTCACGCTCCCTGCAAGCTTGCGAAGGCGCATTGCTGGTGGTGGATGCCTCACAAGGCGTGGAAGCGCAGACGCTGGCGAATACCTATCTGGCCTTAAGCCACGACCTGGAACTGATCCCGGTCATCAACAAGATCGACCTGCCCTCCGCCGACCCGGACCGCATCCGCGACCAGATTGAGCAGTTGATCGGCCTCGACGCCACGGACGCCGTGCTGACCAGCGCCAAACAAGGGATTGGCATCGAGGACATTCTCGAAGCCGTGGTGGCGCGGGTGCCGGCCCCCAAAGGCGACCCGGACGCTCCGCTGCGGGCCCTGGTTTTCGATAGCTGGTTTGATCCCTACCGCGGTGTCATCATCCTGACGCGTATTGTCGATGGCACGCTCCGCAAAGGCCAGAAGATCAAGCTGTGGTCCAACGGCACGCTGCATGATGTGGAAGGCGTTGGTTATCAATCGCCCAAGCCCGTGCCGTGCGATCAACTGACGGCCGGAGAAGCGGGCTTCCTGTTTGCGAATATCAAGACCGTCTCCGATGCGCAAATCGGCGACACCATCATCGATGCCTCCCGCCCGGTGGCCGAAGCATTGCCCGGTTTCCAACCCATCAAGCCGATGGTGTTCGCTGGGCTTTACCCGATTGAATCGCACGAGCACGGCCTGCTGCGCGACGCTCTGGAAAAGTTGCGCCTGAACGATTCGGCCTTCAACTTTGAACCTGAAAATTCAGTCGCCTTGGGCTTCGGCTTCCGTTGTGGCTTCCTCGGATTGTTACACCTGGAGATCGTGCAGGAGCGTCTGGAACGCGAGTTCCGGATTGACCTGATCACCACCGCCCCGGGCGTGCAGTACAAGATCACCAAGACCTCCGGCGAAGTGATCGAGGTGGCCAACCCCACCAAGTTCCCCAACCCGTCTGAGATCGAGAAGATCGAAGAGCCGATCATCGATGCCACGGTGATCACGCAGGAAGAATACCTGGGTGGCATTCTGGCGCTACTCGAAGAGAAGCGCGGTATCCAGAGAAAGTTCGAGTACATCGGGTCCGGCCGCGTGCTGCTGATGTACGAGATGCCGTTGAACGAGATCGTGCTCGATTTCTATGACCGGCTGAAGTCCGCCTCGCGCGGCTATGCCTCGCTGGACTATCAGCTTTCGGGCTACCGTGTTTCGCCTATGGTGAAGTTGGACGTGCTGGTGGCCACTGAACCGGTGGATGCTCTGTCGATGATCGTACACCGGGAGTTTGCTTATGAACGCGGCAAGGATCTGATTGAGCGTTTGCGCAAACTGATTCCACGGCAACAGTTCGAAGTGCCGCTGCAGGCCGCCATCGGCGCCAAGATCATCTCCCGCGAAACCATCCCGGCCATCCGCAAAAACGTCCTGGCCAAGTGCTACGGCGGCGACATCTCGCGCAAGCGCAAGCTGCTGGAAAAGCAAAAAGAAGGCAAGAAGCGCATGAAGCGCGTCGGCAATGTCGAAATACCGCAGGAAGCCTTCCTGGCCGTGCTGAAGGTGACCAGTTCGAACAACGAAGACGACGACTAGCCACATCTCTGGCGACTCCCGCCTGCCTTGCTAAACTGGAAGATCTTCCGCCGAACCTTCTGTGATCTCCTCATTGCCACGGCTGCCCGTTGTGTTTCTAGTGGGAACCCTGCTGTCGGTTGGCGCACCCGCCGCGGATGAGGCGAAAAGCTCCGGTGCCAAGGACAACCGGCCAGCTGAAAGCAAGGCTGCGGCTGACAACCGCGCGGCGGAGTCTAAGGAAGCTCCGGCACCCGAAGGTGCTGCTCCCAGTGCCCGCACGGCGCTGAACCTGTTGGGTGAAACCGACGCCAAATCCGGTGAGAGCCGCCGCAATGAGAACGTCCAGTTCAATCTGATCGACAACAATGCCCTCAAAGAGCTGAATCAGCGCTTGGGCGTCACGGCGACGTTTGTCAACGAATTTGAGGCGGAGCGCAGCTTCTTCGGATCAGAATACGGCACCCCACCTAAGGCCCGCTTTTTCTCGCCCGCCGCCCAGCGGAGCGCGTGGCATGGGCAACTGAACTATGGCCACCTGAATAGCCGGCTCTCCGCGCGGGCCTTCTTCCAGGTGGGCGGTGTGCTGCCGGCTCGGGAGAACGATTACGGCTTCACGACGGGTGGCAAAACCTGGCGCGGCGGCAGCCTGACGATGGAAGCCAGCCAGCGCAAAATCCGGGGCATGGTGAACGGCAACATCCTGGTGCCACTGGCGGCGGAGCGGACGCCGCTCACCGCCGATCCGGCTCGCCGGGCGGCTGTATTGCGGATCATTGATGCCTTCCCGGCCATCACGCCCAACCGCCCCGACATCGACCCGCGGATGCTGAACACCAACTCACCGCAGATCGTCGACAACGACCGCATCGCGCCCCGGCTCGACCAAACGATCGGTGCCCGGGACCGCCTGACGGCGCGCTATAGCTGGGTGCTGCAAAGCGTCACGGCATTCCAGTTGGTGAAGGGGCAAAATCCCGATACCACTACCCGGGCCCACTCGGCCGGCTGGGCGTGGACCCGCGCCTGGTCGCCGAACACGATCATGAATGTGGGAATGTCATTTGACCGCACCCATACGCTGATCGTGCCTGAGAAGAACAACCCCGGCTCGGGCATTTTTGTCGGGACGGCGTTGACCAACATCCTGTCGCAGAACGCCGTGCCGATTGATCGCGTGCAGAACGATGGCCGGCTGGTGGTCCAATGGCAGTTCTCCCGCGGCCGCCGGTACACGAGCTTTGGTGGCGAGTACTGGATGCGTCAATTGAATGGCTACGAGGGCGATTCGCAATTGGGCTCCTTCAGCTTCAATGCCAACTACGGCAACGATCCGATCACCAATCTGCGCCTGGGCCTGCCCACTACCTACTTTGTTTCCGTGGCCACGGAAGACCTCCGCCGGTCTTTCCGCAACCGCGAGGCGATGGCCTACTTTCAGGAGAAGTGGACCGTCTCGAGCCGCCTGACGGTCAACTATGGCGTCTCCTACAAAGTGGCGGCACGCCCCACCGAGACCTGGGGGCGCAACCGGCTGCCGTTCCGGCCGGACACCAACAACCTGGGCCCATCGCTCGGTCTGGCTTGGCGGGCCGGACGGCATGTGCTGCGGGCCGCTTATGCGATGAACTACGGCGAAGTGTTTCCGGTTACCTACCAGCAGACCCGGTTCAATGCGCCGCGCAACATCAAGCTGGTGCGGCAGGACCCGGATCTGGTGAACCCGCTGCCCTTGAACGTGCCCCTGCCCTCGCGCGTGGTGCTCTACGACTTTGCCCCCGATCTGGCCACGCCTTACTCGCACCAGTACAACTTCCTGTGGGAGTATTCACCCCGCGCGGGCTGGGTCTGGCAGACCGGCTATATCGGTAGTCGTGCGCTGAAGCTGCTCCAGCGGTGGGCCCTCAATCGGGCCGCGCTTTCCAGCGGCGCTCCTTCGACGGCCAATATCGACGCCCGCCGGCCGGACCCCCGCTATAGCGACATCCGGTATCTGGCCAACGGCTCGCGTGCCTACTATGACGCCTTCCGCACTTCGCTGGCCATCTCGCGGTGGCATGGCCTGGGGCTGGACGTGGCTTACTGGTTCTCAAAATCGATCGACACCGGCAACAGCTACACCAACACCGCCTACGACGCCGACGCCTTCATGAACAGCAACCAGAGCGACCTGATCTCTCACCGCGATCTGCGGGCGCTCTCAGATTTTGATCAGCCGCACAGCTTCCTCACGCGCGGCAGTTGGGCGTTGCCGGTGAAGCCGGGCCGCTGGTGGGGTGCCTGGACGCTGGCCGGGGTGGCACTGGCGAAAACGGGCACGCCGTTTGGATTGCGGACCGGGTCCGATGCGCCGGGGTTCGGCAACGTGGACGGCATCAGTGGTGACCGGCCCAATGTCGTCGACCCAGCAGTATTGGGCCGCACCATCAGCCATCCAGACCAATCCCGGGCGCTGCTGCCACGCTCCGCCTTTGCCTACGTCCGGCCGGGTGAACTGCGCGGCAACATCGGCCGCAATACGTTCCGCCGCTCCCGGATCAACAATCTCAACGCCAGCCTGGCTGGAACCTGGGCCTTGCCGCGGGAAACACGCCTGCAGCTGCGCGTCGAATCGATCAACCTCTCCAACACCCCGCAGTTTGCTCAACCCGGCAATTCGCTCACTGACCCCAACTTCGGCGTCATCACCAACACCTTGAACGACGGCCGCACCTTCCGCCTGGTGCTGCAATTCAGCTTTTAGCCTCCACTGCGCCGTCCGCGCGGCGGTAGACTCAGCACATGAACCGTCGTCAATTCTTCGGCCTCGCGGCTGCCGCCGCCGCTTCCTCTTCTCAACTCCCCGCGGCGGGACGCTTGCGGATCGGGGTGACCGACTGGAACCTCAAAATGTCCTCCGATCTGGCGGCGGTCCCGCTGGCCGCTTCACTGGGGTTTGAGGGTCTCGAGGTCTCCTTAGGGCGCAAGCCGGTGGATAACCAACTGCCGCTGGCCGACCCCGGGCTGCAGCAAAAGTATCGCGACGCTTTCCGCCAACACAAGATCGACATCGCTGGCACGTGCCTCGATATCCTCCATGTCAACTATCTGAAGCTGGACCCGTTGGGTGCCAAGTGGGTGGCCGACGGTATTTCCATCTCGCAGCGCATGGGGGCTAAGGTGATCCTGCTGCCCTTCTTCGGACGGGGAGCTCTGCTGGGGTCCGGCACGGCGGAGGGACGAGCGGAACTGGACCGCGTGGGCGACACCTTGCGCGAACTGGCCCCGGCGGCCGCCAAAGCGGGACTTGTACTGGCCCTGGAGAACACCATTAACGCTCGCGACAATTTTACTGTCATTGAACGCAGTCGCTCGTCGGCGGTCAAGATCTACTACGATTGCGGCAATTTGTTAAAGGCCGGTTTCGATCCCATTACCGAGCTGAAGGCGATGGGCCGGGACGGAATTGCCCAGATCCACCTCAAGGACAACCCCTCCTACATGGGGCAAGGAACCATCGATTTCACCCGTATCCTCGAGATCGTCGGCGAACTCGGTTGGAGTGGTTTCGCCAACCTGGAAACCGACGCGCCGTCGAAGGACATCGCGGCGGATATGCAAAAGAATCTTGACTTTATACGGCGTCTGCTAGCCCGGACCGGACGCGGCTAGGGCCCGCTCTAAGGTGTTTTTCCTAGCCACCGCAGCAAGGTGTTAGGTAGGGCTCAGCCCGCTTGGCAGCAAACTCCGCGGGGATGGGGGCGATAAGGAACCAAATTCCCCTCGGAGCCGTTGGTTTCAAGAATCCGCATGCATTTTTTTTATTGACATCATCAGCGTTCCCGTTTAACCTCAAGAACGAAGCAAGGCTGTAACGAAGTGTAACCCCCATCAGGTGTACAGACACCGAGAAAGATAGCGAGGTCCCCGCATGACCTTTCAAATTGGCGAAAAAGTTGTTTACCCGAATCAGGGTGTCGCCACCATTGAAAATATCAGCTCCCGCGCGTTTGGGAGCCAGTTTGAACGCTTTTATCTCCTGCGCCTCGCATGCTCCAGCATGACGGTTATGGTCCCTTTCTCGCACGTCCAGGACGTCGGGTTGCGGAAGGTCACCAAAAACACCGAAGTGGCGAAGGTTCTCGAGTACCTGGCTTGCGGCACCTGCAAATGCAGCGCCGACTGGAAGCACCGGTTCAAAGAGAACTCGGACAAGATGCAAAATGGCAGCTTGCTCGAAATCGCTCAGGTGTTCAAGAGCCTGGTGATCCTGCAGAAGGAAAAGCCGCTTTCGTTCCGCGAGAAAAAGATGCTGGACCGTTCACGGCAGATGCTGATCGCTGAAGTGGGTACGGCCCGCAGCGCCAAGGATCCGGACGCCATCGACATTCTGGCCAAATCCCTGGCCAAGGCGAATCTCCCCTTCCCGGAAGCGATGTAACGGCCCTTTAGGCCACTGGCTACCACTGGTAGCGCAAACCGACAAATAAGTTTCTACCTGCCGCGTCCGCGCCTGACCCGTGGACGCGGTAGTTTTTGTCGGCCACATTCATCAAGCCGCCCGTCACCACGAACCGGTCAGTGATGGGGATCCCCGCCCGCACATCCACGGTCACCCAACCCGCCGTTGACGGGTACAGGGCCACCCGCGTCGTATTGTCCCGTCCCGGCAGCACCCGATCTTGAATCTGCAGCAGCGTTTCACCGGTCGGCGTAAACCGACCACCCTGCACGAACGGTGCAATCCGAGCGCCATTGAAGAAATCCGCAATGTCCTGACGCCGCCGGGAGGCACCAATGCGTTCGTCATCCACATCGCCACCGGACAGCCGGTCCTGCGCGCCCGCGGCAATCACGGCCGATTCCACCCATAGGCCGCGCCACCGGGTCTGGTACCGCAAACGCGCCGACCCGGACTGGGGCGGCAGGCGGCGGATATTGCGATTGGGGTTCAAGTCCCGACCCACCAAAAACGAATAGCCAAAATCGGCCAACCAGGCACCATTGGGCCGCCACGTAGCGAGCGCCTCCACGCCGTAGTAACGGGACTGGCCGTCGTTGACGAACGACTTTACCGCACGCGGGTCAATCACCGTGGCCACCGTGACCACTCCCTGCGCCGCTTGAGCCGGCGTCGGCGCAATCCGCGTAACGGCCTGTCCCGCCAGCGTTGTGGGCACCGCCGCCGTGGGGAACAGCAGTGTGCGCCGGACAATCGGGTCCCGCAGATCGGCCCAGAAGCCCTGCACCCGGGTATAGAGCTTGTTGCTCTGCCACCGCACCCCCGCCTCGTAGTTGCGCAGTGATTCGGGCTTCAAGCCCACCACCGCGCGGCCCGACGAGACCGCCCCTTCACCCGATGACGCGGACAGCAGCGCGCCCGCGCCAACCGCGGCACCGGCCGGCACTTCGTAGCCCAAATCGTTGAGGCCCACCACGCCCAAGTCGTTGGCATTGGGGGCGCGGAAGCCGCGGCTCGACAACACGTGCAAGCCCAGGCCACCGGCCACGCGCCACAACGCGCTTAAGTTATAGGTGACGTCGCCAAAGCGTTCATCCGAAGCGGCGACGCCAAAACGGTCGGCCTGGGTGACGTAGGAGGCTCGGGTATACCGGACTCCTCCCGCCAGGCGCAGCCGCCGCGAGAACAGCTCCGCCACATCCTGCGCGAACAACCCCAAAGTCCGGTAACGCGAGCCATCCGGAAACAGCGGCCGTTGTGCCGTGACATTCACCACCCGCCGCGCCGCCAGCCGTTCATCGTAAAACTCGCCGCCAAATGCCAGCGACTGCGCCCGGCCCAGCCGAGCTCGGCCCTGGCCGGTGTACCCATACGCGCTGACCGTCGTGTCGTCAGTGGTCACCGAATCAGTCGCCCTCAGACCCTGGCGGACGGAGCCGTCCCGCTGGCGGTTCAGCGAAAACGTCCCCGAGACTGAATCCAGCCAACCCAACTGCGTCCGCTCCCCGCGCAGGTAGAGCAGGTCCACTGTCTGTGGCACCACCGCCGATTGCAGGCGTCCCAAGCCACCCCAAAGATCCTTGTAGTTGCGGACGTCGGCCTGCGAGGAATGCTGATACCAGGCCGTTATCGTCGACCGGTCGCTGGGCCGGAAGGCCAGCTTGGTGTTCGCGCCGCCTTGCGAAAAGCCGGTATCCTGCTGACGCTCGCCGGTTAAGGCTTGAATCTGCGAATCGTTCAGCCCGAAGAACCGGCGCAGCGCTTGTCGCGAGTCCGTGCCGCCACCCGCGCGCAAATCCTGGGCCCGAAAGCCGGACCCGCTCACCAGCCACGAAAAGCGCCGTGTCAACAGTTGCACGTCCGCATAGCCGCGGGCGGAAAGGTCCGCCGAAGAGCCCAGAAAATTGACGCTGCCGTGGATCTCGCGTTGGTCCGCAAAGCGGGCCGAAGGCGTCAAGACCTGGATCACTCCGCCCAGCGCGTCGCTGCCGTATTCGGCCGCAGCCGGTCCCAGCACCGCCTCAATGGCCCGGGCTTGCGAAGGTTCAATCAAGGCCAGATATTGGTTGGGGCCACTACGGAAGGTGGAGTTGTTGAACCTGACCCCATCCACCAGGTTCAAAACCTGATAGCCGGTCAACCCTCGCAGAAAGGGTGAACTCTGGGCCGGCGTGGTGGCCTGCAGATGAATGCCCGGGTCGCCCTGCAGCAGGTCGCCAATGGTGGTTAAGGGACGTTGACTGGTGGGCGTCTGCTCATGGACAAAGGCCACCTGGGGCGCATCGGTGGTCTCCACCGGGGCCGTGCGGTCCGCCGTGACGGTGATTGAGGTCCGGACGGCGGGCGCCGCCGTCGGAGCGTTCGGCCCTGGCTGTGCCAGTTGCGCGATGACGGTGATGATGATCGTGAGGCTCATTCGGTCAGCAAGGCCCTGGGGGCCAGTTCTCTATGATAGTAGTCGATGATTTCAGTCTTATTTCTAGCCGTGCTGGCTCTTCCGGCGCTGGCCCAGGTGAGCGGTGCCTCCGCCTTTGAGTTCACCCGGCAAGCGGTCGAATTCGGGCCGCGGCCACCGGGATCACCGGCACTCCAGAAGACGCAGGCCTGGATCATCGCCAAGCTGAAGTCGTTTGGCTGCGAGGTGACCGAAGGCAATTTCCCGGCGCAGACGCCCACGGGGCCGGTGGCGATGAAGAACATCCTGTGCCGACTGAAGGGCTCCGGACCCGCCGCCCGCGGACTGGTGGTCTCCGGGCACTACGACACCAAGCCTTCGCCCAACATGCGGTTTGTCGGTGCCAACGATGCCGGCTCCTCCACGGGGCTGCTGCTCGAACTCGCTCGCGTCTCCGCCAAACTGCCCCGCAAGAAGGATCTCTGGATCGTCTTCTACGATGGCGAAGAAGCGTTCGTCAATTGGTCGGCCACGGATTCGCTCTATGGCAGCCGCCACTTGGCGCGCGAATGGGCCACCACCGGATTTCTGGGCCGCGTCGAAGCATTGATCAACGTGGACATGATCGGCGACAAGGATCTGAATTTGCTGCAGGACGCCAACTCTTCTCCCGCTCTGGTGAGGCTGGTCTGGAGCATCGCCCGCGAACTGGGCTACAGCAAGCATTTTGAAGATGCCTCCACCGCCATGGAAGACGACCACATCCCCTTCCGCCGCCTGGGTGTCGAGGCCATTGACCTGATCGATTTCGACTATGGCCCGCTCAATCGCTACTGGCACACGGAGCGGGATACGATGGACAAATTGGCCCCCGCCAGTTTTGAGGTGGTGGGCAAAGTGGTGATGGAAACCTTAAGGAGGCTGGATCAAAGATGAAGCGACGTAGCTTGTTGGGCGCGGTGGGAATGGGTGCCGTGAGCATGCCGATGTTCCCCGCCGCCATTGACGGGCCCCTGCCGAATATCACGTTCAACGTGGAAGACGCCAAGCGCGTCCCGGACCCCTCCGGCGAACTGCTGATCTATTTCGACGGCCCCACCGGCATGTGCAAGCGCATGACCGCCGGCAGCCTCCGCCTAAAGCCCGGTGCCTCCCCGCACCCCCCGCATGAGCACCCGGAAGAAGAGTTCATGGTGATCACCGAAGGCACTGGTGAAATGTTCTGCGACGGCAAAACGGTCCAGGTAAAGCCCGGCGCCATGATGTACTGCGGTGCGCGCAAACTGCACGGCATCGTGAACACGGGCAAAAAACCGCTGACGTTCTACTTCTATAAGTGGAGGACCTGATGGCCACCAAAGTGATGGTTCCGCTGGCCGACTATCTGTCCACCTCCTACGAGCACGACCGCGAATACGTCCATGGAGAGGTGGTGGAGCGGGGCATGCCCAATCGCGATCACTCTGAGATCCAGACCGAGATTTGGCTGCGCGCCAAGAATGCCGGTCTGTTCGCTTACGTTGAGCTTCGTCATCGATTGCACGGAGATCTCTACCGCATCCCCGACGTCGCGATCTTCGCTGAGCGTCCGGCCCAGGTGCCCTCCGATCCGCCGCTGGCCGTGGTGGAAGTGGTCTCCCCCGGCGACGGCCACTCCGAACTGAAGGCCAAGCTCCGCGAGTATCAGGAGTTTGGCGTGCCCCACATCTGGGTGGTCGATCCGCAAGACCAGACGCTCTCCACTTTCCAGGCGGGCCGCCTCACCGAAGTCACCCAACTAGACCTCGACGGCCGCCTCCAGCTCACCCGCCACGACCTGTTTCCGAAAGCTGCCTAAACTTTTTCCAGATCATGCACCGCCTCCTCTCGCTCTCACTCTTTCTCCCTCTCGCTGCCCCGGAGGTTCCCCCGACCCTCAAACCCGTGCTCGACATGATCCAGGCCGACAATGCCTGGACGCTGGAACAGCAGACCTCCATCTGCGAGATCCCCGCGCCGCCCTTCAAGGAGACCGTGCGCGGCGTCGAATACGCCAAGCGTCTGAAGTCGCTGGGCCTGGTTGACATTCGCACCGATGCGGAGGGCAACGTGATCAGCCGCTGGCCGGGCTCGACGGCGCCGAAGCCGCTGATCGTCTTCTCGGCGCAC
>JAPKYX010000268.1 GCA_026394075.1 Acidobacteriota bacterium
AGGCCTTGGCGGGCGGCATCGCCGGTGGTGACCAGTTCCGCGCGGACGTTGTTCACCAAAGGCATGGCGAGGTCATGGAAAGCGATCTGCGCCAAGTCCGCAGCCAATCTCTCCTGGGCGGGCTTCATCAGCGGGCAATGGAAGGGTGCGCTGACTTGCAGCTTCAGGCCGCGGGCCAGTTTCAGCGCCCGGTCCACCGCTCCCGCGTGTCCGGCGATCACCACCTGATCCGGCGCATTAAAGTTGGCTGCGGTCAGCACTTCGCCTTCGGCGGCCTGATCGAGAATGGGCTGCACCGCGTCTTCGGAGGTGCGCAGGGCGGCCATCGCTCCCACGCCGGCCGGGACCGCTTCCTGCATGTATTGGCCGCGCTTGCGGACCGTGCGGACGGCGTCTTCAAACGAAAGAGCGCCGGCGGCCACCAGGGCCGAGTATTCACCCAGGCTATGCCCAGCGACGAAGACGGGCTGGACACGGGTCTTCAGCACTTCCCACGCCGCGATAGAAGCCGTCAGGATGGCCGGCTGAGTGTTCTCGGTCAGCTTCAAGGCATCTTCAGGCCCTTCAAAACAAAGAGCAGAGAGTGAAAAGCCCAACGCGGCATCCGCTCGATCAAAAATCGCCCGGGCCTCCGGGAAGGTGTCCGCCAATGTCTGGCCCATACCGGCAAATTGTGATCCCTGGCCGGGGAATTGAAAAGCAATCACGCGCTGAAAATCTCCTGTGCGCCAAAGGTAGCGCCATATTCGGGCAGATGGAGGGCATCGGTGCCCTGTAACCGGTTGCCATCAAATGAGTAAAGGTCGTTGGTCTGCGGATCAACCACCCAGATGTGTTGCGCACCCCAGCGATGGTACTCGCGGCACTTGCCGACGATGTCGGAGAGCGCTTCGCCGGGCGAGTTGATCTCGATGACCACCAGGGGCGGGGTGGTCGGGTACGGCTCATCGGGAGATCCCGGGCCATAGGCCACCACATCGGGGATGCGGAGCAGCTCGCCGTCGAGGTAGCAATGCACGGCCGCGCCAGACCAACCGCCCAGTGGTCCGAGTAGCGCATGCAGGCGGTGAGAGAACTCGGCTTGCACTATTCCATGTTTTCGCGTTGGCATTGGGCGCTCCACCAGTTCGCCGTGGACGTACTCGGGAGGGTACTCCCAGCGGGTCTTCCAATACTGCTCGAGACTGATGGCCGTTTGGGCACCCATACTTGAGAGTCTACACCTCGCTGGCTGACGTCAGCTAAGGTACTGAAACGGTGGGATACTGAGAATCTCACCGGGCATGTAACGGTTGCAGCGGCGAAATCGCCTTAGCTACAAGCCGGAGGTGTGCCGGTAGGAAGGAACTGCCTTGTCCATTTCTGAAATCTGCGTCAAACGGCCCGTTTTTGCGTTCATGCTCATCATGTTCCTGGTGGTGATGGGCGTATTCAGCTTTATTGACCTGGGCGTTGACCTATTCCCCCGTTCCGACCCGGCGACGGTTTACGTGCGCGTCCGGCTTCCTGGCGCGAGCCCGGAAGAGGTGGTTTCGCAGGTAGTGCTGCCGCTGGAAGAGTCGATCGCCGCTGTTTCGGGCATCGAGGAGATGGTGGCCCGCGTCACCGAGGGGTCGGCCAACATCTCGGTGCAGTTCATTTTGGAAAAGGACATTGGCGAGGCGTCGGAAGATGTGCGCGAGAAGGTCTCGGGTGCCATGCGCAAGCTGCCGCCCAACACCCTGCCGCCCAGCGTCATCAAGGCGGACCCGGATTCTGACCCGATCATCAAGCTGGCCTTGAGCGGCTCACGCCCGGTCCGTGAGCTGACCGAATTGGCCGACAAGAACGTCCGCCGCGCGCTGGAAACCGTGGACGGCGTGGGCGCGGTGGAACTGGCCGGCGGCCGCAAACGGCAGATCAACATTCTGCTCGACCTGGACAAGCTGAACGCCTACAATCTCTCGGCCCAGGACATCGACCGGGCGATCCGCTCGGAGAACATTGAGGCCCCCGGCGGCCGCATCGTGCGCGGCCCCACCGAACTGGGCGTCCGCACACTGGGCCGCGTGGAGAAGGTGGACGACTTCAACCGCATCATCGTCAAGAACGTCGGCGGAGCACCCATCCGCATCCAGGACGTGGGCGGAGCGGAAGACGGCATGGCGGAGCGGCGCACGTTTGCCTATTACAAGGGCAAGCCGGCGGTGCTGATGGATGTGACGCGGCAGGTGGGTTCGAACACCGTCAAGGTGGTGGACGACATTGGCAAGCGGATCGAGGAGTTGAACAGCCAACTGCCGGCCGGGGTCCATGTGGACGTCATTACGGAAAAGGCCACCTACATCAAGGCCTCGGTGGCCGCTCTCGAAGAGCACCTGGTGCTGGGTTCGCTGCTGGCGTCGATCATTGTGTGGCTGTTTATCCGCGATTGGCGGACGGTCCTGATCAGCTCGATCGCGATTCCTACCTCCATCATCACCACGTTTACGGTGATGCGGGCGCTTGATTTCACGCTGAACTCGATGACATTGCTCGGGTTAACGCTGGCGGTGGGTATTGTGATCGACGACGCGATCATTGTGCTGGAAAACATCTACCGCTACATTGAGCGCGAGGACATGCCGCCCAAGGAGGCGGCGATTGTCGCCACCAAGGAGATCACGCTGGCCGTCGTGGCCACGACGCTGTCGCTGGTGATCATCTTCATCCCCATTGCCTTCATGTCCGGGTACGCCAAGCGGTATCTGAACCAGTTTGGCTGGACGATGGCGGTTTCGATCCTGGTCTCGATGCTGGTGGCCTTTACGCTGACCCCCAGCTTGAGCGCCTTGCTGCTGCGGCGCAAGATTGTGAAGCCGGGCGAGAAGCGGGTGCACGATGAGGACCAGATTTCCTGGCTGGACCGGATTTATCTGGGCATGTTGAACTGGTCGCTGGACCATCGGTGGGCGATTGTTCTGATCTGCGTGGCCACGCTGGGGTCCACTTACTTCCTGAACCAGAACATCGGCCGCGACTGGATGCCGCAGGAAGACCAAAGCGAACTGGGCATGTGGCTGGAGTTGCCGGAAGGCTCGTCGCTGGATGCTACGGAGCGGGCCACGTTGAACCTGGCCAAGAAGATCGAAGGGATTGATGGTGTCACCGCGGTGATCCCGCAGTCGTCGATCATGCTGGACCGGGTGACGCAGGCCTTCATTACGATCATTCTCCGTCCGCCGGACGAACGCGGCGATATCGCTTCGATGGGCCAAAAGGTGCGCGAAGTGGCCAAGGAGTTTGCGTTTGCGCGCCCGCGCCTGACCTTCCCCAACGTGCTGGGCGGCCGCGATACGTTCGCGCCGATCCGGTTGCAGTTGCAGGGGCCGGACTTGCAGCGGCTGGTGCCGGTGGCACGCCAGTTGTCGCTCGATATGATCGCCGACCCGCATCTGACGGACATCAAGGCCAACCTGAACTTGAACAACCCCGAGTTGCAGATCGACATCGACCGGCAGTTGGCCTCTGACCTGGGCGTCCGCGTCTCTGACATCGCCTCGGCGGTGCGCCTGCTGATGTCGGGCGAGGATGAGATCTCGTATTACAAAGAGAACTCTGAGCAGTATCCGGTGACCATCCGGCTGGCGAACGTGCAGCGGGATGACGTCAACGCTCTCAGCCGGTTGCTGGTGCCCTCCTCCAAGCAAGGTCTGATTCGTCTCGATTCAGTCGCCAAGCTGGAACGCGGCTTGGGACCGAGCCGCATTGACCGCTACAACCGGCAGTTCACTATCGGCATCATGGGCAACACGCCTCCGGGAGTGTCCCTGGGTGCCGCCGCCACTGCCGCCAACGAGATCATCGCCAAAGCACATCTGCCTCCGGGCTTCCGGGCGGCATTCTCAGGCCAGGTAAAGATCCTGGAAGAGACCACCGCCAACATGATTCTGGCGATCGGACTGGCGTCGATCTTCATGTACATGGTGCTGGCGGCGCAGTTTGAGAGTCTGGTGCAGCCGCTGATCATTCTGGCCACGCTGCCGCTCTCGATCCCGTTTGCGCTGCTGTCGTTGATCCTGACGGGCCGGTCGCTGAACCTCTTCAGCGCACTGGGGATCCTGCTGCTGCTGGGGATTGTGAAGAAGAACGGCATTCTCCAGATCGACTATATGAACACGCTGCGCAGCCGGAATTATCCGCTGCGTGGGGCAATTCTGGAAGCCAATCGCGTCCGGTTACGCCCGATTCTGATGACCACCCTGGCCATCATCGCGGGCTTGATCCCAACGGCGGTGGGCATTGGAGCGGGTGCTTCGACGCGCTCGGCGATCGCGATCACGATCATCGGCGGACAGTCGCTGTGCTTGTTGCTGAGCTTGCTGGTGGTTCCGGTGGGTTACTCGCTGGTAGAAGAGGCGAAGGCCTACTTCTCCAAGCGCGGCACTTCCCCGGCACCGCTACCGGCCGTCGGCGACTGATCGAGTTACTGGGTTTGGCCGCCTGTGATCAGAACAGCTCCCTCCGGCGGTTCTGATCATAGGCGCGGGCGCTCTCGTCCTCTGGATGAGGGCGCCTTTTTCTTTGTTGCGATCCCGTAAAAAAGTACGAATCTTTTTTCCGGCCTTCTTCGTCCTAATCTTTGAAACGAGGAAAGACGATATGACCGCTGTGATAAGCGCCGTACCCCAAACCCAAACCGCGCCGGCCGCAAATGAACATAACGCCGACGTCTATTGCCCTATCTGCACTCACACTGTCCCCGCGCATGTTGGCTATGTGCGCACGGCCAGTGGAAGAAAGCTACCTCGCGTGACTTCGGGCCAGAAGTGCCCCCGCTGCTCCTCGCCGTTGGACGCAGCCTACGTCATGCGTCTTCGCCGCGCTGCCGCCTAATCGGCTCCCCAGGCCATTGGGCCAGGCTGTTAGGATAGAGAGTATGAATGGAGCAGTCGGCAACAAACCACAACCCACGGCAGCACCCGTGCCGCCGCCGGTAAAAGTGAAAGTTGCAAAATGCCCCGTCTGCGGAGCGGCCGCATCCACGTTGCCTTCGGTGAATGACGCTGAGGGCCTGTGCTGGATCTGCCGCCGGCTGAAGATCAGTGCCTGGCGCGACGCGGATTCCAGCCTCGGCGCTCCGGAGTAGGCCGCCGGAGCCGCTACTTGATCATCTGCTCGTAGACGTAACCGGCCACGGCGACGTCCTCCACACAAAGGCCGACCGACTTGAAGACGCTGACGCGGTCCGGCTGCCAGGAAGCTTCCAGATCTTTCAATTCGATCACCCGGCTCCAGTCGACATCGGCCATCAGTAGATCCCCCGCCTCATCGTGCGCCGCTTCCAAGGCGTCCACGGCAACGATACCCGCCAACCCGATCAGTTCTCCAGGCAGTTCACGCTTCGTGCGGTAGTTGGACCCCACGGCATTGACGTGGGCGCCGGGCTTCACCCAAGCGGCTTCCAGCACCGGATCCTTGGCCCAGGTGGCGGTGCAGATGATGTCAGCCCCCCGGACACACTCTTCGGCTGAGCCGCAGTTCACTTGCTTGGACCGGCTCCAGGAACGGACTTCGCTGATCCCCGGCCGCACCACCCGCACGGCATCAATCTGGCTGGCGGCCTGAAACCCGGTACCGATCACGGCCAGCACCCTGGCTTCCGGGTTGGCCAATAGATCAGTCGCGACGCCGGAGGTGGCGCCCGTCCGGATCTGGCCCAGCCAGTTAGCCTCAAACAATGCGAGCGGCTGCGCGGTCTCGGCGCTGTAGAGCATGAAGTGGAAGGCGTAGCCGGTGGGAGACGTCGAGTAGAACTTGGTGCCGAAGTACTTCCCCACGGCCCCGGCCATGGAATGCAGGCCGACCCCGTTGGGCAGCGTCAGCCGCCGCCGGATCTGATTCACCGCGCGGCCGGCACGGAGTTCAACAAACGCCTCGCGAACCAGGCGCACAGCTTCGGTCATCGGCAGCAGGCGCCGGACGTCGTCTTCGGTAATGTGGATCATCAGAGACTATCCTACCGTCGAGAGCCAAAGGCAGTGCAAAAAGATGAAGGGCCGGCCAACAGCCCAAGAAGGCTGAGACCGGCCCGGGTCGGGCGCTATTGCTAAGCAGCTAGGCTGCTACACAGGTACGCTGCTACGCCGAGGCGGGGGCGTCCATGCCCATCCAGAGATTTGCCGTGCCCAGTTCCTCGCGGCCGCAGGCTTTCAAGTAGCAGAATAGCTGCGTGCGATAGGCGGCGTGGCCGGAAAGCACCATCGACACCAGCATGGCTCCGCGCAGGAACTTGCTGCCGAACATTTCAATTTCGCCCTGAAGTTCTTCGTCCGAAAAGCCATTGATGGCCTCCGCGTAGAAGGCACTTTGCGAC
>JAPKYX010000190.1 GCA_026394075.1 Acidobacteriota bacterium
GCCCGCCGCCGTGCGGACGTCCGGCATTTCAACGCCATGGTCCACGGAGTTGCGGATCATGTGCGTCAGCGGATCGCTTAAGCCTTCGAGGATGGTCTTGTCGATCTCGACGTCGCCGCCTTCAATCTTCAGCTGCACCTGCTTGCCCAGGTCACGGCCCAGGTCACGGACCAGGCGCGGGAACTTGGCGAACAACGTGCCCACGGGTTGCATGCGCGTCAGCGCGACCGCGCTCTGCACTTCCGACGTCACCAGGCTCAACCGGTGCGCGGCGGCACGAATGCCGGCGTTGTCGTCGCTCGACACCGCCTCACTCAACTGATTGCGGCTCAGCACCAGTTCCCCGGCTAGCGTCATCAGCGAATCGAGCAGCTCCACGTTCAGCCGGATGGTGGCTTCCGCCACCGGTGCGCCGGACGAACGGGAAGATGCTTCCGCGGCCTCGGCGGCTGGAGCGGACGCAGCCGCAACAGGCGCAATCGCGGTGGGGACGCTCACCGGCGGAGGCGCTGGCGGCACTGCCGGGGCCACCTGCCCAGCCGGAGCGCCGGCCAAGTTGATGGCTTGGCCATTCTTCTCGATTAGCTTCACCCGCTCCGGTGGCAAGGCCAGCACTTCGTTGATCAAGTCGGTCTCAAGCGGCGTGGCGTAGAGAACCTCTAGCGCCAGCCGGCTGGTTGGTTCGTCTTCCAGCGTCCCGGCGGTTTCCAGGTCCAAGCCGCTTTCCAGGATCGTGCCAAACTTCATCAGCCCCTTCAGCACGGCCAGCGGCGTCTTGCCCACGCGGTGGATATCGTGGAACAGGTCGTACTCAATCAGATAAATCGAACGCCCCCCGCGGCGGGCCTGGGCCAGATCAAAGGCGTCGATCCGGATGATCTTGGCGGCATCGGGAACGGCAAGTGAAACTTGTTCACTCAGCGACTGCTTCTGATCTGTGGCCAGATGCGCGGTGGTGAGATTGGTGAGCGCCGCGACGAATTCCGCGATGTCGATGGAATTGCTCTGCCCGTAGTCGGCCAGCATTTCGCGCAGCTTGTCAAAGGCCAGCAGCAGGATGCTGACAATCTCGGAGTTGGGCACGATCTGCCGGCACCGGACCATGTCCAGCACGTTTTCGGCCTTGTGGGCCAGTTCGCGGATCCGGACGAAGTCAAAGAAACCGGCCCCGCCCTTGATCGAGTGCGCCGCCCGAAAGACGCGGTTCACTAACTGCTCGTCAATGGCGGCCCCGTCGTCCTCAATCTGCAGCAGGTCCGCTTCGATGGTGGTGAGATGTTCGCGGCTTTCGGCCAGGTACTCCTGGACCAGTTCATCGTCGATAGTGGGCTTGCTCATCGGTTCCCTGAAGCGTCTCTATTGGCCTTGGATCGTGAAGTGCTGGTTCATCCGCAGGGTGGTCAGCAGTTCCAGGATGTCCGAGGATGCCTGGATGACTGTCATTTCGCCCCCCACCTTCTTCAACGAGTTGTGCGCGGCGATCAGCAGGCCCAAGCCCGCGGAATCGACCATCTGCACGTTCGTCATATCCACCACCAGCCGCCGGACTCCGGTGCCCACCAGGTCTCGCAGCTCCGTGCGCAGTTGCGGCACGGCCGAAGCCACCACATCACCTTGCGGGCACAATACGCCGTGTGCATTCTCGTTCGTCATCTTGCTTCCTCCTTAAGTACTGCTGAAGCCAGGAACCGCTTGATCAACACCACGCTGTTACCCTGACTGTTGAACCGGACGCGATCCGCGTACCGGCGGTAAATCTCCAACCCGCGGCCGCCGGTGGAGGTAATCTCCACGGGCGTCCGATTAAGCACTGCCCGCCAATCAAAACCCTGCCCTTGATCCATCACTGCGATCAGCAAGCGGCGGCGTCCTCCGCGAAGCACGCAGGTGACCGGCGTGCCCGAACCGGAACCATACTTCACGCCATTGGTCAGGGCTTCCCGCAGGAGTAGCTCCACCCCGAAACGGCTGTCTCGGTCACCCGCCGTGGCATACCAGCTTCTGAACTGCTGGCAGAACGCATCCACTGCCTCCAGCGTGCCGGGGAGTTCAGCGCGCAGTTCACAGCACCGGCTCATGAACTCACCTCGACGGCCAGCAGCAGCAGATCGTCACTGGCCGCGCCCGTGCCCGCCAGCACCTGGGCCGCGATGTTTTCCGTGGCGGTCGCCAGGGCTTCACTGCGATGCTGCGCGCAGGAGGCCACTAGCTTCTCAATCCCGGCTTTGCGCGGCGCACCGGGCGAGGATTCGATCATGCCGTCGCTATAGAGGTAGAACCGGTCACCTGGAGCCACGCGCAGATCCTTGCGCTGGAGCACGACGGAACTGAAGATGCCCAACGGGTCGCTGTTCATCTCGACCACGGTGGTCTGTCCGGTGGCGCTCACCAGCACCAGCGGCGGATGCCCGGCGCTGACCACTGAGAGCTTGCGCGTGCGGCGGTTTAGGTGCGCATAGCAAGCGGTCAGGTATTGTTCCTCGCCCAGCATCTGCCGCATGACGGCGTCGACGCCGCGCATGGTGTCTTCCGGGGAGTAGAGCGGCCCGGCATACTGCCGCAGCAGCGCCTTAATGGCCGAGGTCAGAAATGCCGCGCTGGCTCCGTGTCCGCTGACGTCGGCGACAAAGTAGCCGAACACATCCGCGTCCACCGCCACGACATCGTAAAAGTCGCCGCCCGTTTCCTCGAGCGGATTGTAGTAGACCGCGAACGATGCCTCCGGGCAGTCTTCCGGCCGGACCAGAATCGCCTGCTGGGCTTCACGCAAGCTCTCCAGGCGCGCCCGATGCTCCCGCACCAGCGCGCGGTTGTTTTCGCTGATCCGCAGATGGACGCGGACGCGGGCCAGCACCTCTTCTCCATGCACGGGTTTGGAGATGTAGTCGACGCCGCCGATCTTCAGTCCGGTCACTTTGTTTTTGACATCGTCGAGAGCCGAAAGGAAGATGATCGGGATATCGGATGTGTTGGGGTCGGACTTCAGCCGCGAGCAGGTCTCAAAGCCCGATTCGCCCGGCATCATGACATCCAGCAGAATCAGGTCCGGCTGTTCTACTCTTCCCAAAGCCCGGGCCGAACTGCCGTCGGCCGCGGAAATCGTGCGAAACCCTTCCGCGCGCAGGACGTTGTCCAATAGCTCAACGTTGGTGGGCGTGTCGTCCACAATCAGGATCTTGGGCGATGGCCGCGATGAGACCGGCAGGTCCGCACGGCTGCCCGGCTTATCGATGGAGGGCGCTTGATCGGTGATTGTCCGCATACGAATGTGAGCACCCTAGCCGCAGTGGTAGTTGTTGCTCTAGGATTCGTATCGGACGCA
>JAPKYX010000283.1 GCA_026394075.1 Acidobacteriota bacterium
ATCGCGGCCTGGAACTCCGTCAGGCGCAGGTTGGCACCGGTGGATTGATAGGTAAAGCTGGCCGTCATTACTTTGCGGCTGCGGCCGTTGTTGTGGAACGTGAAACATTTCTCGATGAACGCTTCGTCGCTTGAAATGATGGCCCCGCCTTCGCCGGAGTTCAGGTTCTTGGAGGCCTGGAAGCTGAAGCAGCCCGCCAAGCCGTAGCTACCCACTTTGCGGTTGCGCCATTCGCCCAGGTGCGCCTGCGCCGCATCTTCAATCAGCGGAACATTGCGTCGGCGGCTGATCTCCAGCATCTTGCCCACATCAAAGCTGGCCCCGCCCATGTGAACGGGCAGCAGCGCCCGGGTTTCCGGCGTGATCGCCGCCTCCACCTTCGACGCATCAATCTGGAACGTCTCGCGATCCGTATCGACAAACACCGGCAGCGCGTGTTGCAGCAGGACGGAGTTGATGGTGGCGATAAAGGTGTAGGGCGGGACGATCACCTCGTCACCCGCGCCAATGCCCAACGCGTTCAACGACGTGATCAGCGCGCTGGTGCCGTTGGCGACGGCCAGGCAGTGCTTGGTTCCGGTGAGCGTGGCATAGGCTTCTTCAAACCGCTCCACCAGCTTGCCCGTGCCTCGCCCCCAGCGGCCGCTGCGGAGCGCTCCCAGGATCTCTTGTTCTTCCACTTGGTTGGTCACGGGCCAGGTGGGCCACCGCTTGGTGCGGACCGGAGTGCCTCCCAAAAGAGCGGGCTTGACGGTGGTGGCGAGGGCAGCTGTTGCGACGAGAGTGCGCCGGGTGATCATGAGGTGATGTTACTCAATGACGAGATCGTCCGTTGCCGCCTCTGTCCACGCTTGGTGGAGCACCGCGAAGAGATCGCGCGGGTGAAGCGGCGGGCGTACCGGGATCAGGAGTATTGGGGCAAGCCCGTGCCCTCTTTTGGTGACCCGGCGGCAAGGCTGTTGGTGGTGGGGTTGGCACCTGGCGCGCATGGGGCCAATCGGACGGGCCGCATGTTCACGGGCGACCGCAGCGGGGATTTTCTTTACCGGGCGCTCTACGAAACTGGCTTCGCCTCCCAACCGGAATCGACTCATCGGGGCGATGGGCTGACCTTGACCGACTGCTTTATCTCCGCGCCCGTCCATTGCGCGCCGCCCGGCAACAAGCCGGAGCGAGAGGAGATCGCGACGTGTTCCAACTATCTGCGGCGCGAGTTGCCGCTGCTGAAGAATCTGAAAGCGGTGGTGGTGCTGGGCCGCATCGCGCTGGATGGATATCGCGGCGTGGCCGGACTGCCCGTGCTGCCGTTCGGGCATGGGCTGATACACCCGCTGAAGCCGGTGCTGATCTGCAGTTACCACCCCAGCCAGCAGAATACGCAAACGGGACGGTTGACGGCGGAAATGTTGCACGCCGTCTTCGCGAGCGCGCGCCGTATAATAGAGTCCAATTAATGCGTCACTACTTCCTCACTTTGATGGTCGCGGTTCCGGCGCTGCTGGCGGCCGCTGAGCTGCCGAACTGGGTGCAGCCGCGCGAGATGGATAACGTCAAGGCGCGGAAGAATTTCTGGAGCTTCCAACCGGTGCGCAAGCCTCCAGTGCCGGCGGTCGAGTCCAAGTGGGTCCGCAATCCGCTGGATGCGTTCGTGCTCGAAAAGCTGCGCGAGAAGAAGGAAGAGCCACGCACTGAACTCGACCGGCGCGCGATGATGCGGCGCGCGATGCTGGATATCACCGGCTTGCCGCCGACACCCGACCAAATGCGGGCGTTTCTCGCGGACAAGTCCCCCGATGCGTACGAGAAACTGGTGGACCGCCTGATGGCCGGCACGGCCTACGGTGAACGCTGGGGGCAGCGCTGGCTGGATGTCGTGCGCTACGCCGACACCAACGGCTATGAGCTGGATGCGGAGCGCACGCACGCCTGGCGCTATCGCGACTACGTGATCCGCAGCTTCAACTCGAACAAGCGGTTCGACCAATTCTTGAAGGAGCAAATTGCGGGCGACGAGCTGTGGCCCGCGGACTCCGATGCCCTGGTGGCCACCGGCTTCCATCGGACGGGACCGGAGCACATTGTCGGCGGCAACCAGGATCTCGAGATGAACCGGCAGGAAGTGCTGATCGAGATGAATGCCGGTGTCGGCAACGTCTTTCTCGGGTTGACCGTGCAATGTGCGCGCTGCCACAACCACAAGTTCGACCCCTTCCTGCAGGCCGACTACTACCGCCTGGCCGCCATCTTTGCTGGCACGGAAGGGCGCGAAGTCGCCATTGCGACGCCGCTGGAATGGGCCTCCTACAGCTTGGAACGGTACGAGTGGGAGCAGAAAGTGAAACCGATCCTCGATGCCATTAAGGCGATCGAGAAGCCTTACCGCGCCAAGCTGAAGGCCGAGAAGAGGGCGCAGCTGGAACCCAAGTTCCGCGATGCGTTGGCCGTGCCGGAAGCACAGCGCACCCCGGAGCAAGGGGAACTAGCCAAGAACGCGGAATCGCAGACTGGCTCCACCTGGGACGAGGTGCTGGCCACCATCCCGGCGGCAGAGCTGGCGGTCCGCAAAGGCTGGCGCGAAAAGCTGCATGAGCTGGAACTGATCGAACCGGAGCCGCCACCGCACGCCTATGCCGCGGTGAATAGCGGCAAGCCGCATGCGACGCACATCTTGAAGGTGGGCGACCACAAGATGAAGCAAGGTCAGGTGGAGCCGGGTGTCCCGCTGGTGCTGGCTTTGGCGCGCGGGCAGCAGGACCTGGGCGATGTGACGCGTGACGTCGCCGGACGGCGCGCGCAACTGGCCGAATGGCTGGCCTCCGCCGATCATCCTTTGACCGCGCGAGTGTTCGTCAACCGGATGTGGCAGTTCCGGATGGGCGAGGGCGTGGTGAAGACGCCCAACGATTTCGGCACGCTGGGCGAGCGGCCCACCAACCCCAAGCTGCTGGATTGGATGGCGAGCGAGTTTGTCGCCTCCGGCTGGGACATCAAGAAGCTGGACCGGATGATCTTGACGTCCAGCACCTACCGCCAGTCAGCCGTGCAGCGGCGGCGGATGGATGCGGAAGTGGTGCGTGATTCGATCCTGGCCGTCTCGGGCCAGCTGAACGCCAAGATGTACGGACCTCCCGTGAAGACGCCCATCGAGCAGGAGATCTACGACATCATCTTTACTGAGCAGGAGCCCGACAATCTCTGGCCACTGCCGAAGGATCGGCGCGAGATGTACCGGCGCACTGTATACGTGCTGAATAAGCGCACGGTGCGTCTGCCGATGCTTGCCAACTTCGATCAGCCGGACACCATGTCCAGTTGCCCGCAGCGGCCCACGTCGACCCATGCGCTGCAGGCGTTGACGATGATGAATTCAGACTTCATGGCCGAGTCGGCGCGGGCGTTTGCCGCACGGCTGGGGAAGAAAGATCCAGTGGGTGATGCCTACTCCCTGGCCTTAACCCGCGAGCCGCGGCCGGAAGAACGGAAGCTGGCGGAGGAGTTTTTCAAGAAAGGTGGAACCGTGGCGGACTTCGCGTTGGCGCTACTAAATCGCAATGAGTTCATCTACCTTCCCTAAGCCGCCTGAAGGCCTCTGCTCGCGTTCGTCGCGGCGTGATGTGTTGCGTGCGGCGGCGCATGGCTTTGGCGGCATTGCGCTGGAGGCCATGCTCGCCAAAGGTGCTTTTGCCGAAAGGACGAACCCGCTCGCGGCCAAGCCGCAGCACTTTCCAGGCAAGGCCAAGAACGTCATCTTCCTGTTCATGGTGGGGGCACCGGGGCAGATGGATACGTTTGACCCGAAGCCGATGCTGGCCAAGTACGAAGGGCAGAAGTTGCCCGAAAGCTTCGGCAAGATCACCAGCCAGTTCACCGATGGCTCAACACCGATCCTGGCTTCGCCGTTTACGTTCAAGCAGTACGGCCAATCGGGAGCATGGGTCTCGGACCTTTTCCCGAACCTGAAGGACTGCGTGGACGACATCTGCTTCGTCCGCAACTTCTACACCGAAAGCGTCGTGCATGCTCCGGCGATGTATCAGGTGCACACCGGCCGCATTTTGATGGGCTACCCCAGCATGGGCTCCTGGGTGACCTATGGCCTGGGTTCAACCTCCGACAACCTGCCCGCCTACGTCGTCATGCCGCAACCGGAAGGGACTCCGGAGGGCGGCACGCCGTGTTGGGGTTCGGCCTTCCTGCCGGCCGTCTACCAGGGGACGCTGCTGCGCCCGGGTCCGACGCCGATCCTGCATTTGAAGGCCCCCGCGGGCACGACGCTCGAACGCCAGAAGGCGACGCTCGACCTGCTACAAAAGATGAACGATCTGGACACGGCACCGGGTGATTCCGAAATGGCCGCGCGCATCGCCAGCTACGAGCTGGCTTTCAAAATGCAATCGCACGCGCCCGAAGCCGTGGACTTGACCAAGGAGACCGAGGCGACCAAGAAGCTGTATGGTCTGGATCGCAAGGAGACCTCCGAGTTCGGCACCCGCTGCCTGCTGGCCCGCCGCATGGTGGAACGCGGTGTACGCTTCGTGCAGATCTATTCCGGCGGCGGCCCGGTCAGTGTCCAATGGGACGCGCACAAGGACCTGGTGCCCAACCATCGCAAGATGGCCGGCATGACCGATCAGCCCATCGCGGCGCTGCTGAAGGACTTGAAGTCGCGCGGGTTGCTCGACGACACGCTGGTGATCTGGGGCAGTGAATTCGGACGTCTGCCGATGTCGCAATCGGGCAATGGCCGTGACCACAACATGCACGGCTTCACCATGTGGTTTGCGGGCGGCGGCGTCAAGGGCGGCCAGACGATCGGTGCCACCGATGACTTTGGCCTCTACTGTGCCGGCACGAAGTATCACATGCGGGACTTCCACGCGACGATTTTGCACGCCTTAGGCCTGGACCAACACAAGCTGTGGTACCTGCACAATGGCCGCCACGAGAAGCTGACCGACTTTGGGGGTAACGTGATCAAGGAAGTGTTCGGTTGAGGCGGCGCGAACTGTTGGCGCTGCCGCTGGCTTGGGGTGCCGTGGGCCGCGCCAGTGCGGCGGGCAAGTACACGGACAAGCTCTGGCAGCAGGCGCTGCCGCTTTACCGGAAGATGCTGGCGCATCCGTTCCTCACCGGGCTGGCCGATGGCACGTTGCCGATGGAGAAGTTCCGCTACTACATGCTGCAGGACGCCATCTACCTGGGCCGCTATGCCAAGGCGCTCAATGTCGTGGCCGCCAAGGCTCCCACGCAGGAGATCAGCCAGTTCTTTTCTGAAGGTGCCATCGGCTGCATCAAAGAAGAGCGGCAAATGCACGCGCAGTACTTTTCGGCGGCTGAATTAAAGGCGGCCCGCATGGCCCCCACCTGTGCCGCCTACACCAATCACATGCTGGCCGTAGCCCATCAAGGCACTTTCGCCGATGGCGTAGCGGCGGTGACGCCGTGCTACTGGATCTACGCCGAAGTGGGGCGGGAGTTGATCAAGCGCGGGTCCAAGAACAAGGACTATCAGCAGTGGATCAATCAATATGGCGGCGAATCCTACGGAGTGACGGTGAAGCGCGAACTGGCCGTGGTGGATGGCTTAACTCATTTTGACGCGGCTAGCTTTGAGGAACACTTTATGGCCAGTGTTCGCTACGAGTATCTATTCTGGGACATGGCCTGGCGCCTGGAAAAGTGGGAGCCGTAGGCCGCTTTGAAGCAGACCCTGGAGCGGTACTTTGAGTTCGAAAAACTAGGCACCAACTGGCGCACGGAGATTCTGGCCGGGCTGACGACGTTTGTCACCATGGCCTACATCATCTTCGTCAATCCGTCCATCTTGAAGGATGCCGGAATGCCCGTGGCGGCCACCACGGCGGCCACCTGCCTCTCCGCCGCACTGGGCAGTTTTCTGATGGGCGCGGTGGCGCGGTATCCCATTGCGCTGGCACCCGGCATGGGCTTGAACGCGTACTTCACCTACGCCGTGGTGAAGGGCATGGGCGTGCCCTGGGAAGTGGCCCTGGGCGCGGTGTTTCTCTCGGGCGCGGCATTCCTGCTGCTCACTTTGACCGGCGTGCGCCAGATGATAGTGGAGGCCATCCCCAGCGACCTTTACGCCGCCGTGGCCGCGGGCATTGGCTTCTTTATTGCGCTGATCGGGTTGCGGAACGCGGGCCTGATTGTCGCCAGCCCGGCGACACTAGTGGAACTGGGCAAGCTATCTTCTCCCACCGCGCTGTTGGCCATTGTGGGTCTATTCGTCACCGCCGGCCTGATGGTGTGGAACGTCCGTGGCGCGATGTTGTGGGGCGTGGCGATCACCACCGCAGTAGCGTTGGTGACGGGCCAGACCGCTTGGACCTCCACGGCATCGCCACTGGCTGCGCTCGGTGAAACGGCGCTGAAGCTGGACATCGGGCGCGCGCTCAGCTTAGGCGCGGTCGAGATCATCTTCGTGTTCCTGTTTGTCGACATGTTCGACAACGTCGGCACGCTGGTGGCGGTGGGCAAGCGCGCTGGTCTGTTCGATGCGGCCAACCGTATCCCGCGCGTCGATCGCATCCTGTTGGCGGACGCCACCGCCACCATGGGCGGGTCGTTGCTGGGAACTTCGACGGTGGTGAGCTACATCGAAAGCGCGGCGGGCGTGGCCGCCGGCGGACGCTCCGGAGTCACCGCCATCGTGGTGGCGCTGCTGTTCGTGCTCGCGTTGTTCCTGGTTCCGGTGGCTGGCGTGATCCCGGCTGGGGCCACGGCACCGGCCTTGATTCTCGTGGGTTGCCTCATGATGAAGCACACCGCCGAGATCGCCTGGAACGACCTGGAGGTAGCGATTCCCGCGTTCCTCACCATCGCCCTAATCCCGCTGACGTTTTCGATCGCCAACGGTCTGGCAGCGGGATTCCTCAGCTACGTGCTGCTCAAGTCGATCCGGGGCAAGCGGGTCCACTGGTTTGTCTACCTGCTGGCCGGTTTGTTTTTGTTGCGGTTTGTCTATCTGGCACGCGGTTAGCGGGGCGAGAAGAGCGGTTCCACTTCGGGTGACAACACCACCCAGAAACCGTAGACCGCCAACAGAGTACCGATGGGGAATTCCGCCAGCATCAGCGCGCAGACTACCATCGTCAGGTCGCGGGACCAGGGGCGGAACTGGCGCAGGCCTAAGCCCGTGACCACCAGCGGAATCGCCAGCACTAAGGCAAGTAGCATCCACACGGAGCCCAGAATCTCAATCAACGGCAGGTTGAACGATTCGCCCGTACCGGCCTGCGTGGCGTCGATCATCAATGAAACAGGGCTACCAAAGAGAGCCATGGCGACCAGCGCCAGCACTGCGCTCAGCACCCCGAACATGATTAGCATCGCCCCTAGAGTACGTACATGCTGGTCGATACCCACCGCCCGCCCTCCGTCATACCGGCCCGCACAGCGAACCTATGCCCACTCTACCGCGATGGGGCCACTAACGGCGGTGCCGTGGAACTGGCCGGACGTGCCGGGCGGACCGGGGCCGGGCAGCAGTTCTCCGGGCAGACATCATGATTGGGTCCGCGCACGCCCAGCGCACGGGCGGGCAGTTCACCCTGCCGCTCCAGCACCAGTTCGCGAATCATCGCGATGAAGCGCGGGTCCGCACCCACCGTGCGTGCCCGCCGGATCTGGATGCCCAACTCATGGGCCACGTCAACGGCTTCGGTATCCAGGTCATAGAGCACTTCCATGTGGTCCGACACAAAGCCGATGGGGGCCAGGACGGCGTTGCGCGGAGCGATGGCGCGCAGGTGGTCCAGGATGTCAGGTTCCAGCCACGGCTGCGTGGGCGGCCCGCTGCGGCTCTGCCACACCAGGTCGAACTCCGCATGGCCACACGCCTCCGCCACCAGCCGGCAGGCCTCGCGCAACTGCACGGTGTAGTCGCAGGTATCCGCCATCGACATCGGAATGGAGTGAGCGGTGAAAACCAGCCGCGCATCCGGCAACTCGGCCAAGGCGGCGCGGACGTTGTCGGCCATCGGCTCCACAAAGCCGGGGTGGTTGTAGTAGACGCGAAGTTTGGCCAGCTCAAGCTCCTCAAAGCCCGCCGCCGTCTTGGCCGCATAGAGATTCTCGCGATACTGCCGGCAGCCGGAGTAGCTGGAAAAAGCAGACGTGACGAACGCAAAGGCGCGCGTGACGCCATCGGCTTTCATCTGGGCGAGAGTGTCGGTGAGCAGCGGATGCCAGTTGCGGTTGCCCCAGTAGATGGGCAGAGCCGGGCCTTCGGTGGACAGCAGCTCCGTCAGCGCGGCGATCACGGCGCGGTTCTGATCGTTGATCGGGCTCTTGCCGCCGAAGTGCAGGTAGTGCTCGGCCACCTCCGCCAACCGCTCCGGCGGGATGCCGCGGCCGCGGGTGACGTTCTCGAGAAACGGCATGACGTCGGCTGGGCCCTCGGGCCCGCCAAAGGAAACATAGAGGATGGCGTCGGACATAAGCTACTCTCTTAGATTCCCATGCTTACTTCGAAGAAGTCTTTTCTATTTGGCGTTGCACTGGCGGTTTCGACGGCCGGAGCGCAGCCGCTGGACCGTCAGTATCAGGACGTGGCGGGCCGCCTGGTTGGCGCGGCGCTCACCGACGAAGGAGGCTTTGCGAAGCTGACCTGGCTCTGCGACCGGATCGGCGCACGTCTGGGTGGGTCAAAAGCTCTCGAAGAGGCCGTCCGCTGGTCCGCGGCGGAGATGAAGCGTGAAGGACTGGCCAATGTCGTGACGCCCAAGGTGATGGTGCCGCATTGGGTGCGCGGTGCGGAGTCGGCCAAGATCCTCGCACCGATCGCGCGACCGCTGACGATGCTCGGTTTGGGCAACAGCATCGGCACGCCGAAAGAAGGCATCACCGCCGAGGTGATCGCCGTGCGCAATTTCGAGGAGCTGAAGGCGCTGGGCGAGGCGAAGGTGAAGGGCAAGATCGTGCTCTACAACGTCGATTACCAGGGCTATGGCCGCACGGTCACCTATCGCGCCGCCGGAGCATCGCGCGCGGCGGAGCTGGGTGCCGTGGCGTCACTGGTGCGGGCGGTTGGCTCAGCCACTTTGCAGACGCCGCACACCGGGGCGCTGAACTATGCCGCCACCGCGCCCAAGATCCCGGCCGCCAGCGTGACGCTGGAAGATGCCGTGCTGATGCAGCGGCTGATCGATGCGGGTGAGACCGTGCGGGTCAACTTGCACATGGAGGCGCAGATGCTGCCGCCCGCCGAATCAGCCAACGTCATCGGCGAGATTGTGGGCCGCGAGAAGCCCGATGAAGTGGTGGTGCTGGGCGGCCATCTCGACAGCTGGGACGTGGGCCAGGGCGCTCACGATGACGGCACCGGCGTGATGGCGGCGCTGCAGGCGGTGGTGTTGATGAAGAAGTTGGGGCTCCAGCCGCGGCGGACGGTCCGGGTGGTGCTGTGGACCAATGAAGAGAATGGCCTGGCGGGCGGTACCGCCTACAAGGAATGGGTGGGCGCGGCGGTCAAGAAACACGTCGCGGCCATTGAGATGGACGGGGGCGGGGAACGGCCGCTTGGTTTCGGCATTGGCGGTGGCGATCCCAAGCAGGTGGAGCTGCTGCGGCAGATCGGTAAACTGCTCGATGGCATCGGTGCGGGCCGCATCACCATCGGCGGCGGTGGTGCTGATATCAGCCCCATCATGCGCGAAGGCGTCCCCGGCATCGGCCTGCAGACCGTGGGCACGCACTATTTCGACTGGCACCACACGCACGCCGACACGCTGGACAAAGTGGACCCGATGGAGTTCAAAAAGTGCACCGCAGCGCTGGCCGTGATGGCCTACGTGCTGGCCGACATGCCGGGCAAGTTGGCGGAGTAGCTGACGGGGCGGCTTACTCCGCCCGCAACACTTCCAGTGGCTTCTGGCCCAATATGCGAGCGCTTGCCGCCCAACCGGCGATGTTGGCGATCACTGCGGTCAGCAGCACGGCCACCAGAATTGACGGTGCGTTGAACTTCCAGTCGCCTTTGAAGAACTGCACCAGCACCAGGTTGGCGAAGCCGCTGGCGAGCAGGCTGCCCATCAGTCCGGCGGTGGCTCCCAGAATCGAGAACTCGGCGGAGAAGATGCGGGAGACGCGCTTCCTGGTTGCCCCAAGGGTCTTCAGGATCACCACTTCCCGGATGCGGCGGAAGCGGGTGCCGGCGACGCTGGAGGCTAGGATGATCACCCCGGCCATGATGGCGAAGGTGGAGATGAAGCGGATCACCAGGGCGATCTGGTCCACCACTTCCTGTACGGTCTGGATGACGTCGGCGACGTTGATGACGCTCACCGTTGGGTAGCGCTGGTAGAGGCTCTGCTGGAGGCCAGCGACCGCGCTGGCTTGCATGCGGAGCGCGCTGTAGTAAATCGTGGGCAGCCCCGCCACGGTTTCCGGCGTAAACAGAAACTCCGTGTTCGAGCCTGGGCCGACAGCCAGGTTGCGGTAGACCACGGCCACGCGGGCGCGCAGGGGTTGGCCGGACGAGACGAACTCGATTTCGGTGCCGGGCGAAATCTTCAAAACCTTGGCAGCGTCTTCGCTCACCGCCACCAATCCCGCGACGGTTTTAGTCCACCAGGCACCGCTGACCACCTGGGTCTGCGTAGGTGCTGCGGTGACGTAGGAGACGTTCCTCGACTGGCGGAAGCGCCGCTGGAAGCCTTTTAGCTCCGTCGTCTCAATAGGCTGACCGTTCACCTTGATGACGCGCGCGGCGATGGAGGGGATCAGCTCCGGTGGCTTGTCTAAGCCCGGTTGCCGCTTCACGAGGTCCGTGACGCCGTCTTTTTGCGATTGCTGGATATCGATCAGAAAGACGTTGGGCATGCCCGGCGGGGCCGAGGCGGCGATCTCGGAAAGGATTGACTGCTGCACCAGGTAGATGGTGACGGTGAACATCACGCCGAGGCCCAGCGCCACCAGAACCGCTCGGGCTTGGTTGCCGGGGCGGTAAAGGTTGGCCATTCCATGACGCCAGTTGGCGGGCAACGTGCGAATCTTGACCACCATCTTCAGCAAGCGCAGCAACAGTGAAGCCACCCCCGCCAGCACGCCCAGCGCGACGGCCAGGCCGCCAGTGAAATACGCGCCCAAGCGGAGTGCATCTTCCAGCTTGCCGCCCGCAATCCAGGCCGCCAGCGCACCCATCCCCACCAGAATGCCGCCCGAAACCGCAATGGCGGAACGGCTGCGGAACCAGCCGCCGCGCGTCTCTCCCATTTCACGCCGCAGGATCAGGTTGGGCCGGATCTCGCGCACCGACAGCAGCGGCGGCAGGGTGAACAGTAGCGTCGAGAAGACCGCCACCAGCAACCCTTGCGCCATCGACGCCCAATCCCAGACAAACGAGGGCGGCACCTGGAAGTAGCGCGCGATCAAGTGCGGGAAGGCCAGTTGCACCGCGCCGCCCACCGCGATCCCAAGCAGACCGCCGGTGAGCCCCAAGGCTAGCGTCTGCAACAGGTAGATGCGGATGATCTGCGAGGATCTCGCACCCAGGCACTTCATCACCGCGATGGAATCCAGCTTCTGTTGCAAGTGCGAATGCATGGCCGTAGCTACGCCCAGCGCGCCGACAATCAAGGCGATCAGGCTGACCAGCGACAGAAAGCGCGTCGAAGTTTCCAGGCCCCGCGTGATGGCCGGATTGGTCTCGCGGAAGTCGATCACCTGCGCTTCGGGAAAGGTGTTCTTCAAGGTCTGCCGGACGGCTTCAACGTCGGGCGGGGGCGTGGCGGTGGAAGGCTGGGCGATGGGCAACTGGAACAGGAAGCGCTGTGCGGCGCGACTGCCGGCGTTCAACAGACCAGCGCGCTCCAGGCCGCTTCGGGTCATCAGGAGGCGCGGGCCGATATTGATGCTGCCCGACATCTTGTCGGGTTCCTTGGTCACCTGCCCGATCACTTTGTAGTCTTGACCACCCAGGCGGATCATGTCGCCGGTTGTGACGTTCAGGCGCAGAGCCAAGTCGTCAGAGACGGCCACTGTGTTCTCATTCAACACATCGCGCAGCCGGGCGGCGGGCGTCAGCTGAACTTCGCCGTAGAAGGGATACAGCGCCGGGTCGATCGCCTTGGCCGAGACCAGCACCGGGGCGGTGGGCTTCGACGGATCTTTCAGCGACGCGGCCATGGTCAACGTCTCCGTCACCTGCGTGGAGCGGATGCCCTGGCGGCCCAGGTCGTCGATCACCGCCAGTTGCTCCGGCGTGGCCATCACAAAGACCCGCGCGGAAAGGTCCGCCGCCATCAGCGTGCGGGCTTCCTTCAGCAGCATGGCGTAGAAGGCACTGGAGAATCCGCGGACGCCGGTGAGCGAGCCCACCCCCACGGCCACGGCCAAAATGACGAAGCCAAACTTGACGGAGGAGGCGCGGGATTCGCGCCAGGCGATCTTCGCCGCAGTGGCGAGCGAAAAATTGTCTTGCCTGGCCACGCTTACGCCCTCTCCGGAATCTCGGAGACCAGTTCATCGGCCACGATCAAGCCGTCACGCAGGGTGATGATCCGGTCAGCGTGGCCAGCCAGTTGTCGGTCATGCGTCACCAGCACCAGCGTGGCCCCTTCGCGGCGATTCAGCGTGATCAGCAGTTCCAGCACCTGCTGGCCGGTCTTGGAATCCAGGTTGCCGGTGGGTTCATCGGCCATCAGAATCGGCGGCTTCAAGATAAAGGCGCGGGCCAGGGCCACGCGTTGCTGCTCGCCGCCGGAAAGCTGAACGGGGTAGTGGTCCAGGCGACCCCCCAAGCCCACCAGTTCCAGCAGTTCCCGCGCCCGCGAGACATCAGCGCGGCCGTCGCCAGCCAATTCCACCGGCAGCAGGACGTTCTCTTCGGCGGTTAAGGTGGGGATCAGCTGGTAGGACTGGAAGACGAAGCCGATCTTCTGGCCGCGCAACAGCGCCAGGTCATCCTCGGCCATGCGCGCGATGTCGGTGCCGTCGATGATGATGGCGCCCGTCGTCGGCGTGTCCAGGCCCGCCAGCAACCCCAGCAGCGTGCTCTTGCCGCTGCCGGAGGCGCCCATAATCGCCACAAACTGACCGCGCGGGATTTCAAAATCGATCCCTTTTAAGATCGAAACCAAGTGAGTGCCGGAGTTGATGGAGCGCGTAAGGCCTTGAACAGCAATGATCGGAGCAGCGGATGGTGAGGGAGGCATCTACATCTTCTATTCTGGCATTAGGTGCATCGCTGGACTTTAATTTTTGTTTCGCTGCTCGGGGCATGTTCCCGGGCGCCTCAACCGGCCCCCACGCCCGCCGCGGCGGTGGAGCCATCGGTTCAACCATCAGCCGCTCCGACAGCGGCGACGCCCGTTGACGGCCGTCCGGTGATCGTCTGCTTCGGTGACTCGCTTTCGGCCGGCTACGGTGTCGAGACCGGGTTGAGTTACCCGGACTTTCTGCAGAAGGAACTGGACGCGAAGGGCCACCGGTACCGGGTAGTCAATTTGGGGATCAGCGGCGATACCACGTCAGGCGGCCTTTCGCGCATCCAAAGCGCGGTGGCGTTGCAACCGGTGATCACGATTCTGGAACTGGGCGGCAATGACGGCCTGCGCGGGCTGCCACTGACCGAGACACGCTCCAATATGGCCCGGATGACGCAGGCGCTGCTCGATGGCGGGTCCAAGGTGGTGATTGCGGGCATGACGCTGCCACCCAACTATGGACCGGATTACATCCGGGAGTTCGAACAGATCTTTGTGGAGCTAGCCGCCAAGCAGAAGCTGCCGCGCATCCGTTTCTTGTTGGAAGGCGTCGCTCTGAACCCGAAGCTGATGCAGGCCGACGGCATCCACGCCACCGCCGAAGGCAATCGCTTAGTAGCGGCCAATGTCATGCGCACGCTGACCCCGCTGCTGAAGGCCTCGTCGCCCGGCAAAAAGTAGCGCTCCGAAAAATACTTCTGTATTTCGCCCAGCCGTTAGGTCTAGAATGGCGCAATGCCACGACCTATCGTTTTGTTGCACGGTTACTCGGATCAGGGTGCTTCGTTCGGCACCTGGAAAGCGATCCTGATGCAGAACGGCTACCTCGAAACGGACATCAAGATCTGTAGCTACCGTTCCCTGGTCAATGAGATCAACATCAGCGACATCGCCGAAGGTTTTGAGGCCGTCCTGGCGCAGGCGGGCGTAGGACCGAATGATTCTTTCGACGCGGTGGTCCATTCCACCGGCATGTTGGTGTTGCGGAGTTGGCTGGCGCGATTCGCCAAAAATGTCCGGCGGCTGAAGCATCTGATTGGCCTCGCTCCGGCGACGTTCGGGTCTCCGCTGGCGGCCAAGGGTCGCAGCTTTGTGGGGGCGCTGGTGAAGGGGAACAAGGAACCGGGCCCGGACTTCCTGGAGCCGGGCGATCTGTTCCTGGATGCGCTGGAGTGCGGCAGCCGCTTCACTTGGGACCTGGCCCACAAGGATCTGCTGGGTGGCAAGGTGTTCTACGGACCCGGCCCGAACACGCCGTACCCCTTCATCTTTGTTGGCACGGAGCCGTTTGATGGCTTTGCTCGATTTGCCTCGGACCCCGGCACCGACGGTTGCGTGCGCTGGTCGCAGGTGGGTTTGAACGCGGTGAAGTTCACGCTGGACCTTGCGGGCCCTCCCGGTGGAGCCGAAGAGGCGCGGCGTACGCACTCCGACCCGCCCCGGATCGAACTGCCCGTGACGCTGCTGGGCAAGATGAATCACGGGACGATCCTGTCCAAGCCGACGCCGGAGTTGCAGAAGCTGTTCCTGGGCGCGCTGGCCGTGAATGACGAAGTGGCCTACGCCAAGTGGGTGATTGATGCGGCGGCGGTCAGCGATCCGGTGAAGGCGAAGGTGAAGCCTTACCAGCACTTTGTCACGCACGTGGTGGATGAGCGCGGTGACGGCGTCAAGGACTACTTCCTCGATCTGTTCACCCGCGACGCCAAGGGCAAAGAGAAAAGCCTCACCAAGCAGGCGGATCTGGATGTCCATAACTACTCGGCCGACCCCAGCTACCGCTCCATCCACGTGGACTTGAGCCGGCTGAAGGATGCCATGAAGGGCGACATCCGGCTCCGTCTGATCGCCAACACGGGCACCAACTACGCCAAGTACGTCGGCTACCAGGCCGAGATCGAAACTGGCGGCCCGTCCTGGAGTGCGGAGATCGAGTTGCCGACCTCCACGTCAAAAACGGGCCTCGCGTTCTTCTACCCGTTCTCGACCACGCTGGTGGAGATTGTGCTGAACCGGCAGGTGGCGGACGTGATCAAGCTGGGAACGGCTTTCTAGAACAGCGGGATCTGGCGCGCCTTCATGTAGACTTCGCGCGTGATCGGCCGGCGGCTGGGAATGTTGCGGTGGATGCGGCCGCCGTGGGCAATGCCTACGGTGAGGGCCGTGGTGAAGTCCGGGTCGGCGTCGCCCAGGGGCGGTCCGCCGGTCTCCGCCAGCCATTGCTGCGTGGCTTCATTCAGCATAGTTTCCAGCGCCGTGTCGGCGGCCTGCCAGCGCGCCTGACACAAAATCGCCTTACGGTTGCCGAAGCGGACCATCACACTCATGCCCGTCGTTGCCGCCTTTCCGTCGGATGAACTCGTTGCCTCAACTTGTCAATGATACGATCACGGAACACGGTGACGCTCAACGATAAGTACACAGCCCTGGAGGGCATCCACTACCTGACCGGCATTCAGGCCCTGGTTCGCTTGCCCGTAGACCAGATGCGCCTGGACCGGCGCGCCGGTTTGAACACGGGCGTTTTCATCTCCGGCTACGAAGGCTCGCCACTCGGCGGCTACGATCTGGCGCTGCAACGCGTCTCAAGTTTGCTGCGCGAACACAACATCGTCGCCCAACCCGGCGTCAATGAGGACTTGGCTGCGACGTCCATTCTGGGCAGCCAGATTCTGGATGTGGCGGGTCCCAAGAAGGTGGATGGCGTGGTCGGCATCTGGTACGGCAAGGGCCCGGGCGTGGACCGCAGTGGCGACATCCTGCGCCATGCCAATCTCGCCGGCTCACCCGGAGCTTGCGCGGCGATTGTGCTGGCCGGTGATGATCACACCTCGAAAAGTTCTACCATTCCGCACCAGTCCGACTTCAGCCTGATGAACTTCGCCATCCCGGTGCTCTACCCCGGCAATGCGCAAGAGGTTCTGGATCTGGGCTTGGCCGCCATTGCGCTGTCTCGCTATTCGGGGGCCTGGGCGGGCTTGAAGCTGGTGACCGATGTGTGCGACGGCGGCGGGACGGTGGATGTGTCGCTCGCCCATCGGACTTTCGTCTCGCCTGAAGGCTACGCCAAGCACACGGACCCGATGCTGGTGATCCCGCACACGCATCGCCTGGAAGTGGAAGCCAGCACGCGACGCCTGGAGGCGGTGAAGGCGTTCGTGCGCGCCAATGGCCTGGATCGCATCGAGGGTGACGGCAAGATCGCCATCGCCACGGCGGGCAAGACCTACTACGACCTGATGGAAGCCTTCCGGCTGATGGGCGTGGACCCGGCCAGTTACCGCATCGGCAAGTACGCGATGACGTTCCCGATTGAACCCGAGTTCACCCGCGAACTGGCGCGTGGTGTCGAGCGGCTGATCGTCATCGAAGAGAAGCGCAGCTTCCTCGAAATGCAGATTCGCGAGCTGCTGTGCAACGACGCGGAGCGGCCGCAGGTGGAAGGCAAAAACCTGTTTCCGGCCTATGGCGAACTGACGCCGGAGTTGATCGCGGCCGTGATGACCGGCCAGGCGTTGCCGGCCACCGCGAAGGTGCCGTGGCGCAAGCCGAATTTCTGTTCCGGGTGCCCGCACAACCGTTCGACGCTGTTGCTGGAAGGCCAGATTGCGGGGGGCGGCACGGGCTGCCACGGCATGGCCGTGATGCTGGGTGCCTCCGGCCGCGGCTTCAGCTACGCGACGCATATGGGTGGCGAAGGCGCGCCATGGATCGGCATGGCTCCGTTTAGCGAGCGCAAGCACATGATCCAGAACATTGGCGATGGGACGTACTTCCATTCCGGGTCGCTCTCCATCCAGGCCTGCATCGCCGCCAAGGTCAACATCACCTTCAAGCTGCTCTACAACGGGCACGTCGCCATGACCGGCGGGCAGGATGCGCAAGGCGCGCTGCCGGTGCCGCAGCTCACGCGGAAGCTGGAAGCCGAAGGGGTCCGCCGGATCATCGTGCTGGTGGAAGATGTCGAACGCTATGCCCCGATGCGGGCCCAGTTCGCGCCCAATGCCGAAGTGCGGGACCGGATCGCACTGCCGGAGGTCCTGCGGGAACTGGAAGCCACGCCCGGGGTCACCGTGATGATCTATGACCAGGAGTGCGCCGCCGAGAAGCGGCGTCAACGGTCACGTGGCAAGATGGCCGAACCCGCAAAGCGGCTGATCATCCAGAGCGACGTCTGCGAAGGCTGCGGCGATTGCGTCACGGAGTCCAATTGCGCCAGCTTGCAGCGTGTGGCGACGTCGAAGGGCGAGAAGATGGCCATTCACCAGTCTTCCTGCAACAAGGACTACACGTGCGCCTTTGGTGACTGTCCCTCGTTCCTCACCGTCTACGATGAGCCCAAGGTCGTGCGCCGCGCGGCGCCGCTTCCTCCGCCCGAAACTCCGGCTCCGGCCCGTATGGTGGAGATCTGCGACCACGGCTACCGCATCCTGATGCCCGGCATTGGCGGCACCGGTGTGGTGACCATCAACGCTCTGCTGGCGACGGCGGCGTTGCGGGATGGCCTCCATGTCACATCGCTCGACCAGACTGGCCTTGCCCAAAAAGGCGGAGCCGTGACGTCGCACCTGACGCTCAGCCGTCAGCCCTTGAAGACGGCTGCGCGGATCTTTGATCCGGATGTGGTGGTGGCCTTTGACCCGGGCGGCGTGCCGGACGGGGCACGGCTGGCGGTGAAGAATTCAACCATCCCGGGCGCGCTGAATGTCGATGCCACGCGGCTGGCCGAGGAGAAGCTTTCCAGCCATTTGTTCGTCAACATCTTCCTGACCGGCTTTGCCTGGCAGGCCGGGTTGATCCCGATTTCGCAAGCGTCGATCGAAGCGGCCATCCGGCTGAACGGCGTCGAAGCGGAGGGGAACATTGCCGCGTTCCACTGGGGCCGGTCGTTCTATGGCCGTCCGGCGGAATCAAAGAAGGCCCCGCCGCCAGTGCTGGATTACGCGGCGGAGTTGACCGCCTATCAGAATTCGGGCTACGCGCAGCAGCACGCGGAGTTTGTCGCGCAGGTGCCGCTGGCGGTTCGCGCGGTCGTGGCGCAGAACCTCTACAAACTGATGGCCTACAAGGACGAATACGAAGTCGCCCGCTTGCTCAGCCGCGTGGAGGGCCGCGTTACGTACAATCTGCACCCGCCCCTGCTGCGTGCCTGGGGCCTGAAGCAGAAGCTGGAACTGGGCCCCTGGTTCCGCCCGGCGCTGCAACTGCTTTCGGCCTTGAAAGGGCTGCGGGGAACGCCGCTCGATCTGTTCGGGTACGCCCGGCACCGCCGCGAAGAGCGGGCCACCATCGACTGGTACCGCCAGTTGATTCTAGACAACCTGGATCATCCGCGATTAGCTGAACTGGCCGCCTTGCCGGACGGTATTCGCGGTTATGAAGAAATCAAGAGCCGCTCCATCGCCGCGGCCAGAGAGAGAGCCCTCCAGATATGCGCATCGCCCTCCACTGTCTCCTTGCCGGTACTCTCCTAGCCGCCTCCGCAGCGGCTAAAGATCCACTGCCCGAAGATCGCGGGTCGGCTGGGTTGCATCAGGCACTGAAGCGCTTGGCCACCACGGCGCGGGTGCTCAGCGTCACCGCGCACCCGGATGACGAGGATGCCGGAACGCTCACCATGCTGGCGCGCGGCAAGGGCGCGGACCTGACCATGCTGATTCTCAACCGCGGTGAGAGCGGCGCGAATCTGGTCAGCGGCGACTTTTTCGAAGGGCTCGGCGCCTTGCGGACGGGCGAGATGCTGAAGGCCGCCGAATACTACGGCGCCAAGGTGCGGTTCACGCGGTTTGTCGACTACGGCTTCTCGAAGACCATGGACGAGACCTTCCGCAATTGGAAGCGGGATGAAGTGCTGCAGGATTGCGTGCGCGTCGTGCGGCAAGTAAAGCCGCATGTGATTGTGTCGCGCTTCCAGGGCACCCTGCGCGATGGCCACGGCAATCATCAAGCAGCGGGCCTGATGGCGCAGTTGATGTTCGACGCCGCCGCGGACCCCAATTATCACCCGGAACTGGGCCCTCCTTGGCAGGTGCAGAAGCTCTATTCGGGCGGCTGGCGCGAGAACGAAGCCTGGACGATCGCCTCTGACTCCGGCGTCTACGACCCCGTGCTGGGCCGCAGCTACGCGCAAATTGGGCGCGATGGCTACCGGTGGCACCGCTCGCAAGGAATGGCCTTGTCGATGGCGCGCCCCGGTCCCGCCGTCAGCTACTACAAGCTGGCCAAGTCCCGCGTGGGCACCCCCGACAAGGAAAAGGACTTCTTTGAGCGCCTGGATTTGAAGCCAGTGGCCGCCATTGCTGATCCGGTGGCGACGGCGATGAAGGGCTGGCCCACCAATTGCGCGCCCCACTTGGCGCAAGCGCTCGTCGCCGCGCGGGTGCGGCCTGATTCTTTGGACACGCAGTTGAAGGAGCCTCAGATTGTCGAGGCTCTGCGGTTGGCGCTCGGCTTGGAGGTGGAGGCATTGGTGGAACCGGAAAATCCTCCCACCGGGCCGATGGCCGCTTTCCGGGCGGTGGAGACAGTCAGCGTCGTCACGCCGGGCCAGCAGTTGAAGGTCTCCGTCAAATTGCACCAGCGCGGAGGCGATCCGGTGGAGGACATCCGCTATGGCATCCGGGCGGAAGGCTGGGCCTTCTCTGCTGATGGTCAACGCACCGGGCGCTTCAACTTGACCGTGCCGGAGGATGCCAAGCCGACGCAAGCCTACTGGCGCCGGAACTCCGTGCGGGATTCGGTCTACCAGATTCTCGACATGCAGCAGTTCTCGCAACCTCTCCCCGCCGCTCCGGCGTTGGGTGCGGTGACGTTTAAGTACCGTGGCTTGGACTGCCTGATCGCCGCGCCGTTTGAAGCGAGCGTCGTCGACCCCGTGGCCGGCCAATCGCGTCGCGCGCTGGTGGTGGGGCCGCCCGTGTCGGTGAAGTTTTCGAGCGAAGCTGGCGTCTTGCCGCTGGGCCGGCGTGAGTACAAGGTGAGCGTCAACGTCCGCAACAACGCTTTCGGGCAAACCAAAGGCGCCGTGAAGCTGACTGTTCCGGCGGGTTGGACGGTGCAGCCGGCAAGCGTTCCGTTTGCCTTTGAGAAGGAGCGCGAAGAGGCCAATGCCAGTTTCACGCTGGTACCTCCCGCTGGACAGGCGGCGGGCGAGCAACCCGTGGCGGCGGTGGCCACCGTCAACGGCCGCGAGTACCGCGCCGGGTTTGTGCCGATCGGGCAACCAGGCACCGAAACGGTTTATCTCGCGCCTCCGGCTACGCACCGCGTCGCGAGTGTCGACGTCAAGGTCTCGCCAAAGCTCCGCGTCGGCTATGTGATGGGCACGGGCGATAGCGTGCCGCAGGGGCTGGAGCAGTTGGGGGTGCCCTATGATCTGCTGGATGCCACGGCCATCGCCAGCGGCGACTTGAAGAAGTACTCCACCGTGATGCTGGGCATCCGCGCCTACGCCGCGCGGCGCGAACTGAAGGCCTACAACCAGCGGCTGCTCGACTATGTAGCACAAGGCGGCGTGCTGGTGGTGCAGTACAACACGCAGGAGTTTGACGGCAATTACGGGCCGTACCCCTATTCGATGACCATGCGCGCCGAAGAGATCAGTGAGGAAGACGCCCCAGTAGAAATACTCGACCCGGCGGACCCGGTGTTCCAATCACCCAACAAGATCACCGCCGCTGATTTCCAGGGGTGGGTGGAGCAGCGCGGTTCAAAGTTCATGTCCATCTGGGACCCGCGCTACAAGCCGCTGGTCGCCTCCAACGACACGGGCCAATCCTCGCAACGCGGCGGCTGGCTGGTGGCGAAGCACGGCAAAGGGCTCTACATCTATTGCGCCTATGCCTGGTACCGGCAGATCCCCTATGCGGTGCCGGGAGCGGCGCGGATCTTTGCGAATCTGGTGTCGCTCGGTGCTACCGACGCTGCCTGGCGCGGACGGTAACCTGACTTGCGGCGCTTAGGCTGGTTGCGTGGCCAACGCGATGGTCGCCTGGGTCCAGTCCGGCTCTGCCTCCATCGCCGTGAGTTCTGCGATGGCGCGTGGGAGCCCGATGGTCATCCGGTAAGTACCGTGCAAGGAATCGCAGACCGGACACGATTCGACATGCTGCGTGACGGGCTGCTGCAGATCAGAAGGCAGCGACTGATCGATGAAGTCCATCAGCAGGTCGAACTGACCGCCGCAGGTCAGTTCCGGGCCATCGCAGAGCTCCGGCCGGAGCAATTCGGCCATCGCAGCGCGGGCGCGGTGCAGGCGTTGCCGGACGGTGGCGTCGGGAATGCCCAAGCGCTCCGCCACCTCTTGCGAACTCAACTCCTCAACATCGCGCAGCAACAGCACGGCCCGGAACTGTTCCGGGATCAGCCGGAGTGCGTTTTGAAGCGCACGACGCATGGCGACGCGCTTTTCGAGATTCGGGCCAGGCTCTGACCAGGCGGTCGGCAACCCTTCGAAGGCCAAGCTGACCGGCCGGGCACCATCGCTGATGCTGATCTCGCTTTTCACGCGGCTGGTCCGAAGCCGCGCCAGGCAGGCGTTAATCGTGATCCGGTGCAGCCAGGTAGCCAAACTGGAGGTGCCCTGGAAACTCTGAATGTTCTTCCAGGTGGAGATTAAGGTCTCCTGGACGACGTCCTGAGCCTCATCTTCACGTCCCAGGATGCGGGTGGCGGTGGCCAGGAGCCGACCGCCGTAGTCCCTCAGCAAGTGCTCAAAGCTGGTTGCATTGCCCGACCGGAGACCCTCCAGCAGCAGGGTCTCCGGAGGTTGTTCGTCAACTGGCGTCATGTTGTGTGTCTTTCTTCCCGTAACAGGGAAACCACGCGGCGGTAACGTTCGAGAAAGTCGCGGCAATCGGCGCACCCGCTCAGGTGTTCATAGAACAGGGTCAATTGTGCGGGCGAGAGCCGGCAAAATAAGTAGTCGCTCACCAGCTTCTCGAAGTTTGTACATGTCATGCGGCACCGCCTTTATTCCTTAGAAAACTGGATTCGCCGTTTTGTGACGAAGAGGGTTGCATTGACCCGAAAATGTATCTGGTGAAGTTGGTCACAAATCTGCCGCCGTCTTGCATCGAAGCTACGCAAGGAAGTTGAAAGGAAACTTAATGACCAAGATTCACCTGTTCGCGATTCCGGCCGCAGCGCTCTATCTGCTGGTGCCGGCGACGCTCGCCACCCCCGCGCAGGCCGCGGACGGGCCCACCGATGCCCAGATTGTGGGGATTGTGTTGGCGGCTGATCAGATTGATATCGACTACGGCAAGATTGCACTGGCCAAGTCGAAAAACAAGGGCGTCCGCGAGTTCGCGCAACGGATGATCACGGATCACTCCGCTGTTCAACAGAGCGTCATCGGCTTGGCCGCAAAGCTGGGCGTCTCCGGGGAATCGAGCCCCACCAGTGAGGGGCTAAAGCAGGGTTCAGTGGAGATCACCGCGCAGCTGCATAAGTTGACCGGCAAGGAGTTCGACAAGTTCTACATCACCAATGAAGTGAATTATCACGCCACGGTGACCGGCGCCGTGGACGGCGTGCTGATTCCCAACGCGCAGAATGCGGAATTGAAGGCCGCCTTGCAGGGCGCGCAGCCACTGTTCTTGAAGCACCTGGAGCATGCGCGTACGCTGCAAAGCGGATCGCAGGCGATGGGCGGCATGAAGCACAGCAAGTAAGAACGGGAAGGATTTCCATGCCAGTTCAACTTAAGGTCCCGGGCGCGTTGGTGTTGGCTGGCATTGTGATGGCCTTCGTCACCCCGTCGCCGGCCGGACCGAATCCGGCGGGCAAGACGCACACCATTCTGATCAAGGGCTTCCGCTTCGTGCCGGAGAAAGTGGAGGTGGCGGTGGGCGATACGGTGACCTGGACTAACCAGGACATCGTGCCGCACACCGCGACCGCCAAGAAGGTATTTGATTCTAAGAATCTGAACCAAGGTGGCTCCTGGAGCTTTGTCGCAAAGCAAAAGGGACACTTCCCATACATTTGCACCTATCACCCCACCATGACCGGGGAACTAATCGTTAACTAGTGAGCTGAACAGGAGAGACCGCAATGGAAGATATTCGTGAATTAGAGACGCAGCTGAACGCACTGATCGCCAAAGGCGAAATGGTGGAGGCGACCGAGTTGTTCTACGCCGATGACTGCATTTACCAGGAAGGGAACAAGCCGCCGCGGACCGGCGGGAAGAACGGCCATAAGGAGTACCTCTCGGCCTTCTTCAAGACCGTCACCGCCGTGAATGGGCTGACCCTGCACAGCCAGACCATTGGCGACGGCGTTTCCATGAGCGAGTGGACGTTCGACTTGGCCACCACCAATGGTCCGGTGTTGTGGAACGAAGTGCTGCGGCGGCGTTGGGCGGGCGGAAAGGTTGTGTCCGAGCGGTTCTACACCGCCGCATGAGCGCCGCTCATCCGCTTTTGAAGATCCTGGACGAGGCGCGCGCCTGCACGGCGTGCGCTTCGGCGCTTCCTTTAGGCCCCAAGCCTCTTCTTGCCGCGCACCCGTTATCCAGGATTATGCTGATTGGCCAAGCACCAGGGAAGGCCACTCACGAGGCGGGTATCGCGTGGCGGGATCGCAGCGGGGACCGGTTGCGGGAGTGGCTGGGGGTCTCGCGTGAGCAGTTTTATGATGCCCGCCAGATTGCGCTAGTCCCCACCGGGTTCTGTTATCCGGGCAGCAGCGGCCAAGGCGATCTCCCACCTCGTCCGGAGTGTGCGCCGCTTTGGCACCCGCGGATCTTGCCCTTGCTCATGAAGGTGGAACTGCGGATCTATCTGGGTAGCTACGCGTTTGCGTCCCACTGGGCAAAGCAGTACCCCAATCTGTCGGCAGGCGTGGCCGACTACCGGTCGCTTTTGCCCGCCAGTGTGATCTTGCCCCATCCTTCTCCCCGGAACGGAATGTGGGCCGCGTCCCGGCCTTGGTTTAAGGGCGAACTGCTGCCGGCGCTGCGGGAACGGGTGAAGGAGGTTCTAGCCAGATGATGCGACCCAGTATTCAGAGGCGTTGGGTGTTGTGGTTGTTGCTGCTGAGCGGCGCGGCCGTGGCTCTGGTGGTGGTGGCTTCGGTGTTGCCGGGTCCGGATGCCGATGTCCCGCAGGTCCGTTCCGGGGCGCCGCTGTTCGACTCGGCTCAACTGATGCCGGAGGCAACCCAGATGCTGCGCCGGGCCTGTGCAAACTGCCATTCAAACGAGACGGAGTGGCCTGGTACAGCCAGGTGGCCCCGGTTTCGTGGCTGGTCCGCCAGGATGTGCGAGACGCGAGGAAGTTTATGAACTTCTCGCGGTGGCCGGAGTATGGCCCGGCTGGGCAGGGTCAGTTACTGATGGATGCGGCGGAACGCATCCGTGGCGCCTCGATGCCGCCTAGCCGCTACCTGCAGCTGCATCCGGAAGCAAGATTGAGCGATCAGGAGAAGGCTCACCTGATCGCCACGCTGGAGCGGGAATCCGCGAGAGTGCTGCCACCGGCGCAGCCGAGCCGGTAAAGGCGAGGACGAAAGAGGAAAGTATGTCGAAAACAAGAGTAGGCGTAATATTCGCGGGAGCCGCGATGTTGCTGGCGGTGGGAATGTTCCAGTCCGGGTGGCAGAGTGCCGCTGCTGACGGGCCATCGTACACGGCCGACGGGCGGCTGGTGCTGCCGGTCGGCTATCGCAAGTGGGTCTTCATTGGAGCGCCGCTGACACCCAATGGTTTGAACAACGGGAAGGCGGGATTTCCCGAGTTCCATAACGTCTATGTCCAGGACAAGAACCTGACCGTCTACCAGAAAACGGGATCGTTCCCGGAGGGCACGGTGATTGTCAAGGAGCTACTGCTGATCGCCAAAAGCACGTATCCGGACGGATCGGCTGATAGTGCCTCAGGTCGAGGCTATGGCGAAGGAGCGTTTAACGGGATGGATGTGACCGTGAAAGACAGCAAGCGATTTGCCGACACAAACGGGTGGGGGTTCTTCAACTTTGGCCACCATGCGCTGCCCTATGAGCCGACCGCCAAGTTAGCTTCCAAGCAGGAGTGCGCCAGCTGCCACATTGCCGGCGCCGCGAAGACAGACTTGACCTGGGTGGAGTTCTACCCTGTGTTGCGCGGCAGGAACTGATCGACGGGGTGGGGCGATCATGAGTCGCCCCCAAAAAGACCAAGGCGCCAGTCCGGGGCGGAAGTCCGCTCGTCCGGTGGCGCCTTGGAGGGTTGGAGGATCTAGTTAACGCGGGCCGTCTTGCGGGTGGAACGGCGGGAGCGTTCAATGAACTGTTCCAGCTGGCTCTGCGGGATGCTGACCGTGAGGTTCACCTTGGTCCCGGACGTCGAGAGCTTCATCGAATCGAGCAGGCTGGCCACTTCGGTGGCGTTGGCTTCGGTGCTCTTCAACTGGATCATGCCGGCAACGAACTTGATGACGTCATGGAGCGCGGTGGCGTCCTTGTCGGAGCGGGCGATCGCTTCGCCGGTCACCGTGATGGTGTTGCCCAGCTTCACGCCGCCTTGCGCGGACTGGACGGCCTTGAAGAGTTCGGCTGAATTGGCTTGGCCAGCCGGGACTGCGCGTCCGAGGGCAGCCGGCTCAACCGTATACATCCAGGCGTCGTAGGTGCGGCCGAGGGTGGTGATGTTGGCATTCGCCGTGCCGGAGGTCCGGCGGGCAATCGCGGCTTTCACTTCTTCTTGCGAGCCTCCGACGGCCAGCGTGCTGTCGAGGAAGGCGATCCAGCCATCGGTGTCACCATTCTTGCCCGCGACGACGTTGAAGCCCTGATAAACCAGTGCCTGACCACCTTCACTATTGGCGGCGGCGATGATCTTGGCCACGTTAAATGCACCGCGCGCGGCGAACAGGCCGTCTTTGGAGCCCTGAACACCCGTGCCGCGGCTGGCGAACACGATCTCGCGGAGATCCCGCCGAGGGTCAAACCCGGTGAGGTTCACCAGTTTGGTGATCCCGTCATCATCAGACTGCATCTGCGAAAGCAGATACCGGCCGAAGGGCGAGTTTTTGCCCTGTTCCACATCCAGTCCCATCACCACATGGGCGTCAGGGGGCAACAGCTTCAGCAGTGTGGCATCGGCCGCGAAGGTGGCGGCGGTAGAGAGGGCGAAAATCGCAAGGCGACGGGTTAGCATTTCTGAACTCCTGATTGCAATACGGCTGAGCGGACGCGAAAGTTCACCTTTTCCAGCAGCAGGCTACGCCCGCGCCAGTTCATCTTCCAGCAACTGCTTCTGATGTAGGTCAGCGTAGTAGCCGCCTTGGGCGATCAGCGCAGCGTGCGTACCTTGCTCCGCCACTCGCCCGTCCTCAATTACGTAAATGAGATGCGCGTCGCGCACGGTGGAGACACGATGGGAGATCAGCAGCGTGGTCCGGCCTCGCCGGGCCTCGGTGAGCGCGCTGAGGATTCGTTCTTCGGTGAGCGTATCGACGCTGGACAAAGCGTCATCGAGAATCAGAATGTCCGGCTGCAGGATGAGGGCGCGCGCAATGGCCGTCCGCTGCTTCTGTCCGCCAGACAAGGTGATGCCCCGCTCGCCAATCATCGTCTTCAGCCCGTCCGGGAAGGCGGAAATGTCGGTCTCCAGGCCCGCCAGCCGGGCCGCTTCGTCAATCGCTTCCGGCGGCGCTTCCGGCCGGCCAAAAGCGATGTTTTCGGCGAGCGTAGCCGAGAACAGAAACGTCTCCTGCGGCACCAGGCCGATGACACCGCGCAGTGCGCGCGGGTCCAGTTGCCGCACATCAATGCCATCCAGCAACACCGCGCCGCTGGTGGCGTCCCACAGACGCGGGATCAGTGAGACGAGGGAACTTTTCCCACTCCCCGTATGGCCCACAATCGCCACCGTTTCGCCCGCCGGAAGCCGTAGCGAGATGTTGTGGAGCACCTCCCGGTCGCCATGCTTCAGCGTGACTCCCTGGAACTCGATTTCTCCGCGAACGGGGCAGGGGAGTGGTTGCGGGTTGGCCGGGGCGGCAATGGACGGCTGCTCCTCCAGCACGGTCTGAATGCGTTCGAGCGACGCCGTGCCCCGTTGCGTCAGGTTGATCACCCAACCAAAAGCGATCATCGGCCAGATCAGCATGTTCAAGTACGTCTGGAACATCACGAAGCTGCCGAGGGAAAGCGTACCTTCCAGCAGCCGCAACCCGCCCGCCCACAGCACGATCAGAAACGTCATGCCGATCAACGCCGACATCAGCGGCATAAAGAGCCCGGTCTTCCAGGCCAGGTCGAGGTTGGCCGCAATATAGGCCTTGTTCAGCGTTTCAAACTTGGTGATCTCGGCCTGCTCCTGCCGGAACGCGCGCAGGATTCGGATGGCGGAAAGATTTTCCTGGACGCGGCTGGAAATGTCGCCGAACATCTCCTGGATCTTTTCAAAGCGCGCGTGGATCAGGCGGCCAAAGTAGATCACCACAAAGCTCACCAGCGGTGCCGGTGCCAGCGAAACCAGGGTCAGCTTCCAATCCACCGACGCCATCACCACCACGGCGCACAGGAACAGGAACATGGTCTCGAACCAGTACATCGCTCCCGGACCCAGCATCATGCGCACCTGGTTCAAATCGTTGGTGGCCCGCGCCATGATGTCGCCCGTGCGCATGCGGCCGTAGAAGGTCTGGGAAAGTGTCGTCAGCTTGGAGAATAGGTCGTTGCGCAGGTCATATTCGACATCGCGTGAGATGCCCACCAGGATGATGCGCATCCAGTACTGGAAGAAGCCCTTGGTGGCCGACAGCAAAATCATCGCGCCCGCGATCAGGAAAACCTTGCTCAGCGGGGCCCGTTGCTGCAGCGCGTTGACGCCTTCCCGGATCAACAACGGCATGGCCGCCGCCGCCAGGTCTTTCAGAATCAGGGCGCCAAAACCCAACGCCAGCCCCCGCTTGTAGCGGCGGAGGTAGGGCCAGGCACTAGTCCAGGTTCGTTTCAGCACTGTAGGTCGCGGCAGGTCACAAGAGAATCAACGGCTGCAACCAGTATGGCAAGCGCGGGACCGAAACAGACAGGCGCATTTCCCGCCACGCCGCTACAATGGAGCTATCCCCATGAAGACGTTCTACATTGAGACGTTCGGCTGCCAAATGAACGCCCACGATTCCGAGAAAGTGGTCGGCACACTGCTGTCGCGGGGCTATCAGCAGGTGGAAGAGCCGGATGATGCGGAGCTGGTGCTCTACAACACCTGCTCCATCCGCGACAAGGCCGAACAGAAGGTGTTCGCCCGGTTGCAGGAGTTCAAGAAGCACTCCAAGACCAAGACCTTCGGTGTACTGGGCTGTGTGGCGCAGCAGGAAGGCGAGAAGATCTTTGACCGCGCGCCGCACGTGTCGCTGGTGGCCGGGTCGGCGAGCTATTCCAAGTTGCCCGAGATGCTGGTGCAACTGGAGACCGGCAACAAGCGCGTGACGGGCTTGAGCCTCGATACTGAGGACACGTTCGAAACGCCGATGACCCGGCGCGACAATCCCTACAAGGCCTACATCACCATCATCGAGGGCTGCGACAAGAACTGCTCGTACTGCGTAGTCCCTTACACCCGTGGGCCGGAGCGGAGCCGCACGTTTGCCAGTGTTCTCGAAGAGGCCGCCAAGCTATCAGCGGCCGGCTACACCGAGATCCAACTGCTGGGCCAGAACGTGAACAGCTTCCGGGCCCCGGATTCTGACCCGTCGCGCCCGCTGGGCTCAGACTTTGCCGAACTTCTGCGCCGCGTGGGGCAGGTTCCGGGAATTCGCCGCGTGCGCTTCATGACGTCCCACCCGCGGGACTTTGTGCGGGATATTGTCGATGCCATCGACGAGAACCCCGTGCTCTGCAACCACGTCCATCTGCCCGTGCAATCCGGCTCCACCGCGGTGCTGAAGGCGATGCAGCGGCAGTACACGCGCGATGAGTATCTGCGCCGGATTGATTGGATGAAGTCGACCCGCCGCGAACTCACGCTCACGTCCGACATCATTGTGGGCTTCCCTGGTGAAACCGAGCAGGACCTGCAGGACACGCTCAGCCTGCTGTCGGAAGTCGAATACGACGCCATTTTCGCGTTCAAGTACTCCAAGCGCCCCAACACCCCGGCGCTGGCGCTGGAAGACCATATCACCGAGGAAGAAAAGTCCCGCCGCCTGCTAATGGTGCAGGAGCACCAGCGGGCCATCCAGATCCGCCGCAATGCCCGCCACGTGGGCCGCACCGAAGAGGTAATGGTGGAAGGCTTCAACAAGGCCACCAACCAGTGGCTGGGCAAGACCACGCAATTGAAGACGA
>JAPKYX010000141.1 GCA_026394075.1 Acidobacteriota bacterium
AGCTTGGGGCTTTCTCACGCACCCGAACAGAGCCCCAAGCTGACGCATGGGGCTGGGCCACGGGGGTTTAGCTAGCCACTTCCTCGTAGACCGACATCACTTGGGCCGCCGTAGTATCCCAATCAAAGCGGCGGGCCTGCTTCAATCCCCGCGCGATCAGTTCCTCGCGATAAGCGGTGTTGAGCAGTACCTCCCGCATGCCGCGCACAATGTCGAACAGGTTTTCCGGATTCACCAGCTCAGCGGCGTCGCCCACGGCTTCCGGCAAGGAACTGATCCGTGAGACCACGGTGGGCGTCCCCGCCGCCATCGCTTCCAGCGGCGGCAGCCCAAAGCCTTCATAGAGCGATGGAAAGACGAACAGCTCCGCCTCTTCATAGAAGGCCCGCAGCGCGTCAAAGCTGACAAAGCCGAAGAAGCGGACCACGCTTTCCAGACGCGTCTCGACAACCGCCCGGCGGACAGCCGGGTACTTCGATAACTCATCGCCAATGATCAGCAGCCGCAGATTGGCATAGTGCGGATGCCCGGCCAATTCCGCCCGCAGGACCGCGAACGCCTCAATCAGCTTCGGGATATTCTTCTGCTTGCGGATGGTGCCAGCATAGAGGATGTAAGGGTAGTTGATCTGATAGCGCTCCAGCAACCGCTTCCGGTACAGGCCCGCCGCGTGCGGACCGCCCGCCCGGGCATCGGCCGGCACGAACGGCTGGAGAAACTTCGGGTCGATCGCGCCATAGATCTGCCGGATCCGCTCCGGCGGAATACCCAGCAGGTCCTCGACATCCAGTTGCGTCGCCTGACTGACCGCAATCACCCGCGCCGCCCGCTTTAGACCACGCCGAAAGCGGAACAACTTGTAGGCTCGGCGGATCCGGCTGGCGCGGGCGGTGACGTCGTCCGGGTACAAGACGCTGGACATGTCGTGGACCGTAACAACATAAGGCGACTGCAGCAGAATCGGAACCGAGTTCAACGGAATATGCACCAGGCTGGGCGAAAACCGCCGCAGAAAGAGCGGAAAGCTGACCTGATTGACCAACCCGGAATCGGAGCGCTGAAACTCCACCGGCTGAAAGCGCGCCGGCAGCGTCGGCAGTTCGTGCAGATCCTGCTTGCGCCCGGCCAAGTAGAACGTGTGCGGATCGTCGCGCCGCGCCAGGGCCTTGATCAGGTTGCGGATGTAGGTGCCGATGCCATAATCGCGGACGCGGCGCACGTCGATGGCGATGCGAAGGGGCGGAGGCACGCCTCCAGTCTATCTCTCGTCGTGCCTAAATTGAATCTTCAGTTGGAGTTATGCCGGGCATTGCAATAACTGGAACCCTCACGGCGAGCGCCAGAATCTAAAGGGCGATGGCTCGTTTTGTTCTCACAACCTTTGGCTCCTTTGGTGATCTGCATCCCTACATCGCGGTTGCGCTGGCACTGCGGGGGCGCGGGCACAACGTGACCGTGGTGGCCAGCGAAGCCTACCGGATAAAGGTGGAAAGCGAAGGCCTGCACTTTCACCCCTGCCCGCCCGATCTGACGCAGTTTCTGGACGACCCGGAAGCGTTCCGCATGGCCATGCACCCGCGCCTGGGCACGCAGTACATTCTCACCAAGATGGTGCTGCCCTATCTGCGGCAAAGCTATGACGCAACGCTCGCGGCCTGCCAGGATGCCGACCTGATCGTCAGCCACGTCCTCAGTTTCGCCACGCCCCTGGCGGCCGAAAAGCTCGGCAAGCGCTGGCTGCAGGTGGCGCTGCAACCGTTGGCCTACATGTCGACCGAAGAACCGATGCTGCACCCGGCTTTCTCCTTCTTGAGCCCGCTCCACGGGGTGAGTCCGGCGCTGTACCGCAAAGTATTTAAGGCGGTTGCGGGCGTGTCGCGGTTCTGGGCCCGGCCCATCCACCGGCTGCGGCAGGACCTGGGACTGCCCCCCAGCCGGCAGAATCCGTTACTCGAAGGCATGTTCTCCCCGCACGGCAATCAGAGCTGGTTCTCGCGCCACTTTGCCCCTCCCATGAGCGATTGGCCGGCCGGGAGTGAGCCGTTGGGGTTCCCGATCTACGACCAACTGACGGCCGGGCAGCCCCTCCCTCCGGGACTCAACGAGTTCATGGATGCGGGCGAGCCTCCGGTGGTGTTCACGCTAGGCTCCAGCGCCGTCATGACGGCCGGAGCGTTCTACACCGAGGCCCTGAAGGCGGTAGAGATGCTGGGCTGCCGCGCGGTGATGCTGGTGGGATTGTTTGGCCGCAACCCGCTGCCACCAGTCTCGTCCAAGGTTTTTGTCGGTGACTACGCGCCCTATTCGGCGATCTTCCCGCGAGCACTGGCGACGGTCCATCAAGGGGGCGTGGGAACGACAGCGCAGGCGCTCCGCTGCGGGCGACCGACGGTGATTGTCCCGTTCAGCCACGACCAACCCGACAACGCCGCCCGCTGCGTCCGGCTGGGCGTGGGGCGCACGGTCTCCCGGTCGAACTACTCCGCCCGCTCCATTGCGGAGGCGCTGCGGGGCATTGAGACGCTGTCGCCCCGATCAAAGGAGTTGGGCGCACGGATCGCCGCCGAGGACGGCCTGACGCGGATCTGTGAAGGGTTAGAGGCTCACTTGAAGTAAGCCCCGCATCCCGCCACTAGGGGTGCGGCTGAGCCGCCGGGGCGTGCGCGTCACCCGGCAAGGCCGCCGGGTTCTCAATCCGTTCCAGTTGAACGGCGGCGGCGGACCGGAGGTTAATCGCCATCTGCGGCACCAGGCCCAGCGCGACCAGCAGTAGAATCAAGGCCGCCAGCGGCCACCGCTCCCGTGTAATGGCATCCGGGACGATCATCGTGGGGGCCAACCGTCGACCCAGGAACAGGATGCCGAACAGCCGGAAGATGCCAATGGCGTTTAGAGCCGTCGCCAGCGGGACGGCCAGGCCAATCCAGGGGTGTGTCTCCAGCGCCCCATGCATCAGCAGATCTTCGGACACAAAGCCCAACGTGCCGGGCAAGCCCACCAGCGCGACGCCCGCCACGACGAAGAACACCGCCAACCGCGGGAAGCGGCGTCCGAGGCCCAGATACTCGGTGCCCGAGATCGGCAATCCGTGGCGCACTTCAACGAGACGCAGCACCCCAAACAACGCGGATGTCGCGATGGACACCACCATCCAGTGCAACATCGCCCCAGTGATCGCCTGCCGGTTCAGACTTTCGAGACCCGCCAGAATGGTCGAGGCCTGGCTAATCGCCACCCAGGCCAGCAGGCGGCGCGGCTTGCGGTCCGCCACGGCCACAATCGCACCCAGGACCGCCGTGAAAAGCCCGAGGTCGGCCAGAATGCTAAGTGACGCCCGCGAGGCATCGCCCAGCAGCGGGAGCGCCACGCGAGCCACGGTGACAGCGCCGAAGTGGCCATTCAGCACCAGGCCCGTGACCAGCAAATCCCCCCGCTCCATCGCCTGCGGCACCCAGGAGTGAAGGGGGAAAATGCCTTTGCGCTGGATCACAGCCAGCGTCAGCAGCGCAAATGGCAGTTGCCCGCCCGACCAGGCCGCACCACTGAGTGACGACAACAGCCAGGGGTCGGCCGCTCCGGCGGCGATGCCATGTTGAATGATCAACGCCAACCCACCGGCCAACGCCATTCCACCCAACGCCATCGAGGTGCGGGTGAGCCGGCCCAACCGTGGATCTTCCACCAGAGGCCAGGCACTCAGGATCCAGCCCACGGCATAAAGCGCCAGATGGTTGGCCGTGTAGACCAGGGCCGTGCCGGCCAGCACCATCAACCAGCGCGTGATGCGGTTCCCGGTCAAGTCCTGCTTCGGAGCCAGCATCAGCATCGCCAGCCACAGCACCGCATACAGCATCAGCGGCACCGCATTAAAACTGTCCAGCAGCAGCCAGTTAGTCATGAAGCACGTCCACTTCCTCCCGGGCGGCCGCGCTTGGGGAAGCGCTTTGGGCACTGACCACGGCGCGGGCCGCCGGGGCCGGGCCACCAGTCAGCTGTTCCTCCACCCGCACCAGCCAAGCCGACAACCGCGCCAACGGCCGCACCGCAACGCTGTCCAGCAGGCGGTCCAGATGCGCGCGATCGACAGCAAACCAGTAGAGGCGGCGCCTCAAGCCGAACGGGAGAATGCCCTCAATCGACAGTCCGCCCGCCTCCACTTGGCCGCCGGAAGCCGCGTGGATCCGGTGATACTCGTGCAGCATCGAGGGTGCCCGCAGAAATTGCAGCGTGCGAATGGTGGAATGGCCCAGGATGTGAAGAAGCGCCAGCGTCGTCCAACCCATCGCAATTTCAAAAAAGATCAACCCCAGCTGCGTGACGGCCGCATAAGCCAGCGACGTCTTGGCGTCCGGACAAACGCGCCCCACAAACACGCCGTGCAGCGCGGTGGCCAAGCCCACCAGGGCCACGGCCCCCAGCGCCACGGGCGAAGATTCCAGCAATGGCCGGGCCCGCAGCAGGAGGTACGCCCCTAAGTGGACCGAGATCGCTCCGTAGAATATGGCGCTCGACGGCGTCGGACCCTCCATAGCCCGTGGCAGCCAGCCGCTAAAGGGAATCTGCGCCGCCTTGCCCATGGCTGCCAGCAGCAGCAACAGGCCCACGATCGTGGCCTGATTGGGGTCCAGCGTATGCGCGTCCAACGCCGGCAAGGCAGCCGAATGCCGGAAGTGGTGCAAGGCAAAGATGCCCACCAGCAAACCCACATCCGCTGACCGGTAAGTAGCAAACACCCGCAGGGCATTGGTGACGGGGCCCGGCCGCTCAAAGAAGTACGAGATCAGCAGCACCGAACTCAGCCCCACCAGTTCCCAGCCGCCCACCAGCAAATCAAACGACCCGGCGGCAAAGCCCAGGGTCGCCCCGAAGCCGAACAGATGCAGCAGCACGAAGAACCGCAGGAAGCCGGGTTCGCGATGCATATAGGTCCGCGAGAAGGCCGCCACGAGGCCCGTCAGCACCGTGGTCAGGCCCAGCAGGGGCAGCGAGACGCCATCAAAGTACAGCTCAAACTTGAAGGCGTAGTCACCCACACGGAACCAGTCGCCATAGTCGGCGTGCAGTGACGGCAACTGGGCGGCATGCATCAGCCAGGCCCCCGTCAACACGCAAAGCGCCGCGACGGTATAGATCAGGCCGGTGACCCGCGCCACCAGTTTCTCCGGTGGCTCCCAGCCCGCCAGCCAGCTTAGCGCCAGCAACAAAAAGCCCGCGCCCGGCAGGGCCACGGTCAGAAAGAGGACCGTACTCATCGGGTCGCCACTCATAAAGGAGCCATTCATCAGACCGCCCCCGCCATTTCGATCTCCGCCACGGGCAAGTGCGCCCGGTGGCCGGCATACCAACTGATCGAAGAGGCCGCCCGCGGCGTCTCCCCAGGTTCAGGCTGATAGAGCTCAAAGCCCCAGGGCCGTAGCACGGAGATCTGTGAAGTTTCCGGGTCCACCGCCGCAAACCGGACCCAGCGGTTGCGGGCCACCTCTTCGACAAACGGAATGCTGCTGATCGTTGCCGCCAACTGTTCTGGGCTCGTCTCGACCACAAACAAAATCCGGACCGGCTCATGAATCTCCACCATCTGCAACGGCAGTCCGGTGCGGAGATCGCTGGAATGGCCGTCCATCACGCCCACCAGGCCCGTGATGTTGTGCGGCAGCTTGGTGCCGCAACCATAGCGTTGGTTGTCCACAAAGGAGAAGTAGTATTCCAGGCTGATGCCCCCGCAGACCGGCCCCACGGCCGACATCAGGCGCGTCAGGTACTGGCCTTGCGTATCGGCGCCAGGGTCGTAGGACACCAGAAAGTAGCGGCGGTCGAGAAACAGCCCGCGCGTCAGTTCTCGCTGGCCGACAACGCAGACGGCGTTGGTGCAATGGCCATACTCCTTCGACATGCTCCAGCCCCTGTTTGGGTCCGGCCGCTCCGTCAGCCGATTCAAAGCGGCGGGCGCGCTCATGGGCATTGGCGGCGCGCGCGCGATCTAGCGTGGCACGCAGCTCCGCCAGCTCTGCGTCATGTGCGCGGGGCATCGCCTCCAGATCATACAGATCGATCTCATCGCTGGACGTATCGTGATAGCCGCCCACAAACCAGGTGTCGGCGGGGATCATGATGCCGCGATCCCGCAGCGCCAGCCGGACCTCCGGGTGATTGGCCATGGCGGCAAACAAGCGGGCATTGGGCCCGCCGCGACGTCCACCGCACGCTCCGCAATCATGGGCCGATTCATGCGGGTTGTTCAAGCTGGTGGAACCATGGCCCAGCACCACCACCAGCCGCGAGAACCGGGTCCTCAAGCCGGCGGGTGCCAGCACACTGGCGACGCGCTCCACCTTTTCAGCCACCGTAAAGCCCAGCACCAGGCCTTCGTTCAAGTGGTGCCCGTGCTCGTCATTGCGCATCAGCGTGACTTCGGTGCGCGGTTCCGGCAGAAACAGATCGTTCAGCCGGGCCATCAGCTGGCCATACCGGCGCGGTGCCAGAATGCGGATTAACAACGGGAACATCGAAAACAGGCCCAGGATGGCCGTGCTGATCCAGCCCAGCCAGAGCGTCCGTGAAGACTTCACCGCGCCCTGGGCGAACTGCGACCACAACCGGCGCAGAGCCCGGCGTCGCTCGTGCAGGTCGGCATGCTCCGCCACGGGCTGCTCGCGGATGGCGTGTTGAGGCTTCACCACCACCGGGCACAGCGACACGCCGTGCGGATCGTCAATGCCCGCGTAGTCCATGGCCACGCCAAAGAAGCCCGCGGCCCCCAGCGTCTCCACCTGCGGGTCCAGTTCTTCCAGGTGGCGCCGGATGGACTCCTCACGCTCGTCAATACAGAAGAATACCTGCGCCTTGGGAGTGCCGGACACCGGCCGCCGGCGATTGCCACGCAACCGTTCGGCGATCGGCCGCAACACATCGCGCTCATGGTGATACTCATAGGCGATGTGCCACACACGGCGCCGCTCCACGGGGTGAAACGACAGCACCTCGCGGCAGAAGCGCTCGCGGTTCTCGCGGCTGAAGGCCTCAAGGTCCGCCACGCCGTACCCTAACGCTTCGGCGGCTGTAAACAGAGCGGTTGTGTTCACCAGCGCCGTCCGTTCCGCCATAGCTTCCGGCTGCCCCACCTCGGCGCTGGATGTCCGGGGAGCGAACGCCACCAGGGTCAAGCGCACCGCCAGATACTCCATCAGCGAGCACGGCACGCGCTCATGCGGGGCCAGATACGGCTCTTCCTGCAGCCGGTAGAACATACCGGCCCAACCACCCAGCGCCAGCAGTTCCTGACGCAGGAACTGCTCCTGCCGCGCCACATCAATATCCAGCCGCCGCAGCATCTCCTCGACGGTCTGGATCGCAGTCCACTGGTGGCGGCGCTGACGCGCCATCTCGGCCGCCAGGCCGGGAAGCGGCTCCACCATGCGAGTGGTTTCAAACAGTGATCGGACAGCCGCCAGAAAGCCCAACTGCCGGTCCGGCATCGGCCAGTACGCGACGCCCTGGTCCAGAAAGGCACCGCACAGGCGGATGATCAACGGGTCCACCACGGCGCGCACCGCCGCGGGTGTAGCGGGGCCGTCGGCCTCATTCCGGTCCGCCGATTGAGGGACGGTGAAGAGCCGGCGGCAAGTCTCAAACAGGTGACGCCGTTGGGGGGCCACACCACCTTCCGCCAGCCACCAGCTGATTTCGGCCGCGTCATCCAGCGCCGGCGGTGCCAGCAATACCGCCCGCCGCAGCGCGCGCCGGTCCAGCAGAAACGGCACAATCTCGGCATCCGGCTCCCAGCCCAACACCACGTCGAGATCCTCCGCCGTGATCCGGCCACGGTCGAAATCCCTCCGGTAGGCGGCCTCCGTCATGTAAGGCTCGTTGCCATACAGACGCGCGGCCTCCTGCACCGCCTCATCAAAGGGCAGATGTTGGAACGCGTGCAAGGTATTGTGGTGAATAAACACCCCAATGGGCCCTTGAGCAGGCAGCAAGTGCGCCAGATGCTCGACGGTGTGCGCCAGTCCGTGGTCAGCGTGATGGGCGGCAGTCTTCATGGATCCGGGGAACCTCTAGCCTACGCCTGTGCCATCGCCCGGCGCTTCCGGCGCGCGGCCATTTCGTGGGACGACAGCGGCTCATGCTGGTCAAAGCCGTCCAGCGCCAACTCCCGGTCCGTCCAATTGCTGCCCAAACGGTGGAGCTTTTCGATTACCGTGTGGTCCACCACCCAGGCATTGCTAAAGTCCACCACCACGCGCCGGATCCCAACGGGGATGTTCTCCAGGCGGCGCTTCAGGCCCAGGTAGTTGGTGAACACGGCGGAGTCATACACCTGCAGAATCAGTTCATCGCCCCGCACTTCATCCTTCACCGGCGCGCTGAACAGCGTCCGCAGCGGCGCGCCGTTCTTCAGATGGATCAACACCTTCAGCACCAGACCGACGCCGACGCCCACCAGCAGATCAGTCGCCAGTGTCACCAGCAGCGTAGTGACGAACAAGAACAGCTGCTCCGGCCCAATCTTGTAGACGTGGACGAACTCCTTGGGCGAAGCCAGCCGGAAGCCGGTAAAGATCAACATCCCGGCCAGCGCGGCCATCGGAATCTCCTGCAGTAGCCCAGGGATCAGCGCCAATGCGGCCAACAAGAACATGCCATGGAAGAAGTTCGCCCAGCGGCTTTCCGCGCCCGCGTCGATGTTGGCCTTGCTGCGGACAATCTCGGAGATCATCGGCAGGCCGCCCAGTGAGGCGGCAATCGTGTTGCCGATACCGGTGGCCAGCAGGTCACGGTTCAGGTCGCTGGTGCGGCGCTTGGGGTCCAGCGCATCAACGGCGGTGACACTCAGCAGGGACTCGATGGTGCCGACCAGCGAGAACATGATGACGTATTTGATCGACGTAGCACTGAAGGCTTGCGAGAAATCCGGGAAGGCAATCGCGCTCATCAACGAAGCCGGCAGCCGGATCAGATACTTCGGCCCAATGTGGTACATGTGATTGGCGAAGTTGTAGATGTGCTCGTGGTCAAGGTCAAACAGCATCCCCAGCGGAATAGCCACGGCCAACACCACCATCGGAGCCGGAACACGCTTCAGCCATTGCGCCTTCAGAAACGGCATCCCAAACAGGATCAACAGCGATATCACGCCGATCGTGAACACCTCTGGATTGAGGTTGGCAATGCTGTGCGGAATCTCGGCCAGCAGGTGCAGCGGCTCCTTGCCTTCCGGTGTCACGCCCAAGGCCACGTGGGCTTGCTTGGAGATGATGATGACGCCGATGGCGGCCAACATGCCGTGTACCACCGCCGAAGGCATCAGGTCTCCCAACACCCCGGCGCGTAACAGGGCCAGCGCAATCTGGATCACGCCGGCCATTACACCCACGGCCAGCGCGCGCTTATAGCCATCGGCACCGCCACCCAACTCAGTCACCGCGCCAATCGCCACCACGATCAAGCCCGCCGCCGGACCTTTGATGGTCAACCGGGCGCTGCCCAGCAAGGACACCACCATCCCGCCCACAATCGCGGTGATCAACCCGCCTGTCGGCGGATACCCGCTCGCCAGGGAGATCCCCAGGCACAGCGGCAGGGCGATCAGAAAGACCAGAAACCCGGCCAGGAGGTCAGGCTTGAAGGCAGAAAGGCGTTCCATAGTACCCAAGCATCCGCTGCGGACCCCCGGTCCGGCTATCCCCTCCGCATGGGGTTGTTTACCGCGTGGAGAGGGGATTCCCAATCATCGCGGCGGCCCTTAGGATGGAGAGATAAATGGCGAACCGTATTTTTATCAGTACCTTAGCGGCATATCTCAGCCTGGGCTGGCTGATGGCGGCCGACAATCGTGGTCCCCTCAATCAGGAGCTCCCCTCTTGGCTGACCCTGGGCGTCCAGACCCGGCTGCGGGCCGAAGGGCAGCACGGCATCCGGTTCAGTGAAGGCAATGACCAGGATTTCCTGCTCCAGCGGTACCGCTTCTCAACGCTGATCCGTCCCGTCTCGTGGCTGCAGTTATACGGCGAAGTGCAGGATAGCCGAAGCGTCGGCATCCCCACCCACGACCCCTCCTACCGCGACACCATGGACGTCCGCCAGGCCTATCTGGGGCTGGGCCGGGAAGGTGGCCCCTGGGAGCTGAAAGTGGGCCGCCAGCGCCTGGCCTTTGGTTCCGAACGCCTGCTGGGCAACGCCGAGTGGAGCAATGTCCCGCGCGTCTATGATGGTGCCCGCCTGGGCCTGCACCATGGGGCTGATCGCGTGGACCTGTTTGCGGCCTCCGTGGTGCAATCCGACGCCGACCACTGGGACCATCACCGGCCCGGCAACAATCTCTATGGTGTGTACGCTTCGCTGGGTTCGCTGATTGCAGGCAGCAAGATTGAGCCCTACTTCCTCTACCGGGTCAGCCCCAGCAGTGGCGGCGAGTTCGGCCGGTTGGCCCACTACGACGGCGCGACCGTAGGGGTCCGCACAGCGGGCGGTTTTCGCAAGCTGTGGACGTATGAGAGCGAGATGATCGGCCAGCGCGGCACCATTGGCGCAGCCTCCCTGCGCGCCTGGGCCTTGATGGCGCAGGCCAACCGGCGGATCAGCCAGCTGCCGTGGAACGCCACGCTAGCCACTGAATTCAACTATGCCTCCGGTGACCGGCACCAAGGGGACGGCCAACTGAACACCTTCGACCAGCTCTACCCCACCAATCACCTGATCTACGGCCTCACCGATCAGCAAGGCCGCCGCAATGCCGAAAATGGCCGGGCGGCGCTGAAGCTCCAGCCTCGTAAGTGGCTGACGGTTCGCGCCGAGCAGCGCTACCTGTGGCTGGCCAGTAAGTACGATGCGTTGTACGCCTTCAACGGAGCCATCTCCGTCCCGGCCGTCCGCGGCGGCGCGCAGTATCGCGATGTTGGCCACGAGTTCGACCTGATGGGCGATTTCGTTACCTCCAAGTACTACAACATTGGCGCCCAATGGGGCCACCTGACGCCCGGCAAGTTCTTGAAAACCTACTCACCGGGTGCCGGACGGGGCTTTTACGCCTTCTTTGTAGACTTTCACCTGTAGATAGCCGGCTGGCCGGTGAGACGTTAGCATTTCACAGGCCAGCTAAGTGATCAGCCCATTGCGAATGGCGAATCGGACGATGTCGCCGGTGGAGTGCAGGTTTAGCTTCTCCATGATCTTGCCGCGGTGCGCCTCGACGGTGTAGACGCTGAGGTTGAGCACGTTGGCAATCTCTTTGTTGGTCTTACCTTCAGCGATCATCTGCAACACCTCGCGCTCACGGCTGGTTAGCGTGTCGATGGGGTTGGTGACGTGTTTGCGGTAATCGTTCAACACCGCGTCCGAGACCGCCGGGCTTAGGTAGCCTTCCCCGCGCGCCACCGCGCGAACGGCATCGAGCAGCGCATCGTCGTCAGCATCCTTCACCAGATAGCCCTTGGCACCGGCCCGCAGAATCTCGCGCACATACATGGCATCACGATGCATGCTGAGGGCCAGCACTCGGGTGCGCGGGCAACAATCGCCAATGCGCCGCGTGCCTTCAATGCCGTTCAGCTCCGGCATGGAGACATCCATCACCACCACGTCCGGCTGCAGCTTTTCGGCCAGCTCCACTGCCTCGCGGCCGTTCTGCGCCTCGCCCACCACCTCCATGTCGGCCTGCGAGGTAATGATCATGCCAAACCCCCGGCGCACCAGTGTGTGGTCGTCAGCCAGTAATACCCGGATCTTCTTCATCAGTTGTGTCAGCCGCCAGCGCCAGCGGCGCGATCACTTCCACGCGCAACCCGCCTTCTTTTCTATTTTGCACCTTCAGCTCGCCGTTCACCTGCCGGGCACGGGCGCGCATGCCCACCATGCCCAGGCTGGGGTGGTGGCTAGCGGGCACTCCGGTCCAGCCACGCCCGTCGTCCTCAATCGTCAACTGGACGGTCGCCTCACCCACCACCAACCGGATTCCCGATTGCTGAGCCGAAGAGTGGCGCGCGACGTTGGTCAGCGCCTCCTGGGCAATGCGGAATAGCTGGGTCTCCAGCGGCCCCGAGAGACGGGCGTCGATCGTGGAGGCGTAGCTGACGGGAATGCCAGTGCGCTGCGAAAACCGGTCCGCCAGCCACTTCAGCGCCGCATCGAGGCCAAAGTCGTCCAGCACCACCGGACGCAACAGCTGCGACAGCTCCCGCACGTTCTGCAGAGCCTCCTCCAATACTTCCACGCACTGTCCGCGCTGCAGCTCGAACTCCGCTACCGGCATCCGCTTCAGCATGCTCTTCAGACCAGTCAACGATTGGCCCAATTCGTCATGCATCTCGTGCGAAAACCGGCGGGCGATCTTTTCGTTGCTCTCGATCATGTGCCAGGAAACGCGCTGCAGCTCCTGCGCCTGCCATTCCATCTTGCGGAACGACCGGTTGATGGTCCAAATGGTGACCCCCGCGCAGGCGCTGGCCAGAATACTGCAAAGGCCCAGCATCCACACCAGTTCATCCAGCAGCTCCTGCGATTCGGCTTCGATGCGATTCTCCAGCTCCGCGCCGCGCCCGGATTGCACCAGATGCTCCCGCACCAGCTCCTGCGCATTCTCGTGGATCGACCACGATCCGCGATAGCCCAGCACCGCCGCGCTGACGGCCAACAGCACCACCAACGCAAAGCCCAACACGACGACGCTCAATAGTTTGCTGCGGGACATGCTTCTTTGACGCTAGCCTACTCGCACGACGACTGGCCGCGGGCGCTATCCTGAAGGCATGTTGGCGGTGAAGACGCTTATCTCCGAAGCCGAGTACATGGCCGTTGAGGAAGAAGACGGCGGACCGCGCTATGAGCTCGACGAAGGAGAGCTGGTCGAGATGCCAAGTGCGACGTTCGATCACAACGATATCCGGGATGAAATCTCGTTCGCTTTCCGGCTTTACTTGCGTGAGCACAAGCTGGGGCACGTCATCTCGGAGACCGATTTCCGCCTCTGGACCAACCTGATCCGTCGCCCGGACCTGATGTTCTTCTTGAACGACACCATCGCGGGCGTCGACCGCGCCGAACTGCCGGTGCCCGTCATTCCGGAGTTTGTACTGGAAGTCATTTCACCGAGCGAAAGTAGTGCCGCGGTGGAACGGAAGCTCCGCCAGTATGAGCGGGCCGGCGTCCGAACCATTTGTCTGGTCTATCCATCACTGCAATCGGCGGTGGTTTGTGAGAACGGTCAGCGGCGTGAGCTGGATGAGCAGGACTCGCTCGAACTTGCCTACCTGCCGGGATTCGCTGTCCCCCTTGCGCCTCTATTCAGCAAGCCCTAGCCGGAAGCCCGGGCATTCCGGGGAGCCTCTGATACACTAGGGTTACACCCATGAAATTCGGCGTCGTCGTGTTTCCCGGCTCCAATTGTGACCATGATGCCTGGTACGCCACTACCCGGAATCTGGGCCAGCAGGCGGAATTCCTTTGGCATCATTCCGAGGATTTGAAGGGCGCTGATGCCATCATCCTCCCCGGCGGCTTTTCCTATGGCGACTACCTGCGCTGCGGTGCCATCGCCCGCTTTTCACCCATCATGAATGCCGTCCGCCGCTTCGCCCAGGAAGGCGGGCCGGTGATGGGTTTCTGCAATGGCTTCCAGATCTTGTGCGAAGCGGGCCTGCTGCCCGGCGCGCTGCTGCGGAACGCCGGCATGAAGTTTATCTGCCGCCCGGTGGAACTGGAAGTGGCCACCACCAATTCACCGTTTACGAATGAATTTTCGCTGCGCCAGCACCTGACCATCCCCATCGCCCACGGCGAAGGCTGCTATCAGGCCGAGGAATCCGTACTGGACCAACTGGAAGCGGAGGACCGCGTGGCCTTCCGCTATGTCGATAACCCCAATGGGTCCGCCCGCTCGATTGCCGGCATTTTGAGCGCCGGCCGCAACGTGCTGGGCATGATGCCCCACCCGGAGCGCGCCGCCGACCCCCTGATGGGCTCCACCGATGGACGCCTGATTTTTGATAGTTTGATTTCCGCTTACGCCCTGACATCCAAATGAGCCTGACCTTGGCATCCAAATGAGCCTGACCTTACAGGAAGTCTCCGCGCACCGTCTGACGTGGAGTGAATACGAGAAGATTCTCTCGCTGCTGGGCCGGGAGCCCACCTTTACCGAACTCGGGATCTTTGGCGTGATGTGGAGCGAGCACTGCTCCTACAAGTCGTCGCGGATTCACCTGCGCAAACTCCCTTCGCGATCCAAGTTGGTGCTGGTGGGGCCGGGTGAAAACGCCGGCATCATCGACATTGGCGACAACGTCGCCATCGCCTTCAAAATCGAAAGCCACAACCACCCCAGCTTTATTGAGCCTTTCCAGGGCGCAGCCACGGGCGTGGGCGGCATTCTGCGCGACATCTTCACCATGGGCGCTCGACCCATTGCCGTGATGGATGCGCTGCGGTTTGGCAAGCTGGACAGCTCTGAAACCGGCCAGCGTAACAAGCGCATCGTGCACGGCGTCGTGAGTGGCATCTCCCACTACGGCAACTGCTTTGGCGTGCCCACCGTGGGCGGCGAATGCGTGTTTGAAAGCTGCTACGACGGCAATCCGCTGGTGAACGTCTTCGCGTTGGGCGTCTTTAAGCACGACGAGATCTTCTTCGGCCGCGCCACCGGCGTGGGCAACCCGGTGATCTACGTCGGTGCCAAGACCGGCCGCGATGGCATCCACGGAGCGTCGATGGCGTCGGAAGAGTTCAGCGAAGAATCGAAGGACAAGCGCCCCAACGTACAGGTCGGCGACCCCTTCATGGAAAAGCTGCTGCTGGAAGCATGTCTGGAAGTGATGAAAACCGGCGCCGTCGTCGGCATCCAGGACATGGGAGCGGCGGGGCTGACCTGTTCCACTTGCGAGATGGGCTCCCGTGCGGGCACCGGTGTCGAGATCGACCTGAAGTACGTTCCGCAGCGTGAAACCGGCATGACTCCCTACGAGATCATGCTCTCGGAGTCGCAGGAGCGCATGCTGCTGGTGGCCGAAAAGGGCCGCGAGCAGGAAGTCTTCGACGTCTTCCACAAGTGGGGACTGGATGCGGCGGTGGTGGGCGTCGTCACCGACGATGGCATGCTACGCGTCCGCAACCACGGCGAGATCGTGGCGGAGCTTTCGAATCGCGCATTGGCTGACGAAGCCCCGCTCTATGACCGGCCCTACACCAAGCCGCACCGCACGGTGCCGATGGAAGCGCCGGCATTTGCCTCCACTGATCTAACGGGCGACCTGACCCGGCTGCTGGCCTCCTCCGATGTCTGCTCCAAGGCCTGGATCTGGGATCAGTACGACTGGATGGTCCGCACCAATACGACGCAAGGCCCGGGCTCCGATGCCGCCATCGTGCGCATCAAGGAGACCGATTCCAGCATCGCCATGGCGCTGGACGGCAACGGCCGCTATTGCTACCTCGACCCGCGCGAAGGGGCAAAGCTGATCGTGGCTGAATGCTGCCGCAACCTGTCCACTTCGGGCGCGTTGCCCATCGCGGCCACCAACAACCTCAACTTCGGCAACCCGGAGCGGCCGGAGATCATGGCCCAGCTGGTGGAAGCCATTGAAGGCATCGCCGAGGCCTGCAGCTTCTTCGAGACGCCCATCACCGGTGGTAACGTCAGCCTCTATAACGAGACGCTGGGCGAAGCCATCTATCCCACGCCCGTCATGGGCATCGTCGGAATCCTGAAGACCGCCGCGCCCATCCCGATGCAGTTCGCACAGCCCGGGCGCGACATCGTGCTGCTGGGCGGCCTGGGCGCCAGCGATGAAACGCACTTCGGCGGCACCCAGTACGCCAAGGTGATTCTTGATACGCTGTGGGGCTTGCCACCGCAGCTAGACATGGATTACGAAAAGCGCGTCCAGGCGGCCATGCGCGAGATCGCGCAGGCGGGCTTGGCGGAATCGGCTCACGATTTGTCGGACGGCGGCTTGGCCGTGGCACTGGCCGAAGCCAGCTTCCGCGGCATCGGTGCCCACGTCAGTATTGAATCCACTTTACGGCCGGAACTGGCGTTGTTCCATGAAGGCCCATCGCGAATCCTGGTATCCACTGCCTCCCCCGGCCAGGTGCGCGAAATTGCCGCGAAGTACGGCGTAGCGGCCGATGTGATCGGAAAGACCGTCAACGATCAGTTGACGATTGGTCCTTGGGTGGATTGTTCCATCGCCCAGCTCCAGCGTCCCTGGAAGACGGCACTTGAGGAGGCTTTGCACTAAATGGTGGAGATCCCGGACTTGGACGTTGACGGCGTAGAGGTGGACAAGCTCGACCACTTCCACGACGAATGCGGTGTGATGGCCATTTACGGCCATCCGGAAGCGTCAAATTTGGCCTACCTGGGACTCTACGCGCTCCAGCATCGCGGCCAGGAATCGGCCGGCATTGCCGCCAGCGACGGCCGCCAGGTGATCTGCCACAAATCGATGGGCCACGTGGCGGACATCTTCCAGCCGCACGTGCTGGCCAAGCTGCCGGGGCATATGGCGATCGGCCATACGCGCTACTCCACTTCCGGCGACACCGTATTGCTGAACGCACAGCCGTTCTCGGTGGCCTGCAACAAGGGCTCCGTGGCGGTGGCGCACAACGGCAACATCACCAACGCCAAGGAACTGCGCAAGGAACTGGAATACGAAGGGTCGATCTTCCAGGCCACCTCCGACACGGAAGTGATCCTGCATCTGGTGGCCCGGTCGCGAGAGAAGACGCTGCACGGTGCGCTGCGCGATGCGTTGCTGCGCCTGGATGGCGCCTTCTCGCTCGTGTTTCTGGCCGAAGACCGCGTGATCGTGGCCCGGGACCGGCATGGCTTCCGTCCGCTGGCCATGGGCCAGATGGAGATGGCCGGCGGCAACGGTAAGATCGCCTATGTCTTTGCGTCGGAGACTTGCGCCTTCGACCTGATTGGCGCCACCTACCTCAACGACGTCGAACCCGGCGAGATGGTGATCATCGGCCCCGAAGGCATGACCCGCGAACGCTACGCACCCGCCCTGCACCGCGCGCATTGCGTGTTCGAGCACGTCTACTTCTCGCGGCCGGATTCAATCGTGTTTGGACGCCCCGTCCAGCAATCGCGCGAACGGATGGGCATGCTGCTGGCCCAGGATCATCCGGTGAATGCCGATCTGGTGGTGCCCGTGCCCGATTCGGGCGTCGCGGCGGCCATCGGCTATTCGATGGAATCCGGTGTCCCTTACCGGCAAGCGCTGATCCGCAATCACTATGTCGGCCGCACCTTCATTGAGCCTTCCCAAGCCATCCGCGATTTCGGCGTCAAGCTGAAGCTGAACCCGGTGCGGCACTTGCTGGAAGGTAAAAGCGTCGTGCTGGTGGATGATTCGATCGTTCGCGGCACGACGTCGCGCAAGATCGTCCGCATGGTCCGCAGCGCCGGGGCGCGAGAAGTCCACCTGCGCATCTCCTGCCCGCCCACTATCTCTCCCTGCTTTTACGGGGTCGATACGCCGACGCGCGGGGAACTGATCGCGGCGAATAACACGGTGGAAGAGATCCGCAAATTCGTCGAAGCCGACTCGCTGGGGTTCCTGCCGCTGCCGCGCCTGCGCGAAGCAGTCAATGACGGGAATCACCAATACTGCTACGCCTGCTACACGGGCGACTATCCCACCGACATCATCAACATTGATGAGTTGATCCGCACCCGCGGGCGCACAAAGTAGGCCTCGTGGCGGTTTACGCCGACTGGCGCCGCCCCATCGACTCCTGATAGGTGGGCTGCTGGCCAGCGGCCACATCCTCTTGCCGGAGCTGATGGAACCGGGTCAGTGTTTTGTTGGCGGCCGACAGCGCCACAATGCGCGCGGTGTATTCGGCCAGCTTGTGGCCCGGAAGCGCCCACAAAGCCACGTCATCGGCCAGCACTTTCAGATAGGCTCTCGCGCCGCAGCAGCCTAAGCTCAAGGCGGCCCGGCCGGAATTGACGACTTGCGGGACGACGGCGCAAGCCGGACGGCCCATCGCCGGCGGAAAGCCGACCTCTACCTGCTGAATGGCCTCGCTGATGATCAGCCCGTCAGCCGAATTCGCAAACAGCATGACCACGTCCGGCACCACCGGGCACAGCGCGAGTGGCGAATAGAGTATCCGCGACGGACGGGACGGGAGCACCGGGATCTGTTCCACGTCCTCTTTGCGGGCATACTCCAACTGGCCGAGCACATTCAGAACCGTGCTCAACTCGGACGCGTAGTTGGGCGACGGGTCCGCCAGATTGTGGGTGTAGACGCCAATCGAACACATCTCGTGCTGAGGGGCAACGGTGAGGATCGGCTGCCGCGCGGCTTCTTCCCAAAAAACGCAGCCAGCCGCCACACTGCCCTGGAACTGGGGCAAATCCGCCGGCCGGTCAGCCGAAAAGGCCAAGGCAATGGGCGGCAACTTGAGGCTCAGCGCGGCACTCAGGCTTTCTGAATATGAAGCGTAATCCATGGATCTCCTCCCCGGTATCTGTAGCGGACTTGGCGGTCTGAGCCGCCTAGTTCCCCTTCATGAGGAACTCGCCGTTGGTGGTGTTGACGAAAACCGAGAAGTTGCTCGAGGAGATCGACTCGCCCCAGACGACGCGCCAATATGGGTCCGGGAAGCGGTCGGAGGTCTCCAGCACGAAAAAGGCGGGCAGATTGGGGGACTTCTTGATGACGTCCTCCACCTTCTTCACCGCCACTTCCCAAGCCTTGTCGGTATCCGATTTCAGGGCCTCAATGCGGAACGGACGCGCCTGGCGGCTGGGCGTGAAGCCTTCTTCCTGCTGCGCGAAGACATCCTTGTGGAAGCCCTCGCCTTCAATGGCGGACCAGGTATAGGTGCGGGACTTACCGCGGCTTTCCGAATAGAAAGTCACCGACCAGACGCCCGCCTTGCCATTCTCACTCTTCACCGTTGTCAGGTTGATGCTGTGCGCCTTTAGGGGCATGGCATCCTGCGCCCAGCTGGCTCGCGCCATCTGATACGCCTTGAAGACGCCGGACAAGCCGGTGGCCGGTTTGGCGGGAACTTCCTTCTTAGGCGGAGGCGGAGGCGTGGAGCAGCCCACCAGCAGGACGAGAGCAGCGGTGGCGACCGCACGGGAGACAAGCATGCTTCCATCTTAGCGCCGTGTCATAATACCGGACAAAGATTCGCTCCGGAGGTGGTCCATGCGGCGATTGGTAATCATGCCGGTTCTGGCAGTTGTTCTCAGTGCACAGTTAAGTGCACAGGCTACGGGTGGCTCAGGCGGAGCCGGAGGCGCGGGCGGTAGCACCGGCGGCTCTACCGGCGGGTCTACGGGCGGCGCACCCGGTGCGGGCGGAACCGCGCCCCCCGGTACGGGCGGAAACACCCGCCAAGGCGGAAGTATTCCCAATAGCCAGCAACAGCAGCAGCCGAGTTTTGAGCGGCAGATGCCGGTCTTTCTGTCGGGCAAGGTGATGCTGGATGACGGCACCCCGCCGCCGGAACCAGTCACCATTGAGCGCATCTGCAACGGTGGCTCTCCCCGCCCGGAAGGCTATACCGACTCCAAGGGCCGCTTCTCTATCCAACTGGGCCAGAACACCCAGATGCTGGCCGACGCCAGCGTGGGCAATGGCAGTGATGACCCGTTCGCGCGCAGCGGGGGCGGCATGGGCATGCCCGGCATGAGCAGCACGCGCGGGGTCAGTGAAAGCGCCTTGATGACCTGTGAGATCCGCGCCTCTCTGCCCGGCTTCCGCGGCCAGGCCGTTTCTTTGGCCGGCCGCCGCTTCATGGACAACCCGGATATCGGCACCATCATCCTGAAGCGCCTAGGCAAAGTGGAAGGCCGCACCACCAGCATGACGACGCTGGAAGCACCGAAGGAAGCCAAGAAGTCCTTTGAGAAGGCCATCAACTCGCTGAAGAAGAAGAAAGACAGCGAGGCGGAAAAGGAACTGGAGAAGGCCGTTGAGATATACCCCAAGTTCGCCGCAGCCTGGTATGAGCTGGGCGTAATCCGGGAGCGGGCGAACCAAGTGGAACCCGCCAAGGACGCCTACCAGAAGGCGCTGGCAGCGGATGCCAAGTTCATCAAGCCTTATATGCAGCTGGCCGGACTGGCCGCGAAAGAAGCAAAGTGGCAGGACGTGGCCGACACCACGGACCGCGTCATCAAGCTGGACCCGTTTGATTACCCCGGTGCCTACTTCTACAACGCCGTCGCCAACTACAACCTCCAGAAGATGGAGCCGGCTGAAAAGAGCGCTCGCGAAGGCTTGAAGCAGGATGAGCAGCACCGACTGCCCAAGCTGGCGCACATCCTGGGCATCATTCTGGCCGAAAAGAACGACCTGACCGGTGCGGCCGAACACATGAAGCTCTACCTGAAGTTCGCCCCGCAGGCCAAGGATGCCGACTTGGTGCGCAACCAACTGTCCCAGGTGGAGAAGATGAGCGCTTCGGCCAAGAACGAAACGGCCGAGCCCAAGCCGCAACCCTAAGGCCTTCCGATTTGGAGCTCCAGTATCTTCAGCGGGCCATCGCCCTGGCCGTCCGCAATGTTCAGGCCGGCACGGGCGGCCCGTTTGGCGCGGTCATCACACGGAACGGAGTCGTCATTTCCGAAGCCGGCAACGCCGTCACCACCAGTTGTGACCCAACGGCCCACGCGGAAGTCAACGCCATCCGCGCCGCCAGTTTGGCGCTGGGCACTTTTGATTTGGCGGGCTGTGAGATCTACTCCAGCTGTGAACCATGCCCCATGTGCCTGGGCGCGATCTATTGGGCGCATCTGGACCGCGTCTACTTCGCCGCCACCCGCCACGACGCCGCGTTGGGCGGCTTTGACGATCGCTTGATCTACGACGAGTTTGCGGCAGACTCCAGCCGCCGCCGGATCCCGCTGCTCCATGTGCCCCGGCCCGATGCGCGAGCTCCGTTTGAGGCCTGGTGGCAGCGGACGGATCGCGTCCCGTATTAGCGCCGCCACATGGGCGGCACCTCGCAACGGGTGCGCGATGTGCGATGTTACCTATGAATGACCCAACCAGTGCAAGTGTTGTACGGTGGTGCCCATCTTTTCCGAGCCGGGATCGCGCGGCGGGCGGGCGAGGTGGCACTGAAGGCGCTTGATGAGCACGGCTATCCGCTGCCGCTGCCGGAAGGCGTGGACCAGCGGCTTCGCGAGAAACTTCAGCGGGAGCCGGTGGAGGATTTCCGGATCGACTTTGAGGATGGCTACGGGCACCGCACCGAAAGCGAAGAAGACGCCCATGCCGCCGCTGCCGCCGATCTGCTGGTGAGCGAAGCGGCCGTGCCCGGCGCGCTGCCCCGCCGCATCGGGATCCGGGTGAAGCCTTTTGAGGCCGCCACCGAGGACCGGGCCACGCGGACGCTGGAAGTCTTTCTGAAGCGCGAGCTTCCGCCCGGCTTCGTCGTCACCTTGCCCAAAATTACCGATGCGGAGCAGGTATGGCGCTTGTCGAAGCTGCTGAAACATCACGAAGGCATCGGCATTGAGCTGCTGATTGAGACACCGCGCGCCTTGCGCCACATCGCGCAGCTGGTGGATGCCTGCGAAGGGCGCTGTGTGGGTGCGCACTTTGGGGCCTACGACTACATGGCTTCACTCGGGATCACCAGCGCGGAGCAGACCTTGCTGCACCCCGCGTGTGACTACGCTCGCAGCGTGATCCAGGTGGCCGTGGCGGAGTTGGAAGTGCCGATGGCTGATGGGGTAACGAATCTGCTGCCGGTGGGTGACACGCACGCCGTGCACGCCGCCTGGAAGGCCCATGCGGAATGCGTCCGCCATGCGCTGAAGTGTGGCATCTACCAGGGCTGGGATGTACACCCGGCCCAACTGGTCAGCCGGTACGCGACCGTGTTCAGCTTCTTCCGGGAGCATCTGGATTCGACGCTGCGGCGGCTGGGCAATTACATGGACCGGGCGACGCGCCTGGGTAATCAGTTTGACGATGAGGCCACCGTGCGCGGACTGCGGCAGTTCACCGCTCGCGCCGTGGCGTGCGGTGCGGCGACGGCGGAGGAAGTGCATGTTTAACACCTGGCAGCAGAAGTTTCAGGAGACCGCAAGCTTACGCGCGCGGCTCTGTAGAACCGGTGCGTTACTGAGCCGCGCACGTGAGCAAGCGGTCTTGGCTGTTTGGCTGATGGGGGGAGTCGCGCTGCTGGCGGCGTCTACAGTGCAAGCGGCGGAACCGATCAAGGTAGTCGTCGTCACCATGTTTGAGCGTGGCGCCGACACGGGCGACCAACCAGGCGAGTTCCAATACTGGGTGGAGCGCGAGCAGCTGACGAAAACCTACCCGATGCCCGCCGGCGCTCGCGATCTGCGTGGCAATGGTCAAGGACTGCTGGCGATGGTGACCGGCATCGGCACCGCCCGCGCCACTGCCAGCGTGATGGCGCTCGGCATGGACCCGCGGTTTGACCTCTCAAAGGCCTATTGGGTGGTAGCGGGCATTGCCGGGATCGACCCCAAAGATGCCAGCGTCGGCTCCGCCGCCTGGGCCGAATGGGTGATCGATAGCGACTTGGCCTTTGAAGTGGATGGCCGCGAATTGCCCAAGGGGACGCCCACTGGAATCGTCCCGCTGACTGCGGGCCGTGGCCTGGCGTTTCAACTGGACCCCAAGCTGGTGAACTGGGCCGTGGATCTCACCAAAGGCATCCAGTTGCCCGATACCGACAACCTGAAGAGCGCCCGCAAGGGCTTCGAAAAGTTCCCCAATGCGCAGAAGCCGCCGTTTGTCCTGAAAGGTGACACCATGTCCGGCGGCCGCTTCTGGCATGGCGAAATGATGAACGATTGGGCCAACAGCTTTATGCGGGAACTCACCGGCAACAAAGGCGAATTCGTCACCACCGCCATGGAAGATTCCGGCACCGTGGAAGCGATCAGCCGTCTGGCCAAGTTAGGCAAAGCTGACTTGAAGCGCGTGCTGGTGCTGCGCACCGCCTCCAACTACGCCACCCCGCGCGCCGGTGTTTCTTCCATCGACAGCATCCTGCAACACAAACCGGGCAGCTATTCCGGATACCTGGAATCGCTGGATGCCGCGCACCGTGTAGGTAGTGTCGTGGTCCACGAACTAATGAAGAAGTAGACCAGCAGTAGACCGATGGTTGACGTGGCGGCGCGATTGCCGTAAGATTCTCAGAACGTCGCGCGCCCCTGTTCCTGTCTTCGTCGCCCGACTCCCAAGTACAATTCGCTCCCCGTCGCAGCTCCGATCTCGAAGGAGTTGTTATGCGTCTTTTTTGCCTGATTCTGGCGTTAGGCACGGTGGCCTACGCCCAACAGACCGGCGTCTCCGGCCGCCTGACCGATCAATCCGGCGCCGTGGTGGTGAGTGCGATCGTCAAAATCGCCGACACCAAGAGCGGGGCCCAGGTGGCCACGCTGTCCAACGACCAGGGTCTCTATACCTTCCCCACGCTGCTGGCCTCCGAATACAAACTGCGCGTCGAGGCCCCAGGCTTCGGGCCGCTGGAGCGTACGTTCTCGCTTCTGGTGGGCCAACTGGTCAGCCTGGACCTGCAGCTGAAGCCGGCCCAAGTCTCCAGCGCCGTGGAGGTGGTGGCCGATGCCGGGTCAGTCAGCTTGACCTCGTCGCAAGTGGCCGGGCAGATTGACCCTCGGCAGATGCGCGATGTGCCGCTGAACGGCCGCAACTGGCTGGAGCTGTCGCTGCTGGTGCCGGGTGTCACTCGCAACGCGGTGGCGCAGGGAGCCAGCCCGATCGGCGGCGGTGATAGCGGCAAGTATCAGATCAACCTGGATGGCCAGCAAGTGACGCAGAACACGGCGGGCACGGGCAGCCAGGCACAGTATTCGCGTGATGCCATTTCGCAGTTCCAGATCATCACCAATCGGTTTGATGCCACGCTGGGCCGCGCCTCCCGCATCCAGATCAACGCGCAGACCAAGTCCGGCACCAATCAACTGCACGGCACGGGGTATGGCTACTTCCGTGACGATGCTTTCAACGCCTCCGACAAGGTGGCCCGGCGAGTGCTGGCCTACCAGAACCAGCAGTACGGCGGAACGGTGGGCGGCGCGCTGATCAAGGACAAGCTGTGGTTCTTTGGCGCGTATGAAGCTGAGCGTGAACCGGGCACGGTTTTCACGACACCCACCGGCTTTGACGGGCAGACTTTCACCTTTCCGACGAAAAGCGACTCCAAGTCAATGCTGATGCGCTTTGACTATCAGCGCAGCGAGACCAGCCGCTTCTCGGCGCGGCTGAACCTGAACAACTGGGCCAACCCCTTCACCAACGTCTCCGGCACTGACCATCCGTCGCGCGCCGTGGAGGCGACGCGCAAGAGCAAGGGCATCCAATTGAACTGGTCCAAGACGCTCTCGACGGCGCTGGTCAGTGACTTCAAGGCGGGGTTTGTCTATCACACCTGGACCAATGACCCGCTGGTGCAATCGCAGGAGTACCGCATGGGCGGCTTGACGTTAGGCAGCGCCTACAACTATCCCGGCGACCGTTACCAGAACACATTCCAGTTCCGCGAAGATCTCTACTGGCTGAAGAACACGCACAACGTCAAGGCCGGCGCCGAGTATCTCAATACCCGCCACTATGGCTTCTTCCAGCAGAACGTCCGGGGCGTCGTCACCAGCTTTAGCCGCCAACCACCCAACCTACCCGCGATCTTCAAGACCTGGAACGACCCCTCAACTTGGGACCTGCGGACGCTGTCCCAGTTCTCCAACAGCTACGTCCAGGGCTTCGGCGACTTCAACCTGAACGTCGTGCGCCACACGCTGGGCGTCTGGCTGCAGGACGACTGGAAGCTCTCGCGCCGCCTCACCCTGAACCTGGGCGTCCGCTACGACAACGACATCGGCATGATCGGCAATTCGCCGAAGCTGAAGAGCGGCCTGAAGACGCCGGAGCGTGGCGACAACAACAACATCGCCCCGCGGCTGGGCTTTGCCTGGGACGTGACCGGTTCACGCAAGACCGTCATCCGCGGCGGCCTGGGCCTCTACTATGCCGACGTCCAGGCCAACCAGTACTACAACCAACAGCTCTTCAATGGCGAAACCACCATCCAAGCCGCCATCGACGCCAAGCCCGGCGCGCCGATTGACCTGGGCCGTCCCTTTGGCAGCGTGACCGGAGCGGACTTCGTCTCCGGCAAAGCCTCCGCGCCACAGCAGAGCCTGCAGTTGGTGGACCCCGGCGTCGTCACGCCCTACTCCTACCAAGCCTCCATCGGCGTTGAAAAGTCGATCGGCAACAACTGGACGGTCAGCGCGGACTTCGTCAACTGGCGCGTCTACCGCGAATGGTCCCGCATTGACGAGAACCTGGGCTTTGACCGCACCACCGGCTTCAACCTCAACCCCAACCGCGTCGCCCGGCCGGATGCGCGCTTCACTTCGGTGCTGCGCTTCATCACGCCCAACGCGGCAGGGGCCATCTACCGCGGCTACCAGATGGAGATCCGGCGGCGCTTTGCCAATCGCGCGGCCCTGGCCTCCAGCTACACGCTGGCGCGGATCAAGGATTCCAGCGGTGGCCCCTTCTCGGTGCCGAACAATCCGTTCGACATCGCCAACGAATGGTCCACCGGCGGCGAGGATCAACGCCACACCTTCAACCTGAACGGCAGCTACGAAGTAAAGTGGGGCATCCAGCTGAGCGGTGTCTACCGCGTCGGCAGCGGTGCTGCTTTCGGGTCCACGGCGGCGGGCAGCCCGTTTGCCAACGGCGGCACGAATCGCACCTTCCTGGCCACCACCCGCACCTTCAACAACCCGGCCAACAACAAACCCGCAGCCTACGCGGCGGGCTACTTGATCACGAACCGCAACCAGTCCTACGGCCTGCCGATCCATCGCGTGGATACGCGGTTGACCAAGACGTTCTCCTTCAAAGAGAAGTTCCGCGTGCTGGCCATTGCGGAAGCGTTCAATCTGTTCAATCGGTCGAACTATGGCACCTACGGGACGGCGGTGACGTCGTCCAACTTTGGCGCTCCGGCGCAGAATCTCAATTTGGCTTACTCGGCGCGCATGCTGCAGTTTGCGGGAAGGTTTGAATTCTAATGATCACCACCACACTGGCTCTATTGATGCTGGCCCAGGAGGGCGAAGTACCGCGCACGGAGACGCCACGTCCCCAGGCGCGCTCGATGACCATCACCAAGCTGGGCATTGTCGCCACCAGCCAGACGCTGGCCGCCACGGCCGGGGCAAAGGTGTTGGAAGCGGGCGGCAACGCGATCGACGCCGCCATCGCGGCCAATGCCGCCGAAGGCTTGATGGAGCCCAACGCCAATGGCATAGGCGGGGATCTATTCGCCATCGTGTATGAAGCCAAGACCAAGAAGATCTACGCGCTGAACTCCAGCGGCTGGGCGCCGACGGGCCTGGACGTTGGCCTACTGGAATCGAAAGGCATCAAGAAGATGCCCAACCTGGGCATCTATTCGGTCACCATCCCCGGAGCCGTGGCGGGCTGGGAGGCACTACACAAAAAGTTCGGCAAGATCGCCTGGAATCAGCTCTTCGACCCGGCGATCCACTATGCCGAAAATGGCTTCCCCGTCACCGAGATCATCGGCGCGGGCTGGAAGTCCAGTCAGAAGAAGTGTGAGATGTCAGAGGAAGGCAAAAGCGTCTACATGCCGGGCGGCAAGATCCCGCAAGTGGGCGAGGTGTTCAAGAATCCGCGCCTGGCGAAGACCTTCCGCCAGATCAAAGCCGAAGGCCGCAACGGCTTCTACCGGGGCCCGGTGGCGGAGGCGATCGTCGCCGAATCAAAGCGCCTGGGCGGCACCGTCACCCTGGCGGATCTCTCTGAGTTTCAACCGGAGTGGGTAGACCCCATCAGCACCACCTATCGCGGCTGGACCGTCTATGAACTGCCGCCCAACAGCGCCGGCATCGCCGCGCTGTCGATGCTGAACATCATGGAGAAGTTCCCGCTGGCCGACTGGGGGCACAATTCCACCAAGGCCCTGCACCTGATGATCGAGGCCAAGAAGCTGGCCTACGCCGACATGCTGAAGTACGTCGGGGACCCGCGCTTCTCGAAGGTGCCCGTGGCGGAGATGCTGTCCAAGGACCTCGCCACCAAGCACGCCTCCGAGATCGACCTGACCAAAGCCTCGTGCCGCGTGACGCCCGCCAACCTGATCTCGATGTCGCGCCTGCCCGGAGCCGACACCACCTACATGACCATCACCGATGCCGAGGGCAACATGGTGTCGCTGATCCAGTCCAATTTCGCGGGCTTCGGCTCCGGCGTGGTGCCGCAGGGCGTGGGCTTCATGATGCATAACCGGGGCGGCCTGTTCACGCTTGAGAAGAATGAGCCGAACACGCTGGCCCCCCGCAAGCGCCCGCTGCACACCATCATCCCGGCCCATCCCGGCCTATATGGAGAAGGGCGACACGCGCATCGCCTTTGGCATCATGGGCGGCTGGAACCAGAGCCAGGCGCATGCGCAGTTCGTTGCGAATGTAGTCGACTATGGCCACAACGTCCAGTGGGCGATGGAGGCGCCGCGCTTCACCAAGGCCAGCTTTGATGGCTGCGATGTGGCGATCGAATCTCGCGTGTCCGAAGCCACCGTCGGCGAGCTGAAGAAGATGGGCCACGAGGTCCGCGTGCTGGGGCCGTACTCTCAAGCAATGGGCAAAGGGCAGGCCGTGCTGCGCAATGCGGAAGGCGTGGCCTTTGGCGCATCGGACGCGCGCGGCGATGGGGCAGCCGTACCCCAGATGCCGGCCTTTTGGAAGAAGTAGCCTAGCGGATCACCGGATGGCTGGGCAATGCGTCGAGCGCAGCCTGCCCCGCCAACCGTGGATCGTCCGCAATCTCCACCCGCCGCTCGACGCTACGCGCCAAGAGCCGCCAAATAGTCCCGCACCTCATGCTGGCCGAAGAAGTTGGCGGCGCCCGCAGCCGTCGATTGATAAAGATCCTCTTTGATGGATCGATCCGCGCCGCGTTCCACCAGTAGCCGGACCATCGCCAAGTGCCCATATTGTGCCGCCAGGTGAAGAGCCGTGATTCCTTGGCCGTGGGTGAGCCCGCCAAAGGTGGCCTTCTGATTAATCTCCGCCCCATGGTCGAGCAGCCAGATGGCCGCTTCAGCCCGGTTGCAGACCGCCGCCCAGATGAGCGGTGTGCCTCGATAAGGGTCCGCATTCAGGCGCGCCCCGGCCTCGACCAGCTTTGGCAGTACGGCCACGCGATTGCTCTTGCAAGCCCACACCAGCGCCTCGTCCAGCACCTCTTGCGGATCGGGCGACGGCTGCCATTCTGGAAAGCCGCTGTGCGGACGGTAGAAACCCCGAGCCGCGCTGGCCTCGGGCGTCAGTGTGCCATCCGACCGGAAGCACGCCTCCACCAACTCCGGCCGACCCAGCCCGGCCGCCGCGCGGAGATTGTTCGGAGCCACCACGTCGCCACCCACCACGTCGCCACCCACCCTATCGCCACCTAACAGGTCAGCCACCTCACGATGCCCCCAGAACAGCGCGACGATCAACGGCGTCCCGCCTGCACCATGCGCTTCGGCGTCCAGAGCAGCGCCATGGCCGATCAGCAGGCTGGCGATCTCAGGCCGGTTTGCGTAGGCCGCCTGATGGAGCGGCGTCCAGCCGCGGTGGTTGCCTTCGTTGACGTCGGCACCGGCCGCAAGCAAAGCCGCAATCGGCGACAGGCCGCCCTTCCAGTCCGGCTTCCCGGCGAAGCTTACGGCGAGATTGAGCAGCGTGTTGCCGTTGGTTCCGCGCTCCCGGGACAGGCGTGGCTGCTTGCGCAGCAACTCAGCAAAGCCGTCCCCGTCGCCCGCACGTAGTAAGGCGAACGCGCGCAGGAACGGCTCAGCATGGGCGGCGGCGTCATTGGACGCCAGAACATTCACGCGCGCCATCAGATCGGGCCAGGTTTCAAAGCCGTGTTCCCGGGCGTAGACCAGCTTGGCGTCGTCCACGGTGAAGGCGGCTTGCCGGATCTCTTCATCGCTCCATTCGCGAAACCGTGGGTGCCACGCGCGAATCTGCTCCAGCACCGCGGGTCCGGCCGAATGCCGCGTGCGGAGCAGCCCATGGACGCGATCCTTCATCCAGCTCAAATCCGTCTCGAACAGTCGCGTGTGACCCGCCTCGGAAGCCGGTTCGGCGTAGGCCTTCAGTTTGGCCCAACTCGCAAATCCCTCTTCGCGAGCCAGAGCAAACTGCGCGTCATGCAGGGACACGAGCAAACGCACCGTGCCTTCGTCCACCGCCGCCCACCGCGTATGGTGGCTGACCAGCCGCGCGAGAGCATCGCGATTCCCGGACCGGATCGCTTGCAGCAACTCGCGGGCCCGCTTCTTTTGTTGTTCCAGATTCAAGACGGCCTCCTTCATGGGGCCTGGTCCGCTAACAGGCGAAAGAGGGTCCAGAGAGAAGCCTCCAATAGGAGCAGGTGGGCGCAGCCCTTTCCGCGGACAGGACGCGCCCTGCGCGCGACCTCCCTTAGGCTATCAAGGCCAGGAATTCGAGGACAACTGCCCTGCCGTCCGCGATTCGCTGTCGGGCGCGGCGCCGCAGAGTCGACCAAGGGTGGGTCAAGATGTGCCCAGCAATCGGGCGAGGGCTGGGTTCGGGGCTCGAAAGCTGACGATGGCGATATCAAGAGCGCTGTCCCGGTGAAGATCCAATGCGCGCTCTAGAGCGGCCAGAATCCAGCTGCGTGAATTGCCAAACGCTCCGCCTCCTAAGGCCGTCAAGTATACGGTTCCCACGCCGGAATGTTGCGCGTTCACGGCGGCGGCGCAGAGGGTCGCTTCGTAGGCAGCCTCCAAGATGAGTCGCGCGAAAGGCTCCCAACGAAACGGGGCAAGATGGCTGTAGGCCACGGGCAGGGCCGAACAATACGCTTGCGTCACCAGATGTTGGCATCCCTTCAGCGTTACCTGCGTGTTCCATTGAATGCCGATTCGCAGGCGGCCGCGCAGTTCGTCCAGTTGTTCTTCGTTTGAGACCAAGAGCCGCTCTGAAACCTGGTTCAAACCGGACTCGGTGGCGAGGGCGTACCCATTTCGCATCTCCCACAACTGGCCGTCATCATTGCCCAGTGCCGTTCCCAGGTCAGCCAGGCAGTCAATTTGATTGTCGGCGGTCTGGCCAATCCGACCATTCACCGGCGCAAAGTAGTTTCGGTAGATCGTTCCGGCACCGGCAGCGATCGCGCACGCCGGGCCCTGCGTGCGGTCGTACTCATAAATGCCGATACCCATCTCCGGTGTAGCCGAAGGGGATACCATTTCGAGCAAGTTGAATTGGGAAGCAACTTGAAACAAGGCTCCGGCCGCCGAGCCTTCCAGATGCAACTGCTGGGCGTCCCCCACCACTTCCCGCACTGTTGAGACGCCGCGCCGGCCTGTTTGCTTCGTGCGCCGCCTCAGCTCCTCAAGAGAAGGTGTTTCCAATCGGCCGCAAACCATGGACCGCCCGTTCGGCCGAGACACCAGAACGCCGTCCTCGTGCACGATATTCCTGCGGACGCACTCGTGAGATTCTTCGGCGAATCCGGTAAGCTGCTCAAACCACGTGGCCACTACTAGGCCAGCTCCGCGAAGCTGACATAGATGCGGCCTTGCTCAGCCAATAGACGGATACGTCTTCGCAGAAACTCCGGAAGCGCCATCTCCTCATTCAGGATCATCGTGAGGTCGCATCCGTCCATCACGATGAAGGACGGAGCCTTTCCTCGCGTAATTGCATCCTGGGCCTCCTTGCTGATGCCGTTGAGAGCGATGAACACGCCCCTTGTGAATGTCGATTTGCCCTCGATCTTCCCTCTGAAGATAAGAAGGTCCGCCTCGGGTAACGGCTTCTTTTCCCACTTGGACTCGATTAGGTAGATGTGGCTATCGAGCTCAAATGAACCATCGATCTGTTCACCGACCACTCGAAACGGCTCCCGGGGCTGCAACTCGTAGAGATGAAACAGCCGGTTAAGAACGTTTTCCAGCGCCAGTCCGGCTCTTGCCCGGTCAGCATTCCTTGCAAGCGCAAAAAATTCCTCTTTCAGCTTTTCAAGTTCGCGAGATCGATCCTTCGACGCCGCAACGGCGGCGTTCCCATCCGACTGAGCCGCATAACTTGACGTCGCACTGCCGCCAAGTAACCGATTAACAATCAGGCGACAGACTTCGTGCTGCGCCCCTTTAGGCTCAGCGCAATCGAGCAAATCGCCCAACAGCTTGCCGACAACAGCATTGCTTTCTTTCGTCCAAAAGGCACGCAGCCGGTTGGCCTTTGAACCACTCCCATAGTCATATCGCGAATCGAAGATACTCAGCCCTACACTGTCGCGAACAAACTCTTCAAAGCTGCGGTTGGAAAAGTCAAGGACATAGCCGGATCCCATTCCGAAGAACTGTTCGAGCTTCCTCTTTTCCAGCACGGTTAAATCGGCCATATCACTTTATCGAGACCGGACTATTGCTCCTAGCAACCTCTCCGCGGACGCGAGAACTCCTCTAGGGCACAACGCGCTACCTGGTGGCCGCAACACGGGCGTCCTCATAAAGTCAACGTCGCCGTCCGGACGTCGGTTTGCCCTCGGCCCTTAGCTCGTCGATCACCATCTGCACCACTTCGTTGATCGCGGCGTAGGCTTCGGCTTCCGTGGCCCCTTGGGTAACCGCACCGTGTGCACGGAGCGCAGGACAGAAAGCGTGCCAGCCGCCTTCGTCGGGCTCAACAACGACCTTGTAGGCACAGGTCCGCATACCGTTATCGTATCGCGGACTCTCCGGAACCCTGCGGCGCGCTCTAATGGAGAGCGTGGGTCGACGCCTAGGGCAGCATTTCTTGAAGAGTGAATCCGCACTGCGGCGGACGGCGGAGGCGGCGTGCCCGGACAGCGGGCAGCTGGAGCCGCTGGTGATCGAGATTGGCCCCGGGCGCGGGGCACTGACGCAGCATCTGGTGACCCGCTGCCAGCGGCTGATTGTGATCGAAGTAGACCCGCCACTCGCCGCCCACATCCGGGAGAAGTTCCCTGCTGTCGAAGTGGTGGAGGCGAGCGTCCTGGATGTCGATCTGGGCCAGTGGGGGCCGGCGGTGATTGCGGGGAATCTGCCGTACTACATCACGTCGCCCATCATTGAGCAGACGCTGCAAGCTCCATTTCTGCGGGCGGTGTTTTTAGTCCAGAAAGAAGTGGCCGTGCGGCTGACGGCGGCTTCCGGGTCTCGCGACTATGGCTATCTGTCGGTGGCCACGCAGTCCCAGGCCAAGGTGGATTACTGCTTTACGGTTCCGGCGAAGGCGTTCGCGCCGCCGCCCAAGGTGGATTCGGCGGTGGTGCGGCTTTCTCCCGGCGGCGTCCGTGAACCCGAGTTTCTGAAGTTTGCCAGCGCCTGCTTCCGGCAAAAGCGCAAGATGCTCCGCAATAATCTGGCGGAGGGCTACCCGGCGATTGCCGACGCTCCGGAGGCGACGCTGCGGGCGGAGCAGTTGACGGTGCCGCAATTGCAGGCGCTTTGGCGCAGGCTGGTATCCTGAAAGTTCCCACCATGGTTCGAGTTCGTTTTGCTCCTTCACCCACCGGCTATCTGCACATCGGATCAGCCCGCACGTTTATTTTCAATTGGCTGTACGCCCGCAAGACAGGTGGGACGATGATCCTGCGCCTGGATGACACCGATGTCGAGCGCAACACGGATGCCAGCGTGCAGTCGATCTATGACGGCCTGAACTGGTTGGGCCTGAACTGGGACGAGTTCTACCGCCAGTCGGACCGGCTGGACCTGCACCAGAAGTCGGCCTGGGCGATCTACGAAAAAGGCATGGCCTACCGCGACTTCACGCCCGCCCACCAGGGCGATGAGGAGCGCGGGCACGAAGGCGGCCCCTGGTTGTTCAACGCCGATGCTCGGGCGATGTCGCAGGAAGAAAGCGACCGGCGCGCGGCGGCGGGTGAGCCGTTTGTGCTGCGCTTCAAGGTGCCCCGCAACGCCGGCCACAAGGTGAAGTTTGCCGATCAGGTCTATGGCCTGCAGGAGAAGGAAGCCGACGACATCGAGGATTTCGCGCTGCTGCGGTCCAACGGGATGCCCACCTATCACCTGGCCTCCTGCGCCGATGATGCGGATTTGCGGATCACCAACATTGTCCGCGGGCAGGACCATCTGTCAAACACGTTTAAGCACGTGCTGATCTTCCAGGCGCTGGGCGATAACCTTGCCGATGCGATGCCGCAGTTTGCGCATCTGCCGCTGCTGGTGGCACCGGATGGCGCAAAGCTGTCGAAGCGCAAGCACGGCCCGGTGGTGAGCGTGACGACGTATCGCGATGCCGGCTTTCTGCCGCATAGCTATGTGAATTTCCTGTGCCTGCTGGGCTGGTCCCCCAAGGACAACCGGGAGCAGATGTCGCGTTACGAACTGGTGGCGGCGTTCAGCTTTGAAGGCGTCAACCGGTCGAATGCGACGGTCAACTTCTCTGATGCGGACCCGATCGACCCCAAGGCTCTGTGGCTGAATTCGCAGCATCTCCGGACCTGCCCGGTGGGTGAGCTGGCCGAGCCGGTGCGGGCGGCGCTGACGGCCGCGGGTTTGGGCGTGCCCTACGACGAGGCCTGGTTCCTGGCCACCATCGACCTGATCCGCGCCCGCTACACGACGCTGCACGATTTTCCCGCCAAGGGCCGCGCCTACTTTGCGGACGATTTTGAGATGACGCCGGAAGCGCTGGTGAAGCTGGACGCGCCGCAAGCTCGGGAGCTGTGCCGCGAACTGGGTGCGCGACTGGAGGCGGAAGCGGAGTTCACCGAAGCCAGCGTCGAAGCAGCGCTCCGTAAACTCTGCGAGGAGCGCGGCGTCAAGGCTGGAGTATTGATCAATGGGTCCCGCGCGGCGTTGTCCGGGCAGGCCGTAGGCCCCAGCGCCTTCCACTTGTTTGTGGCCGTGGGCCGGGAGCGGGCGATTGTGAGGTTGAAGAGCGCATGAACGTATTGGGCGTAGGTGGAATTGGTTCGGACGCGGCCTTGGCTGTGCTGCGGGATGGCGAGCTGGTGGCGGCGGTTGAAGAGAAGAAAGTCCGGGAGCGGAGCGCGCTGGAGACGGTGTTGCGGTTGGCGGGCCTGCGGGCCAGCGAAATTGACACCGTGGCCGTGGCCCGTCCCGTGGATGCCGCCCATGTGCAGAGCTTGCGCCAGGGGTTGCCGCAATCGACGATGAAGCTGGTGGGTCACCATTCGGCCCATGCCGCTTCGGCCTTTTATGCCAGTGGTTACGATCAGGCCAGCGTTCTGGTGCTGGATAGCGGTTGCGATCTGACGGCGGCCACGTTGTGGCGGGGCACGGAAGGCAACTTGGCGTTGCAGCGGGAACAACAGATCCCCGATTCCACCGCCGATCTCTATAGCCGCGTCACGCAGCTTTTGGGCTACGATGCCCGCGCCGATGAGCATAAGGTGCAATGGCTGTCGACGCAAGGTGACGGCCGGTTCACGGAGCTGTTCCGCAACATCCTGGGCGGCCCCTGGGCTTCGCTGGACCGCAGCTACTCATCGGAAGAGCGAGTGTCGCGCGGGCGGTTTGGGGCCAAGTTCTATGCGGCCTTGGGGCTCCCTGATGGTGAGCCGATCCCGGAAGCGTTGAGGCCGCATGTGGCCGCGGGCTTGCAGCGGGCGGTTGCGGAAACGGTGATGGCCATGGTGGAGCCGGGCGGCAATCTGTGCCTGGCCGGAGGCTTGTTCTTTAACGCGCTGCTGGTGCATGAATTGGAATCCTGCGGGCGTTGGGACAACGTGTTCGTGCAACCCGCGGCGGGGAATGCGGGAACCGCGATTGGCGCGGCGTACCTGGCGTCCACCGATCAGCGTCAGCCGCTGCGCACGCTGGCGCTGGGCCCGCGGTACAGTGCCGAGGAAGTGAAGCAGGTGCTGGAGAACTGCAAACTGCGATTCCGGTACATGCTGACCACCGAAGAGCTGACCGCCGCGGCGCTGGAGATCCTGCGCGACAACGAGATCCTGGGCTGGATGCAAGGCCCCATGGAGTTCGGGCCGCGCGCACTGGGCCAGCGCAGCATTCTGGCTTCCCCGCTGGACCCATATGCCGGCGAGAACCTGAACGTCTTCATCAAGCACCGCGAAGCCTTCCGCAAGTTTGCCGCCGCCGTGCCGGTGGAACGCGCGGGCGAGTATTTTGAGACTGCGCCGAACGCCCGTTTTCTGTCCACCGTGGCTCGCGTCAAGCCCGCGCACCGGGAGACTTTCGCCGGTGCTCTACTGGGCGGCGACCTGATCCGCGTTCACACCGTTGAGCGCAGTGATAATCCCTTATTCCATCAATTGTTGACGGAATTTGGCGCCGCCACGGGACTACCCGTGCTCTACAATACGTCCTTTAATCTTTTCGGTGATCCATTGGTCTGCACGCCGCGCGATGCCGTGCGGAGTTTTTATTCGTCCGGAATCGATTCGGCAATTATCGGAAATTTCGTCATCGAAAAGTGACACACCCGTCTGCTAAAGTGGGTGCGAATGGAACGCAAACCGCAGACACTCGCCAACCACGCAAAGTTTGACCCGATCTTCCACTTTGTCCTGGCACCGCTGCTGCTGATTTTGTTCATTGGGGCCGTACGATCCGCATTGAACGAAGCCACCGGCTTGGCTTGGTGGCGAGCGGGCATGGCTTTTGCGTTGCTGTTGTTGCTGTTCAAGGCCCGGATCTATTCGCTGAAAGTGCAGGACCGGCTGATCCGGCTGGAAGAGCGCTTGCGGCTGCATCGCGTGTTGCCGGAAAGCCAGCGCGAACAGATTGAACAGCTGACGGAACAGCAACTGGTGGCGCTTCGATTTGCCTCCGATGGAGAGCTGGCCGCACTGGTGGAGCGCGCGGTTCGCGAGAAGTTGCCGCTGAAGGACTTAAAGCAGGCGATCAAGGTGTGGCGGCCCGATTACTTCCGCGTCTGAGGATCTCGCGGTGACGTTCCAATCCCGTCCGGATGTACCTCAAGAGATTCTGGATTCGCTGGCGGCGCAGATCGCGGTGATCGACGACACTGGGCAGGTGATTGCCGTCAATCGGCGCTGGAACGAGTTCACCGAAGAAAATCAAGGCCAGCCCCAACGCACGGGCGTGGGGACCAACTATCTGGCATCTTGTCGCGGTGCGGACGGAGAGGCGGTGCGGCTGGGCATCCAGCGGGTACTCGACGGTGAGCTGCCCATCTTCGAGAAGGCCTACCGCTGCGACTCCCCGACTGAGCATCGCTGGTACGTAGTGCAAGCCACCCCGTTTTCCGCCCTCCATCCACGGGGGGCCATCATCGCGCACCACAACACGACGTTTCACCAAGCCGCCGTTGACCCCACCCAAGAAGCGGCCGGTGAGCTGCGGCTGTATGAAGAAGTAGCGCGGCTGTCCACCTTGAACCGGCTGCCACAAACGGACCTCACGGCGGAGTCGTTCGGCTTGGCCAGCATCGCGGAAGCCGCGCCGGAGTTCTTCCGCGCCATCGTAGCGGCCTATGAGGGGCTGATGGAGCGCGCGGTGGAATCCCGGGTTTTCCAGCACTCCGACCAACATTCCGACGAGGCCCGTGAGTTGGCCGCCCAGTTGGGAATGGTGGCCGCCGGGCCGCGCGATGTAGTGCAGGTGCACTGCGAGGCGCTCCGGCGCAAGACGGTAGAGGGTTCGGTGGTCCGGTCATCGGGTTATCAGGAGGAGGGCCGTTTATTATTGCTGCAACTGATGGGACATTTGGTGTCGTATTATCGAAATATTCGCTCGGTCCCTCACGCCGTTTCGGGGCTGAACCGGGGAACCTAATTCTGTGCCGGATCGCCTAAATAACTCTTTCGTCCTGAAGTTGTACATCACGGGCCAGACCCCGCGGTCGCAACGCGTGATTGCCCGGGTGCATCAGTTGACCCGCGAACGTCTCAACGGGCTCTGTGAGCCGATTGTGATTGACGTCCTGGAGCAGCCCCAGTTGGCGGAGCAGGACCGGGTGCTCGCGACGCCCACCCTCATTCGTCAGTTCCCACTGCCGGTCCGGCGGATTGTCGGTGATCTTTCCGACATGAACCAAGTGATCGATGCACTGGGGTTGGATGTTTATCCGGCCGCGGAAAATGGCCGGCCGATTCCCCTTGCTTGAAATGGTATTGAATGCCTCAAAACCTAGCCCTTGCTGAAATTGAGAAGCTGCCGACTGGAATTGCCGGCTTCGATCTGATCGCCAACGGCGGTCTGCCGAAAGGTCGCACGACTTTGGTGGCGGGCACGGCGGGCAGCGCAAAAACCGTATTCGCCGCCCAGTTCATTGCCGAAGGGATTCTCAAAAAGGGTGAACCGGGCGTGTTCATCACCTTCGAGGAGCCACCCGCTGATATCCGGCGCAACGTCGCTTCGCTTGGCTGGGACATTGCCCGCTGGGAGAGCGAGGGGATGTGGCGGTTTGTCGATGCCTCACCACTGCCCGGCGAAGAATCGGTCGTGATCGGCCGGTACGACCTGGGGGCGCTGCTGGCCCGGATTGAGAATGCCGTGCGCAGTATCGGCGCGCAACGCGTGGCCATGGATTCGCTCGGCGCCGTGTTCGGCCAGTTCTCCGATAGCAACGTCGTCCGCAGTGAACTGTTCCGCGTGGCCAGCGTCTTGAAGAAGGTGGGTGTCACCGCGGTGATGACGGCGGAGCGCACCGAAGAGTATGGCGAGATCGCCCGCTTTGGCGTCGAAGAGTTTGTTGCCGACAACGTCATTGTGCTGCGCAACATGCTCGAAGAGGAAAAGCGCCGCCGCACGGTGGAAATCCTGAAGTTCCGCGGCACCTCCCACAGCAAGGGCGAATATCCCTTTACCATCATGACCGCGGAAGGCATCGTGGTGATTCCGGTGTCGTCCATTGAGTTAAAGCAGCACTCCTCCATGGTTCGCATCTCCTCCGGCAACAACACGCTGGACACGATGTGTGGCGGCGGATTCTTCCGGGATTCGATAATCCTGGTGTCGGGGTCCACCGGCACGGGCAAGACACTGCTCAGCACGGAGTTCATCGCCGGCGGCTTGAAGGCGGGCGAACGGTGCCTTCTGCTGGCCTACGAGGAATCGACGGAGCAATTGTTCCGCAATGCCTCGGGCTGGGGGGTTGATTTCGCGGGTGCCGTTGAGAGCGGTCAACTGAAGATTGTTTGCGAGTACCCGGAGGCGTACGGCCTGGAAGATCACATGGTGCGGATGAAGGAAGTGATCAGCACCTTTAAGCCCAACCGCGTGGCGGTCGATAGCCTGTCGGCGCTGGAACGGGTGGGGACACTGAAGGGCTTCCGCGAGTTTGTGATCGGCATCACGTCGTTCATCAAGCACCAGGAGATCGCGGGTCTATTCACCTCCACCACGCCCACGTTGCTGGGTGGCACTTCGATCACCGAGGCGCACATTTCGACCATCACCGATTCGATTATTCTGTTGCGGTACGTCGAGATTTTTGGTGAGATGCGGCGCGGCTTGACGGTGCTGAAGATGCGTGGATCCCGGCACGACAAAGACATCCGGGAGTTTAAGATTGACAGCGAAGGCATGAAGATCGGCCGGCCCTTCCGGTCCGTCTCGGGCATCCTGTCGGGTAATGCGCAGCATGTGCCGCCCAGTGAGATTGAGCGGCTGGTGGATCTGTTTCCGGAGAACAGCTAGTGACGCGGCGGAGCGGCTGTTGGGCCGGGCTGATACTGGCGCTGGCGATAGTCGGCTGCTCCGCTCCCCCGGCGGCACTTCCGGCGCCGGCCGCCAAAGCCAAGCCCGCCGATGAGACCAACAAGTTCCCGGCCAAGGACCGCGTTCAAGTCGAGATCGCGGAAGAACATGTGCTGGGCATTGCAAAACTGCCCGCCGGCAACGTGGCTACCTATCAGGCTGCGGGCCGTCAGTGGAAGCTGTTTCTCATCAAAGCCAAAAGCAACGAAGCGGCCGCGCTGCTGCTGTTCGACTACAAAGCAGCATTGGCCAACGTCAAGTTTGTGCCTCATTTTGGCGGTTATGCCGGTGACGATGGAGCGACGCCGATGTTCCTGTTCCAGAAGGGGCCGTATCTGGCCGGAGTGGCGGGCTTGCCGGAAAAAGAAAGACGCCGACACACTGGCTCGGGATTTCGCGGCGCGGCTCAGTGATCGTTAGCTAGTGCGGGTGACCGCTAGCTAGATCAAGTGATCGTTAGCTCGTGTGGTCCAGCACGATCTTCCAGCCCACCGGCAGCTTGCGGAACACCAGCGAGAAGACACCCTTGGCCGGGCCGCCGCCGGCAGCCGTGCGGTCGAGCGCAAAGCGGCCCAGGACAAACGCCGACTCAGCGCCCGTGAGCCGCACTTCGAGTATCGTGAAGGTGCGAGTATCGTGAAGGTGAGCTTGCCCATCGCCTCCTTGGAGGCATAACGGCGCTTGTAGTTGTCGAGCACGGCTTGATAGCCACGCGTGATGCCAGCGGCGCCAAAAAACAGCGTCTGCGGCGAGTTCTCGTAGCCTTGCATGAACCGCTCAATATCGCCACGGTTCCAGGCGGCTTCCTGAAGCTCCAGCACTTGGCGGATGGCGAAATCATCGGAGGCGGGTTGCCACATCATGACCAACAGTATGACGCCTGCCGGTGAGCTATTGCGGAGCGAGATCGAACGCAGCGGTCCCCTCTCGCTGGAGCGGTTCATGCAGGTGGCGCTCTATCACCCGGAGCATGGCTACTACCGCCGCACGCGGGATCCGTTTGGACGCGGCGGAGACTTCTTTACCGCCTCGCAACTGCAGCCCGTCTTCGGGCAGTTGATCCGCGCCGTGCTGGAGGCGCACACCGGCCTCCGAACCATCGTGGACGTTGGCGCGGGCCGTGGCGAGATGTTTGCGGCCTTTCAAGCGCCGTGGAACTACCAAGCCGTGGACTATGGAGAAGAGCTGCCCACGGGTATCGAAGGTGTCGTGTTCGCCAACGAGCTGTTCGACGCTTTGCCTTGCCGGGCCTATGACGCCACCGGCCAGGAAGCGCGGGTGACCTTTCAGGCCGGGCGATTTGCCTGGACCGCCACGCCGGTGCGCGAAGAGTCTCCGGGCATGGCCGCCTTGATGGGCCAGATGGCGTCATCCTTGCAGCGTGGAATGATGTTGCTGATTGACTATGGGTACCGCGCGCAAGAGTATCCACGGCGCTTCCCGCAAGGCTCACTGATGGCCTACCGTCACCATCAGGCACACGCGGATATCTTGGCGCATCCCGGCGAGCAGGACATCACCGCGCATGTAAACTTCTCGCGCCTGATCGAACTGGCCCAAGCGCACGGATTGCGTGTTGTTCGTGACCAACGGCTAAGCGCCCTGTTGCTCGAAGTGGGCGAGCGGGCGTTGGCCCAAGCGGCCGCTGAATCCACGGGAACCCTGAAAACATTGCTGTTTGGAATGGGTGACAGCTTCGATACGCTGCTACTGGAGAGGCCTTAGGAGGGAGACCGCAAGGCGGCCTGAAAAAGGAAGCGGCCCCGATTGCTCAGGGCCGCTATCGTGGACTCAAGTTGTAGGCGGTGATTACTTCTTCTTCGCCGCAGCCTTCTTAGCCGGGGCCGCCTTCTTGGCTGCCTTCTTGGCCGGAGCTGCCTTCTTTGTTGCGTTCTTCATCGATCGATCTCCCTAACATCAAAATTTGCGACCGGAAATGATCGCAGTGTGATCCAGATATAAAGTGTTTCCGAATCAAAGTCAAGAAAAAAAGAGCCCGTTTCAACGGCCCCCGCGTGGATCGTCAGAAAACGTTTCCCGCTAGAATTGTTTTATGCACTGGAGCCTGATTTTGATGCGTTGGGCGGCCGTGGCAATGGTGCTCGCAGGCCTGTCATCATGCGGCCGCAAGGCCTCGCGGCCCACGACACCGGCAGCCCCGAAGTCGGTCCGGAAAGGCTGGACGCAAGAGGGCATCGCAAGCTGGTACGGCGTGCCCTATCACGGCCGCAAGACAGCCAGTGGAGAGGTCTACGACATGTACCAGTTGACCGCCGCGCACAAGACGCTACCCTTTGGCGTCGTGGTGGAAGTCCACAACAAGACCAATGCACGGAAGGTGGAAGTGCGGGTAACGGACCGTGGTCCTTTTGTGAAGGGCCGTATCATCGATCTGTCACGCGCCGCCGCGGAAGCGATCGCCCTGATTGGGCCGGGCACGGCCCCGGTGAAGATCAAAGTGGTCCGCACGAAGGCGCCTTAGGAAATCGGTCAGCGCCCGAGATGCGCCCGGTCCCGGCGCTCGGCTGGGCGCAGCTCGCTTTCAGCCGGAACTAGTACCGTCGAGGGCAAAGTCTTATTTTTCGCGAGACACGCGCTTTAGTACACTAGCGGGCGCTGAAATGCGCCACTCTATAAGATGTGTGTCAGCTTGCAATGTTCCTGATTGGACCAATGCGAGCAGAGGCCGGTCGCACCTTGGGGCGCACATGGAGCTCTGGCGGAACCTCACGGGGGCTCCGGTGGAACTGGGACGTGTTAGTCTCGAATTCGGAGGCCAGGATTGACTCAAGGCAGCCCCGTTATTGGGCAGGGCAGCCAGATGCAGCGAGTCCTGCATCAGGTTCAGAAGCTGGGGAAGTACCGTTGGCCCGTTCTGCTGTTAGGCGAGACCGGGACCGGCAAAGAAATGGTCGCTCGTGCTCTTCACGATGTTAACCCCGGGGGACCTTTTGTCACGATAGATTGCTCCTCCATGGTCGGCTCCTTGATGGAGAGTGAGCTGTTCGGTCACGCCAAGGGCGCCTTTACCGGCGCGGTCGCTCAAAAGACGGGGCTGATCGAAATGGCCCACGGCGGAACGGCCTTCTTCGACGAGATTGGTGAGCTGCCCTTGGATCTGCAAGCCAAGCTGCTCCGGGTTCTGCAGGAAAAGGAATTCCGTCCGGTGGGTGCGTTAAGCCAGCGCCGGGCTGATTTCCGGGTGATCGCCGCCACCAACCGCGACCTGCAGCGCGAAGTTGAAAAAGGCACCTTCCGGCGGGATCTCTACTACCGGTTGAATGTGGTGGGCCTGCGGTTGCCGCCCTTGCGGGACCGGATGGAAGATATCCCCCTACTGGTGGACTACTTCATCCAGCGCTACGGGCGGGGCCATGAGATGGCCGCCGATACGCTGGCCGTGCTGTGCCGCTACCCGTGGCCCGGCAACGTGCGCGAACTGGAAAACTGCATCAAGCACATGGTGACGGTGAATTCCGGCCCCATTCTGCATGATGGAGACCTGCCCAGCGGTTTGCAGAACCATCTGCACGCGGAGAACCTTCGCGGGTTGAGCCGGGCAACCGCGGTTGGTGAGCGTTCCCCCATGACTTTTCCGGTGCTGATGCCGCCGGTGCACACGCTGCCCGCGGTGTCCCATGGCGGCTTGACCGTTTCAACCGGCCCGACGTTCAGTTCCCCGGGAACGATATCGGTTGTGCCGGCCACGCCGATTCCGCCCGGTTCGGCCTTGACGCATAGCAATGAGCCAATCGTGCCACTGGCGGAGTTGGAGCGCCGGGAGATTATCCGCGCCCTGGCCTATACCCGTGGAGACCGCGTGGCCGCCGCGGCGCTGCTGGGGATCGGCCGCACGACGCTCTACCGGAAGCTCCGCGAGTACAAGCTGGCCATTTAGACAAACCGATGAGGGACTTCCAGCTATTACTGGTTGAAGATTCAGACGCCGATGCCCGCATGATCTCCGAGGCGTTGCGCGAGATGGCGGAGAACGGACTCACGGAGCCGCTGGCCCTGGTCATCAAGGTCCGGCGCGTTTCAACCTTGCGCGAAGCCCAGACTGCGCTGCGGGAAGAACTGTTTGATCTGGTCCTGCTGGATCTGGCCTTGCCCGACAGCGAGTTGCTCCACACTTATCTCCGGTTGGCCCGCATTTCGCCCCGGACGCCGGTGGTCGTCTTGTGGGAAGAACCGGACCCGGCTTTTGAAGCGCGGGTGGTGAGCGAAGGCGCTCAGGACGTCCTCCTGAAGGACGAGCTCGAGTGCCGCCAACTGGCCCGGGTGATGCGGCATGCGGTGGAGCGGCAGAAACTGCGCAATGCCGCCGCCAGCACGGAGTTCATTGACCCGCTCAGCGGCCTCTACACCTTAACCGGGTTTTCGCATTTGGCCGGGCGGGACCTGTTGCTGGCCCGGCGGTTCAACTGGCCCTTACAGGTGGTGGTGATCCAGGCGCGCGGCCTCCGGGCGATCTATGATGCGGAAGGCCCCCAGGCGGGAGATCTGGTGGCGATTGAGATGGGCGAGATGCTGCGACCGGTGTTTGATGAGTTTTCCGTGTTGGCCCGGCTGAGCGACGAAGAGTTTGCGGCCACGGTGCTGGACCGCACCTTCCCGGAGATTCACGCCCAGGTCGCGAAGGCGGCCGAGCAGTTGGCCCATCACTTCCCGCGGAACACCGCCAGCCGCTTGCAGTGGCGCACCGGCCTCGCCCAGGCCCAGGCCGGGCAGACCATTGAGCAGGTGCTGGCCGCCGCCCGCCTGGCCTCGTATGAAAGCGCAGGCGCCGTTGCGCATCGGGCTTGATGCCACTTACGCCTTAGACCGCGAACCGACGGGCGTAGCGGTCTATTCCCGGGAGATCTTGGACGGCGTGGCCGCGCTCTGTGCCGGCGGCCAGCTTTCGCCTGCGGAGCGTCAGGTGAACGCTTATGTGCGGCCCCACCGCTTGCGTGCCGCCTTCCGGGCGTCTCTGCCGCAGAACGTGTCGCGGCGCCTCCTGCTGGACGCGCTGGCCCCCGGTGCAGCGGTGTTCCACGGCCTGAACCAACGCCTGCCGCCACACAAGAAGAAGCGCTCCACCGTCACTTTCCATGATCTGTTCGTGATGACGGGCGAGTACTCCACGCCGGAGTTCCGCCAGCGCTTCTCGACGCTGGCCCGGCAGGCAGCGGAGCGGGCGGACCTGATCATCGCCGTCTCTCACTTCACCGCCGCGCAGGTGCGGGATTTGCTGGGCGTGGAGCCGGGCCGCATCCGGGTGATCTACCACGGCGTGCACGCGCCACCGCCGCCGGCCCCGATCGCCCAGCGCCAACCCTGGTTGCTGCATGTGGGTGCTCTGCAATCGCGCAAGAACATCCTGAGCTTGGTGGAAGCCTTCGAGCAGACCACACCAGGCTGGCGGCTTAGGCTGGCGGGAGGCCTGGGCTATGGCTCCGCCGCCATCCTGGACCGCATCGCGCGCAGCCCGCGGCAGGGCGACATCGACATCATGGGCTATGTCAGCCGGGCTGAACTGGAAAGCCTCTACGCCAATTGCTCGGCGCTGGCGTTTCCGTCTCTTGATGAGGGCTTTGGCATCCCTGTGCTGGAGGCGATGGCGTACGGTCTGCCCGTGGTCACTTCGCTGCGCTCCGCCACCACCGAAGTGGCCGGGGAGGCGGCGGTGATGACCGACCCGACATCGGTGGATTCCATCGCGGCGGGCCTGAAGCGAGTGATGGCCGAACCGGAGTTGCGGCATAGGCTGGCACAAGCGGGGCTGGAGCGGGCGGCAGCCTTCCCCTGGACTCGCGCCGTTGCGGAAACCGCCGCCGTCTACCGGGAACTGCTCTAGCTGGTGACGGCACCCGCCCAGCGCTGCATGATCGGCAGAGGTTGACGGTAGGGTCACAATGCGGCGGGATGAACTCGATCCGGTCACCCAGGCGCGGAGCCGCGGCATCGGCCGGGCGGTCCAGATAGCCAAATTCATCGCCGCCCCAGCGATAGCCGGAGCCCGGCCGGGCCACCGGCTCCGGCCCATAGCCGCGATCGGTCGAGAAGGCCTTAAAGCCCGCGTCAAGAGTCACAAAGGCATCATGGTTGGCGCTGATCACCGTCGCCAGCACCGTGAGCGCGTGTGCAAAGTCGAGCCCCTCCCGCCGGTACGCCAGGTCCATCAACACAAATGAGCCGGCCTGGATCTCGGTCACCTGCGGCAACTCAAGGTCAATCTCCCAGCTGCCCGTGCTGCCGCCCGTGATGATCCCGGTCCGGAACCCCGCTTCAGCCAGCGCCGCCTGGGTTTCCGCTACCCCCGCAAACGCTGCCTGGGACACCCGCTGCCGTTCCGCAAACCCTCCCGCATGGGAGCCCAGCACGGAGTACCCCTGCAAGCCCCGCAGCTCCAGACCCGGCGTCTGCGCGATCGCGCGGGCAATCTCCAGCGCTTGCCCCGTCGAGCGGGCACCGGTGCGGTGATCGCCAACATCCAGGTCAATCAGCACGTCAACGGTGCGGCCCAGCGCGGCGGCCGCTGCGCCGTACCAATGCACTTGCTCCGGGTGGTCCACCACCACCATCGCCCCGGTGGCGGCAGCCCGGGCCATCTTGCGGGGGTCGGCCAGCGGCGAGGTAAGCAGTAGACCACCAATGCCCGCCTGGGCCATCAGCTCGGCTTCCGGCACCGTGGCCACCGAGATGCCGCAAGCACCCGCGGCCATCTGACGGCGGGCGATCTCCACACACTTGTGAGCCTTCAGGTGGGGGCGCAGTTGCTTGCCGCTGGCGTGGACCCGGGCCATCATCCGGGCCAGGTTCGCCTCAAACAGGTCGAGATCCAGCAGCAGGGCGGGGGTAGGCAGATCGCTCTTTCGTAGCACCGCCTCATTATGGCAATCAGGAAACGGCCATGGCGTTTCAGCAGGATCGGCCGGATGATTGCGTGGCGCGGGAAGCGGCTGTTATTCTCCACTCGTGCCTGCACTTTCCGATCCTCTTGCGCACCGGGTCAGCTCGTTGAGGCCGACCGCGGTCAACGCGATTCTGGGCGAGGTGCGGCGCTTGCAGACAGCGGGAGTGTCGCTGGCCTCCCTGATGCGCGGCGAGCCCGACTTCCCCACCCCGGCGCATATCGTTGAGGCTTCCGTGAAGGCGCTACAGGCCGGGCGCACCGGCTACCCGGACAATCGTGGTGAAGCCGGCCTGCGCGAGGCGATCGCGCTGAAGCTCCGGCGCGACAACGGGCTCCACTATGATCCGGCCACCGAGATTCTGGTCACCACCGGAGCCACGTTCGGCATCTACGCCGCGCTGATGGCACTGATCGAAGAAGGTGACCAGGTACTGCTGCCGGACCCGGTCTATGATGCCTATCAATCGCCCGTCCGTCTGGCCGGTGGCGAATGCCGCGCGGTGACTTCAAAAATCCACGACGGCCGGTTCATGCTGACCGAAGAGGCCTTAGAGGCGACCTGGACGCCGGCGGCAAAGCTGTTGGTATTGAACACGCCCTGGAACCCCGTGGGCACGGTACCCACGCGTGCGGAGCTGGAAGCCGTTGCCCGCTTCTGTGAACGGCGGAACATCTATTTGATCAGCGACGAGATCTATGAGGCCATCACCTACGACGACCACACGCACCTGTCGCCCGCAGCCGTGGCCCCGCAACTCCGGGAGCGGACCATCCTGGTGAACAGCCTCTCCAAGACCTACTCCATGACCGGTTGGCGCGTCGGCTATTGCGCCGGCCCGGCGCACTTGATCCAGGCCATGTATCTGGTGCTGGCCCAGTCCAGCCGCGGACCCGCTACGTTCGTGCAGGACGCCGCCGCCGTCGCCCTCAGCGCACCGCAGGATTGCGTCACGGCGATGGTGCGCGAATATGCCCGCCGCCGCGCTCAGGTGCAGACCGCCCTGGCCGGTATCCCGGGGGCGGCCGTGTTGCCTCCCGAGGGCGGCTTCTTTGCCATGGCTGATTTGCGTGCCTGGGGCCTTCCGTCAAATGAAGTCCGCCAGCGGCTCTTGCAAGATTTTGGTGTCGTCGTCGTCCACGGAGCCGCCTACGGGCCCGCCGGTGAAGGCACGTTGCGGGTCTCGTTTGCCAGTGGCGGCGAAGCCTTGACGAAGGGGCTGGAGAAGCTGGCTCAAGGCCTGCGCGAAATTGGAGCAGCGCGCGGATGAGCCTGGTGCAATTGACAGCCGGCGCCGCAGCCGGGCAACCAGATACATCATCCCTGCGCCGGGCACTGGAAAAGGTGATCGAAGGCGAGATCCGCTTTGACCGTGTCTCACGCGCACTGTACTCCACCGACGCCAGCGTCTACCAGATCCAACCGCTGGGCGTCGTCATCCCGAAGCATCGCGAAGACCTGCTGAACGTGGTCCGGATCTGCCACCAGAAAGGTTGCCCCTACACGCTCCGGGGCGGCGGCACTTCTCAAGCCGGACAGGCCATTGGGGAAGGCCTGCAGGTGGACCTGTCGAAGTACTACAACCGGGTGCTGGAAGTGAATGCGGTGGAGCGCTGGGTGCGTGTCGAGCCCGGCATCGTGCTGGATGAGCTGAACGCCCAACTGGCTCCGATGGGTCTGCGCTTTGCGCCTGATATCTCCACCGCCAGCCGCGCCACCATCGGCGGCATGATGGCGAACAATTCGTCCGGTGCCCGCAGTGTACTGTATGGCAAGACGATTGACCATGTGATCGAAATGGAAGTGGCGCTGTCAGACGGCAGCATCGCCTTTTTCCGCGAGATCGACCGCAACGACGTCCCCCAGGGCGAGACGCTGGAAGCCCGCTGCTATCAGGCCGTGATCGACATGGCCGAAAAGCATGCCGGAGAGATCCGGAAAAGGTTTCCGAAGATCTTGCGCCGCGTCGGCGGCTACAACCTGGACGACTTTACGCACCTGACGCGCCCGGTGAACATGGCGCGGATGATGGTCGGCTCAGAGGGCACCCTGGGGGTGATCCTGGAAGCAAAGCTGAAGCTGGTGCCGCTGCCCAAGGCCAAGGCCGTGATGGTGATCGAGTTTGAGACGCTACTGGAAGCGCTCACCGCCGCGCCCGCCATTCTGACGCACAAACCGTCGGCCATCGAGGTGATGGACAAGTCCATCCTCGACAACACGCGGCAGAACGCGGCGCTGAACCAGATCCGCCATTCGATCATCGAAGGGGACCCCGGGGCCACGCTGTGTGTCGAGTTCTACGGCGAAGCGCCCGAAGATCTGCCGCCGCGTCTCGAAGCGCTCGAAAAGGATCTACAGGACCGGAAGCTGGGCTATCGCTACCACCACGCCACCGACCTGCAGCACCAGGCGCGCATTTGGAGCCTCCGCGAAGCCGCGCTGGGCTTGTCGATGGCCGTCAAGGAAGACGCCAAGTCGATCTCAGACACCGCCGTGGCTCCTGAGAAGCTGGCTGAGTTCATCGACCGCTTCCTGCAACTGTTGGCCAAGCACGGCACCACGGCCGGCATCTATGCCCATGCCTCCGTGGGCTGCCTGCATGTGCGCCCCGTGGTGAACATGAAGACCGAAGCGGGCGTGGCCATGTTTGAGGCGATCGCCAACGACGTTGCCGCGCTGGTGCTGGAGTTCGGTGGTGCGCTATCCGGCGAACACGGTGATGGTCTGGTGCGCAGCCCCTTCATGGAGCAGATGTTCGGACCGGAGATCTACAAAGCGTTCCGAACCATCAAGAAGGCCTTCGACCCGAAGGGCCTCCTGAACCCCGGCAAGATTGTCGACGCGCCGCCGTTGACTTCGAATCTGCGCTTCGGCCCGCAGTATCGCGCCGCCAACCCGGAAACATTTTTCGACTTTTCTGACTACGGCGGCTTTGCCGGAGCCGTGGAGATGTGTAGCGGCGTGGGTGCCTGCCGCAAAAAGCTGTCCGGCACCATGTGTCCCAGCTACATGGCGACACACGAAGAAGCGGATTCGACGCGCGGCCGCGCGAATGTCCTGCGCCAGGCGATGGCGGGCGAACTGGGCCAAGCCGGCTTGACCGATCAGGGTGTGTTCGAAACCCTGGACCTATGTCTGGAATGCCGCGCCTGCAAGAGCGAATGCCCGGTGGGCGTCGACATGGCCAAGTACAAGAGCGAGTTCCTGGCCGGCTACTGGGCCAAGCACGGCACGCCGCTAAAGGTGAAACTGCTGGGCCAGGCGAACGAGCTGGCCGAGTTCGGCAGCCGTCATCCGAAGCTGACCAATGCCTTCTCGGGGATCGCCGCACGGTTGATGGGGATCGATCCGCGCCGCGCCTTGCCGGCGCTGGCAGCAAGCACGCTGGCGTCCTGGTTCGCACAACGTCCGCTGCCCACCAAGCCTTCCGTGCTGCTGTTTGCCGACACCTGGACCAACTACTACCAGCCGGAGATCGGCCAGGCCGCCGCCACTGTCTTTGAAGCAGCCGGGCAGAGCGTGGCGCTGGCGACTAACGTCTGCTGCGGGCGGCCCATGATCTCGCAAGGCCTACTGTCAGACGCCCGGGCCCAGGCCAGCGAGAATACCCGGCGCTTACTCCCCGGAGTGCGCGCGGGAGCCAAGCTGGTCTTCTGCGAGCCGAGTTGCCTGTCGGCCATGCGCGAGGATGCCCCGGCGTTACTCCGCGGCGCGGAACGCAATGACGCCGAAGAAGTGGCCGCCGCCAGCTGGTTGTTTGAAGACTACCTGGAGGCGGAAATGAGTGCCGGACGCGCCCGATTGGCCTTCAATGCCGGCCCGGCGGAGATCCTGGTGCATGGACACTGCCACCAGAAGGCCATGGGTCTGTTGCCCAGTGCCAAGAAGCTGCTGTCCCGCATTCCCGGAGCCAAACTGATCGACCCCGAGGCCGGTTGCTGCGGCATGGCGGGCTCCTTCGGCTATGCCACCAGCAAGTATGCGTTGTCCAAAAAGATCGCCGAAGCGAAGCTGGTGCCCGCCATCCGCCAGTTGCCGGACAATTCCGCCGTGGTCGCCTCCGGCTTCTCCTGCCGCCATCAGGTGAAAGATTTCGCCTCCGCCCGCGCGGTACACCCAGCTATCTTGCTTTCTGTCCTGCTGCAGAGACCGCGATGAACCTGGCCGTCATCTCGCTGGCCGCCCTGCTGCTGGTGATCATCGTCAGCTGCTTTTCGAAGCTCAACGTCGGCATCCTGTCGCTGGTGGCCGCCTGGGTGATCGGCGTCTATCTGGGTGGCCTGAAGTTGGACACCGTGCTCGGGGGCTTCCCGGTGCCACTGTTCCTGATCCTCACCGGGACCACGCTGCTGTTTACGCAGGCCCAGAACAACCACACGCTCGATAAACTGGCCCACCAGGCCGTGCGTATCTGCCAAGGCAATGCCGGGCTGATCCCGGTGATGTTCTTCATCGTGGCCGCGGCGCTGGCTTCCATCGGCCCGGGCAACATCGCCACCGCCGCACTGCTGGCCCCCATCGCCATGAACGTCGCGGAGCGCGCCGGCATCTCGCCCTTCCTGATGGCCATCATGCTGGGCAACGGAGCCAACGCCGGGTCACTGTCGCCGTTCGCCCCCACCGGCATCATCGTCACCGGCTTGATGAACAAGGCCAACCTGGGCGGGCATGAGTGGGAGACCTACCTCTACAACCTGCTGGCACATGCGGCGGTCGCTTTTGGCGGCTATCTCCTGTTCGGCGGCTGGGCGCTGTTCAAGCGAACCTACCATGAGCCCGAAAGCCAGCAGGCTCCGCTAGACCGCGCGCACTGGATCACCGTCGGCGTCATCGCCACCTTAGTCTTCGGCGTCACTGTGTTTAAGATCAACGTCGGCATGGGCGCGTTCGCCGCCGCCATTGTGCTGGCCTTAACCAATGCCGCAGACCCCAACGCCGCCATCCGCAAGATGCCCTGGAACGTGATGCTGATGGTCTCGGGCGTCACGGTGCTGACGGCGCTGCTGGAACGCACGCAAGGCATGGAACTGTTCACTGATCTGCTGGCGCGCATCTCGACACCCGGCACCGTCACGGGCTTGATCGCCTTTCTGACGGGCTTGACGTCGGTCTACAGCAGCACCTCCGGCGTCGTGCTCCCGGCCTTCCTCCCCACAGTCCCCGGCCTGGTGACCCGCCTGGGCGGAGCCGACGCCATGGCCATCGCCTCATCCATGAACATCGGCTCCCATCTGGTGGACGTCAGCCCGCTGTCCACCATCGGAGCACTCTGCATCGCCGGAGCTCAACCGGGCGAACCCGCGCGGCGGCTGTTCAATCAACTGATGGCCTGGGGGCTCTCCATGACTCTCGTGGGCGCGGCGGGCTGCTGGCTGATGTTCCGGTAAACGGCCTCACCCGGCTTGGTTTAGTACACTGAGGGTTCCCCCGATGGCAAACAGTATGAAGCTCTTCTTGATCGCCCTATGGGCCGGCATGTTGTCTGGCCAGACCTACGATCTGGTGATCTCCGGCGGCCGCGTCATGGACCCGGAGAGCGGTCTTGATGCCGTTCGACACATCGGCATACGCGCCGGTAAGGTCGCCGCCATCTCGGCCACACCGCTCAAGGGCAACGCTGAGTTGAAAGCAGCCGGCCGCGTCGTCGCGCCAGGCTTCATCGACCTGCACTCCCACGGGCAGACCAATCAATCAAACGAATATCAGGCGCACGATGGCGTCACGACGGCACTGGAGTTGGAGGCTGGTGTGGTCACTCCGGCCGGGTTCCTCAAGCAACGCGAGGGCCGCGCCCGGATCAACTACGGTGCCACCGTCTCGCACGCCACCAGCCGCACCATCTCAATGGACAAGTTTGCGACCGAGGCCCCGCGCTGGCGGCTGCTGGCCAGCCCGGAGCCGACCAAGGATTGGAATCAGATCAACAACCAGGGCCGCAATTTCCCGCTGGCCCGGCCCGAGGAGCTCAGCCTGCTGGCGGCGACGCTGGAACGCGGGCTGAAGGAAGGCGCGCTCGGGATCGGCCTCACCTATCAATACGTCCCCGGCGCCTCCCGCGACGAGATCTTCCGGGTCTTTGAGATGGCGGCCCGCTGGAAGATGCCCATCTTCGTCCACGTCCGCACGCGCGGCCTGGAACCGATGCAGGAGATGGTGGCCAACGCTGCCGCCACCGGAGCTTCAGTCCACATCGTCCACGTCAATAGTTCGAGCTTAGGCGCCCTGCCGCTGGTGCTGGACCTGATCGACGGCGCCCGCAAGCGCGGCGTCGACGTGACGACAGAGGCCTACCCCTACACCGCGTCGTCGACCTTTCTCGAATCCGCCATCTTCGACGAAGGCTGGCAGCAATCTACTGGCATCTCCTACGGCGATCTCCAGTGGGTGGCGACGGGCGAACGGCTGACTAAGGAGACGTTTGAGAAGTACCGCGCCCAGGGCGGCATCGTGATCGCGCATTCGATGAAGCCCGAATGGATCGCCCGGGCCATGGCCTCACCGGCAGTAATGATCGGCTCCGACGGCATGCCGTATGCTCCTGGCGCGCACCCCCGCAGCGCCGGCACCTTCTCTCGCGTGCTGGGCCGCTATGTCCGGGAACAAAAAGTCATGAGCCTAATGGACGGCCTGGCCAAGATGACCATCATGCCCGCCCGGCGTCTGGAGCCCGTCGCCCCCGCCATGAAGAACAAAGGCCGCATTCGTGTCGGTGCCGACGCCGACATCACCGTCTTCGACCCGGAACGCATCCTCGACACAGCAACATTTGAAAAAGGCCTCAGCTTCTCCACCGGCATTGATCATGTGCTGGTGAACGGTGTCGCCGTCGTGCAGGATGGCCAGACGGTGAAAGATGCCCTCCCGGGCAAGGCCGTGACGGGTAACTACGGCCAGCGGTAGACGACGGACGACCTAGGCGAGCCTCAACCACTCCCGAGCCGCACGATAGATCGCCGTCAGCGGCAAACGCTCACCCGCGCTCAGCGGAAAATCCGGCGGCGCGATGAGATGCATCTCGTCCATGCCTTCGGCCAGGAACAGATACGCCGTGTTGTTACGGTACTCGACATACTTGCCCGCTTCTTGAAACACGTACTGGTAGAAGATCTCCAGATCGACGTACGAGCCCAACATGTCCGCCTGCGTCGGGATCGCCGTTGCCTTATCCTGATCCTCAAAAATCAGCAGACTGCTGAACGGCTTCACCTTGTTGCGGATGCCGAAGCTGGCCACTAATAGCGATGGCTTGGCGCGGCGGATGGCTTGGACCGTGGCCCATTCCACAAACGTGTTGTTGACCAGCAGCGTGCCGTTCCCGGCCAGCAGCGTGGCGCGCACGAACTCCGACATCACCGGATCGCGCGAATACTCCGCATCACGCGGCTGCAATGTTTTCAGCTTCTCGCCCAACTGCCGTGGGCCCCGGACTTCGCCTTTCTCGGCGATCTTCTGCACTTCCTCCATCAGCCGCTGGCGGTACACGCTCAGCTTCTCGTAGCTCAGCTCCGTGGCTTTGTTGGCGCACCCCGCCAGCACTTCGCCCGTCTCAACCGACCACGCACTATAAGGCCCGCGAGCCGCCGCGCAGAGATCCAGCAAGCTACCGGCCAGATCGGGCACCGGCTTACCGGTGAGCGCCAGCGGTACATAGTGCGCCAAGTCATCCGGCACGGCGAGCGAGACGCGGCGGCCCCGCCCCTTCAAACGCGTCCACATCCGGTCGGGCCCCACCGGCAAGTCCGCCGGAGCCAGCACCATCACCAGTCGCGGTTGCCCCTTGGCGGCCAACTCGCCATCCAGCACCGGATTGATCTGATCAAAGATCTGTGTGATCACGCGCCGCCACTCCGGGTAAAGCGCGTTGCGGTTCAGAAAGTCGACCTGCTGCAGCGTGAACCGTCCGCGCGGCCACGTCTGCGGCGTAACGCCCATGCGGGGTTCCAGTTCGGCCAAGGGCGCAAACAGCGCCGCCGGTATCTTTTCGAGATATGCGCCCAGCCGCTCAAAGTAGGCCTGCTCGGCGGGGAACAGCGACTCCCAGCCGCGCAATTGCTCATTGAAGTAGGCGGCAAAAGTGACCGGGACGTGCGCGAAGTCGAAGCGGGGAACAGCCATGTTGCCTAAATCAAAATCTGGCGCGCCGGCTGCCCGGCCAACCCTTCGGGCGTCAAGTCGCGGATGGCCGCCGCCGTGGCCGCCACATCGATATGCCGGATCGGCTTATCAGTCGCGCCTTTGGTGACGCCCGCGCCCAGC
>JAPKYX010000104.1 GCA_026394075.1 Acidobacteriota bacterium
CCTGGGCGGAAAAGTCGTCCACGTCACGGCGGGTCTTTTGGGCGATGTGCGGAGTCAACCCAAACACCAGATCCCAGGGCACAGGGTATTGAATCATGCGTGCTCCCCATTGGACGCCGGACACGCGGCCGCGGAGGCAGAATCCATCATGGCGGCCTTAGGCCACCTGCAACACTTTCACTTTGCGGCCGACGTGCACCGTATGGTCACCGGGCTCGAGCGCGTGCGTCGGGTTGCGGACCACTTCCTCGCCCACTTTCACCGCCCCTTGCTTGATCAACCCGTCGGCCTTTGAAACCGAGGCCGCCATCCCGCCCTGGACAATGGCGCGGTTCAGACGCCGGTCCGTAACGGCGATGGTCTCCGCAAAAGCAGCCTCCGCATCGCCGTGGAAGTCCGCGATGATGCGTTTGATCAGCTCTTCTTTTGCGGCCCGCGGATCGGACTTGCGCGCCTCAATGGCGGGCAAAGATTCGTCGGTCAGCAGCTCCCAGTAGCGCCACATCAGGTCGTCCGAGATGTTGATCAGCTTCTGCCGCATCGCGGCGGGCGCTTCGGTGATGCCGACGTAGTTGCCCTTGGACTTGGACATCTTCTCGACGCCATCCAGACCTTCGAGCAACGGCGTGGTCGCAATGATCTGCGGCAGTTGGCCATAATCGCGCTGGATCTCTCGACCCACCAGCAGGTTGAACTTTTGGTCGGACCCACCCAGTTCCACATCACACTTCAGGCAGACCGAATCGTAGCCCTGCGCCAGCGGATACAGCAGTTCGTGCACCGAGATCGGGATGCCGCCCTGGAAGCGTTTGGTGAAGTCGTCGCGTTCCAGCAACCGGGCGACGGTGTACTTGGAGGCCAGACGCACCACATCGGCAAAGCCCAGCTGGTCGAACCATTCGCTGTTGAAGCGGATCTCGGTTTTGGCGGGATCGAGAATCTTGAAGACCTGGGTCTTGTAGGTCTCGGCGTTCTTGTCGATGTCCTCGCGCGTCAGTGGCGGCCGGGTGGTGTTGCGGCCGGTGGGGTCGCCAATCAGGCCGGTGACGTCGCCGATGAGGAAGATGACAGTGTGCCCCAGATCCTGGAAGTGCTTCATCTTGCGCAGCAGGACCGTATGGCCCAAGTGCAGATCAGGTGCCGTGGGGTCAAAGCCGGCCTTCACCCGTAGCGGGCGGCCTTCGGCAGCCGCCGATTCCAGACGGGCGCGCAGATCCTCTTCACGGATAATCTCCGCAAAGCCTTTGCGCAGGTAAGCGAGTTGTTCGTCGATCGAGAGAGCCAAGCCTTTAGTTTAGCGGAGCTTGGTCGGAATCGACTATTCCGGCACCCACTTCTGCACGCGCCAGTTCTTCACTTCGGCCACGTACAGCGCCCCGCGTGAATCCATCGCCATGTGGTGCGGGAAATCGAGGCGGCCCGGGGCTTTGCCAAACTTCCCGATCTGGCCCAGCAACTGCCCATCGAGATTCACCTTCACAATCCGGTTGTTCTCGCCATCGCACATGTAGATGGCGTTGTCTTTCTTGGAGTAAGCCAGCCCCCACGGCTGACCCAGGCCGGTCCACTTGCCCAACCATTTGCCATCACGATCAAAGATCTGCACGCGGTTGTTGGCGCGATCGGCCACATAAAGCCGCTGGGCGGAATCAAACACCACGTCGTGCACCAGGTTGAATTGGCCGTCACCCGGCCCCTTGATGCCCCACTGCTTGATGTAGTCGCCGTCTTTTGAATACTTCACCACGCGCGAATTCTCGTAGCCGTCCGAGACGTAGAAGTTCCCCTCGGTATCAAACGTCACCGAAGTCGGCCGGTTGAAGGCGTACTTCTCGTCGTTGTTCTCCGCCGGGCGGTTGCCGACACTGCCAAGCACCAGCTTCACCCGGCCATCCAGCGAGAACTTGATCACCATATGCCCGGCCACATCAATCCCCCACACGTCGCCCTGCGGGTCTACGCGGAGGCCGTGTGCGGACTTGATCGGCACCTCGCTCCAGGCCTTCAGAAACTTTCCATTCCGGTCGAGCTGAATCACCGGGTGCGGGCCGCGGTTGAAGATCCAGACATTGTCGTCACGGTCACAAGTGACGCCGGTGCATTCACCCAGATTCCAGCCTGCGGGCAACTGGGCCCAGTTTTCGACCAACTTCATGGGCAGCGGCGGGCCGGACTTTAGCGGCGTCTGAGCAGCGGCCGAAGCCAGCACCAAGCACAACATGGCAAGAAAGCGCATGGGAGCAAGCCTATGCCCACGCGCGCGGCGTGTCAACTGCCGTCACCTGATCGCCTGCGGCTGATCGCACTGCGGCGGCCACCGGCGCGATACTGCACCGGTCCTTGCTGGTCGTTACGGCGCTGCGGAGGGTTTTTCTTTTCTGCCAACATCGCCACCCGGCGTGGCGTTTGATCGCTTCTCAGCTGCCAGTGGATTGGCTTTCTTGGTGGAGGCGGAAGCTCCGGATTTCCGCTCCGCCGGCCGGGACTTCGCCGGCTGCGGCGCTCGCGTCGGCTTGGCTTGAACGGCAGGAACGGGTTTGTCGGGCGGTGCCGCCACTGGAGTCGCAACTGGTGCCGCCCCTGGGGAGGCCACCGATGCGGCCGGGGATTTGGTCGTCACCGCCGCATCGCCCTTCATCAGCGGTTCGGTGTCGGCGCCCGCCTTCTCCTCGGTCCCCGCCGTAGCCTGCGGCTCCGCACCCAAACCCGATCGGTTCAGGATGATGATGTCCACCCGCCGGTTGCGGGCCCGGCCTTCGGGAGTGGTGTTGGGCACCAGGGCGATCGTGTCCGCATACCCGGCAATCGCCACCTTTTGCTTCGGCACGTTGAACTTGGTGGTCAGCAGTTCCATCATCGCGATGGCGCGCGCCGCCGACAACTCCCAGTTGGACCGGAAGCGAGACGTGCGGATGGGAGTCGAATCGGTATGCCCTTCCAGGCGCACCGGGTTGGGTAGCGCGTTGATAGTGGAGGCCAGCTTCTCCACCATCTGGTGAGCACCGGGACTGATCGCGTCATCGCCAGTACCAAATAGCGCGGCCTCCCGCATGCTCACCATGAGTCCGCGTGGTGTCAGCTGCACTTGCAGCTTGCCGTCGCGAATCTCATCATCCATCTGACGGGTCAGCGATTGGAGTGACGGCAGCAGTTCCGACAACCCGTCCGCCGTGCCATTGCCCTTGACCTTCTGGTTCCCCAGCCCTTTCGCATTCACGTCGCGCGAACGGCCCAGATAGCCTTCCAGATAGACCGGCAGGACACCGCCTTCCAGCGCCCCCTTCACTGATTCGGAAACTCTCGAAACGCGCTCACGGTCCACCTGAGAGTTGGCGAACAAGACGACGAAAAAGGCAAACAGGAGCGTGATGAAGTCGGCGTAGGAGACCAGCCAGCGCTCATGGTTGGACGCACTTTCTCCGCCGCGGCGGCGGCGCGAAGAGGTCCGGCTGCCGGTGGAGGCCGTCACTGGTTAGGCCGCCTCGCGGCGGGCAGCCGGTTTGGCCGCCGCAGGCCGGGTTTGGCCCGTCACCGCCACAAACGCTTCCAGCTTCTGCCGGATCAGTTTGGGATTTAAGCCCTCCACCAATCCGCAGATGCCTTCCAGAATCAGCATGCGCCGGTCTGTTTCCTGGCGCATGCGAGCCTTGATCTTGGCCGCCGCCGGTAGCAGCACCACATTGGCCAGGGCCACGCCGTAGACCGTCGCCACAAAAGCCGTGGCGATCCCGTGGCCCACCTGTTCGGTGTCCGCCAGACGCTTCATCACCTGGATCAACCCTAGCACCGCGCCAATAATCCCGATGGTGGGCGAGTACCCCCCGGCCGATTCAAACACCTGCGCCTCAGCCTCCGCCCGGCCCTCCGCCATGTCGATCTCCAGCTCCATCATCTTGCGCAGTTCCTGCAGATCGCAGCCGTCCACGGCCAACGTCAGGGCCTTGCGCATGAAGGGGTCAGGGATGCGGTTGATATCACCATCCAGCGACACCAGGCCGCTGCGGCGGGCTTTGGTAGCAAACGTGATGATCTCGTCAATCGCCAGCCCGGGGTCGCTTTGGGGCTCCATTAGAACGTGCCACAGCCGGCGCATCGCCGCCGTCAGGGTAGCCCACGGAGTGGCCACCATCACGGCCCCGGCCGTTCCGCCCAAAACAATCAGTGCCGCGGTCTTCTGGAGGACGTCCTGCAGAGCGCCACCTTCCAGCAGCAGCCCCCCCAGGATGCCCGCGGTCGCTACTGTCAGGCCAGCGACGGTGGAAAGATCAACACGTGCTTTCGCCACTATTCACCCCCTGGCGGCACCGCCCACGCCCGGAGTTTGGGGCGTGACGGAACCGTCGGATCTTGCGGACCATCAACACCCTCAGGCCAGGGCGTAGCAATACGACGACGATAGCTGACAATTTTGTCGATGATATGGTCCGGTTGCTCTAGTACCATCACCTTCTGGCCGTTCGACAAGGAAATGACGGTGTCGGGCGTAGACTCGATCAGCTCGATCAGATCTGAATTCAGAACGATCTCCGAGTGATTGATGCGAGTGAGGTGAATCATTGCCTTTGAGGGAAGCGATAGCGGGGCGACACTACACTTCTCTGAAAGGTATCGGCAGAATCAGGCCGCATCGATAGCACCCCGGCAGGGGAAACTTAGCGGTCGCGGAGGAGTGTCAAGATAGCCTGAAGTTCCGCGCGCATCTCGTTGAGCAGCGGCAAGTTGGGGGCGGAACCAAACAGAGCCCCCTGGGCCGCTGGTTGAGGTTTGGATTCTGCCTTGGCCTTCGGTTTCTCGGCTTTTCCCTTGTTGGCCGAAAAGTGTTGTCGCGCGCCCTGGATGGTGAACCGCTTCTCGTAAAGCAAGCGCTTGATTTCGAGGATATGCTCGACGTCCTTGCGCCGGTAGAGCCGGTGGTTGCTGCCGGACTTCTTCGGATCGATCGCCGGAAACTCGCTCTCCCAGTAGCGCAGCACCGAAGGATTCACGCCCGCCAACCGGGCCACTTCCCCAATCCGGAAATAGAGCTTGTCCGGAATTTCCGGCGGATCAGTCGGCACCAGTGACGCATCAAGCACTAGCCTAGTTTTACTTCATGCTCTGCTTGAAGTCCAGTGGTAGTCCGCAATTGTAAATCAACGCCTTAGGCTACTTGGTGGCCAAGCCGCTGCGCTCCAACAGGGCCTTGGGGTCCGGATTGCGGCCCATGAAGTCACGGAAAAGCTTGCCCGCCTCTTCCGTGTTGCCCTTCTCGAGCACGCTGCGACGGAAAGCGTCGCCCGCCTTCGCGTTAAAGAGGCCTTCCTTCTTGAACCGTGTGAAGGCGTCCGCATCCAGCACTTCCGCCCACTTGTAGCTGTAGTACCCGGCGGCGTAGCCCCCAGCAAAAATGTGCGAGAAGCTGGTCACCATCGAGAACCCCTCCGGCAGCGGCGCGGGGCTATAGCGTTGCATCACCTTTCGCGCGTAAGCGACTGGATCGCCTTGAGAATCATCGCCGCGATATTCGGTATGGAACAGGATGTCGGTCATGCCCAGGCTCAGCTGCCGCATCATCGTGTAGCCGCCACGGAACGTCCGGGCCTTCTTCATCGCGTCAAACAACGGCGCGGGAACCGGCTGGCCGCTTTCGTAGTGCTTGGCGAACAGGTCCACCACAGGCCGTTCCCAGGTAAAGTTCTCCATGATCTGGCTGGGCAGCTCCACGAAGTCCCAGGCCACGGAGGTGCCACCCAGCGACTTGATCGGCGACCGGCTCAGCGACATGTGCAGCAGGTGGCCAAATTCGTGGAACAGCGTCTCCACTTCGTAGTGGTTCAACAGGGCGGGTTTGCCAGGCTCAGCCGTGGTGATGTTGGCGGCGATCAGGCCGATGTGAGGCTCAAAGCCACCTTTGGCCAGCGGTCCCCCCATCACCAGCGGGCTCATCCAGGCACCGGCGCGCTTGTTGTCGCGAGGATAGAAATCCGCATAGAAGCTGGCCAGCAGCGTCCCGTCCTGGTCGCGGATCTCGTAGAACTTCACCTCCGGCGCCCAGACCGCCTTGTTCTCAACCGGCTTGATCGATATTCCGTATAACTTATTGACCAGTTGGAACATACCGTCCACAACCTTGTCCGCCGGGAAGTACGGTCGCAGGGCCTCTTCGTCAAAATCGTACAGCTTCTTGCGCAGCTTTTCGGAGTAGTAAGGGATATCCCAGGGTTCCAGCGCCGGAGCATTCGGCCCTTCCATGGACTTGCGGAAGGCCGCCAGTTCGGCATTCTCTTTCTCATAGGCGGGCTTCGATTTCGCTTCCAGATCCTCCAGGAACTTCCGGACGCCGGCGCCGGACTTGGCCATCCGCTCCTCCGTCTGGCGGTCCGCGAAGTTGGCATAACCGAGCAGTTGCGCCTCTTCGGCCCGCAGCGCCAGCATCTGCCGGATCAGCGGGCTGTTGTCGAACTTGCCGCTGGACGCCAGTGTGTTGGAGGCCAACCACATCTGCTTGCGGATGGACCCGTCATCCAAAAACTGGAGCACCGGCTGATAGCTGGGCGCGGCCAGCGTAAAGCGCCAGCCTTCCTTGCTTTTGGCCTTGGCACTGGCCTGGGCCGCTTTGCGAGCTGATTCTGGCAACCCAGCCAGTTGCTTCTCGTCCTTCACCAGCAGCTCAAAGCCGATACGGGCGTCGAGGGCGTTCTGGCTGAACTTGTTGGCCACAGCCGACTGCTGCTCGTTGATCTCCTGCAGCCGCTTGCGCTTGGCGTCATCCAGGTATGCGCCGCCGCGCCGGAAGTCGTTCAAGGTCTTCGACAGGTAGCGCGCCCGCACGCCGGTGAGCGCCTTGGCTTCCGCCGTTTCTGAGTACTCCTTCACCGCCTTGGCCAACCGGAGGTCCAGTTGGACGCTGGAACCAAACGCTGAGATTTTGGGCAGTACGGCATTGAATGCCTTGCGATGCTCCGGCGTGGTGGCGACGCCTTCCAGCAGCGACACCACCGAGAAGGCGTGCGACAAACGCTCGCCCATGTTCTCCAGCCGTTGCATGGTGTTGTCCCAGGTGCGAGGGCCGGTGGCCGTGGCCAGCGCTTGACGCTGCTGCTCCGCTTCGGCCAGCAAGGTCTCCATGGCCGGCACGATGTGTTCCGGCTTCACCTGGTCAAACGGGAGCCGGTAGGTGCTGCCTGCGGGACGGCGCTCCGGAATCTCCAGCAACGGGTTTTCCGCCGCCATCAGGGCACACGCCGTCACACTCAGCCAAAGAGATCGCATTTCCCATTGGATACCATGACAAGAGGATGACCGTCATCGCTGGAATACATTCTGTCCGCGAAGCGCTGAAAAATCGCCGCGAGTTGGAGCGCGTGATCGTGGCACGGGGCATGGGCGGCCAAAAGGTCCAGGAGATCGTGGACTTAGCCCGGGAAGCGGGCGTCCAACTGCGCTTCGACACCCGCGAGCAGATTGACCGGCTGGCCCAAGGCTCCGCTCATCAGGGCGTGGTGGCCATCGGCGGTGCTTTCCGCTACTGGTCGATGGACGAATTGCGGGAGGACGCCCGGCTGGTGGTGGTGCTGGATGGCGTCGAAGACCCGCACAATCTGGGGGCCATTGCCCGCACGGCGGAATGCGCCGGAGCATCGGCCATCATCATCCCGGAACGGCGCTCCGCCGGCGTCACCGACACCGTCATGAAAGCCGCCGCCGGTGCGCTGGAGCATCTGCCGGTGATCCGCGTGGTCAACATCAACCGCGCCCTGGAGCAATTGAAGGAGCGTGATTTCTGGCTCTACGGCCTGGACGAACGCGGCACCGACACCTACGACACCGTCAAATTCGCCACCCCCACCGCCATCGTCCTAGGCGGCGAAGGCCATGGCTTGCACGAGCAGGTGAGGAAGCACTGCGACGTGTTGGTAAACATCCCGATGGCCGGCCAGATCCCATCGCTCAACGTCAGCGTCGCGGCAGGGGTGGTGCTGTTTGAATGGAAGCGGAGGATGGTGGGCCAGTAGCGACCGGAGAGGATCGGTAGAGGTGAGAACTTAATGAGTGGGCTGGATCTCGCGCCCCAGCTTGTCCATCGCCGCTGCCGCCGCTCGAACGCTAGCGGTCTTCTTCGAAGTGGCTTCTCCCGTCGCCGCCACCGTCTTGCCTACGCGCACTTCGACCGTGAATAGCTTCTCGTGATCCGGCCCCG
>JAPKYX010000134.1:0-2974 GCA_026394075.1 Acidobacteriota bacterium
GAACACGCGCTGGGCAGAGGCCGCGCTGGCGGCGGTGATGGCAAAACTGCGACGGGTCAAGACGGGTGATCTCCTTCGACTGGGGGCGCGGGTGCTCCGCGTGAACCATTATCTTTACACAAGCCTGACAATCGCCGGAAGCTTGCACACAGCTTCTTAACGCCGCTCTGTTCGAATGACAACATGGGTGCAACCCCAAAAGTTCGACAGCGTCATCCGCGGAAGGAAGCCATGCTCGCGCTGCTACTGGTGGCGTCCCCGCTGCCCGCGTCGGATCTTCGCGTCGACGCCTGGCACCTCTCCACCGCCCCCGCCAACTCAGCGCTGCGCCGCGTCAGCCCAGAGGTCCATTACGTCCGCGTCGAAGGCGGCGTCGCGATCGTCGAATCAGCGGGACTCTCCATGACTTCGTTCGGCGTCTTGGATGCCAAGCCCGCCGATCGCGCAAACGGCATCCGTCGCTTTGAGTACCGCATCCCCCTCACGCCGCACCCAGCTGCGCGCCTAACGTCCGTTCCCTGGGACGTCATCGGAGTGTTTCTGAACGGCGTCCCGATCTATCATCCGGGCGCCGCCCTCTCCTACCGCGACCAGAACCTCTGGCACGCTGATGCGGTCGCCCAAGCCGATGACGGCACGGCGGCGGTAGGCGGCAGACCCGCGCCTCAGCGTCAATCGAACGGCCAGCCCCGCAATCAGCTACTGCAAGCCCTGCTCGACCGGAAGTCCGAACATAGCCCGCTGCTAGGCTTTGCGCTCGACGGTTACCCCGTCTACGGCCCCTATGGCTGGGACCCGGACCGTCGCGTCCGCCCCTTCCGCTCCAGCTATCAACTCCGGCGGCAGACCAAACGATCCCGTTGGCCAGATGGCACGCTGCTAACGCCCGCCCAGGAAGGCCCCGACGTCAGCCCGCAGTTTCCCGCAGGCACCTTCATCGAGGACTACGAGTACGTCGCCGGCAGCGGCGATCTCGACCAGCACAACGGCCGCTTCGCCGCCACGCCCGAGTTCCCCCAAGGTACCTACGCCTACTTCCTAGCCACCCAGAACGGCCGCCTCGCCTACCCCTACCTGATCGGCCCCACCTACTTGGGCGTTCCAAGCGAACCCGCCACAGCGCCCTACCATCGCCTCGGTCAGCACCAGGGCCTCACCCTCTCGACAAGCCATCCAGCGCTCACCGCTGGCGAGGAGACCATCCTCCGGATCGAAAGCCCCCATCCGCTGCTCGAACGCGTGCACGAACGCGAAATCCATCTGCTGGTGATATCGGAAGACATGGCTGACTTTCACCACATCCACCCGCTCCGCCAACCCAACGGCACCTATCAGGTGGCCCACCGCTTCACCCGCCCCGGCCGCTACGGAATCTTCGCCGACCACACCCCACCCGGCCAGCCCCAAACCATCGCCAAGTTCCAGGTCAGCGTCGCCGGAAAGGAAGCCAGCCAGAGCAGGGAACTGGTCTCTGCAACCGCAGCGACCGCCGCCGGAATCACCGCTCACCTGTGCTGGAGCGAGCCCCCACAAGCCGGTCGCGATCTGCAAGTTGCATTCAGCCTAACCGACGCAAACGGCGCACCCATAACTGATCTTGACCCCTACCTGGGCGCCTGGGCCCACATCCTCCTCGTCCGCCGCGATGGCGAAGAGTTCATCCACGCCCACCCCATCGAAGAAAGCACTACAGCCGTGTCCGACCCCTGGCAACATTCCCACGCCACCCTCGGCCCCAGCCCCTCCCGCATCGCCACCCTCACCGGATTCCGCCACCCCGGCCACTACCGCCTATGGCTGCAAGTCCAGCGCGCTGGCCAAGTGGTGACGCTGCCCTTTGACGTTGAAGTGGCCGCCGCTGTGACCGCCCCGGAGCCTGCGCCCGCTTCGACAGCAGCAAATCTGATCCTCGTTAGCCAATCCGGCTACCAGCCCGCCCGTCTGCAACTTCCCGCGAACCAACCCTCCCGCGTCTCCTTCCGCCGTGTGGATGCCCAGAACTGCGGTGGCCGTGTAGTCTTTCCTGACCTGGGCATCTCCTGGGATCTGCCCCCCAACCAAACCATCACCATCGACCTACCCGCTCAACCCACTCGTGAGCTAAGCTTCACGTGCGGCATGGGCATGTATCGTGGCTCAGTGATCGTGAAGTAGCTGCGTGTGGTCAGTTGATGGAAGCGGAGCGGCGGGCGCTGGACGAGATCGCAGCTAGGCAGCGCGCGGTCGACAAGAAGCGCGATCCGGAAGCGGTTAGGCCAGAGTCTGCGGAAGGGGCTTTTCTGTCGATCCAGTGGCCGCGCGCCGCGATAATCTATCCCGGCCTTGCAGAGAGATCTCCTTCGCGAAACCAATCTAATCCTCTTCCTTTTTCTCTCCGCCCTATGCCAAAATCAAGATTCGCTTTGCCTCGCATTGGCGAGCAGCGGCGCATTTCATTGGGATATGCGCGGGAGGAGATAATCAACATGTCAAAGCTCTTATCGTGGTTTTCGATTTCAGCTGGGGTCTTATTGCTTGGCACTGCCAGCGATACTTGTCAGGCGCAAACAGAACCAATTGATCCTCCCGCGTTCGACATTGAACTCGGCATGGGGTTTGACAGTAAGAAGGGGACCGCGACGGGTCAAGTATGTATTATAAACTTCGTTCCACACAGCGAAAAACTGAAGCAGATACAGGCGGGGGCACGAGCTCAGCGAGACTTTGTCAAGTACAGCCACGTAAGCGATAAAGAGGAATTGACTACGCATTATGAGGTGTCTGCCGAATTAGTAGTTAAAGCTTTGATTTCCAACGTATCTTCCAAAGCCTCGTTCTCTCGCGACGTTTCCCTGAAGGCCGATAACTTGAATGTATCGGCGTTCGCCGTCGTTGAGAACGATGTGATTTCGGTGACACAGCAGACATCCGGCAAGCGAATTGAGGTCCCCAAAGAATTCCGGCTTCCGAACGGTGAGATTAACTCTAGGCGCTG
>JAPKYX010000134.1:2980-13045 GCA_026394075.1 Acidobacteriota bacterium
AGGCGCTGTGGGGATAGTTTCATTCAGACTATCCACACAGGTGCCGAGTTATCAGCTGTTTTATCTATTAAGACTACTTCGGCAGATCATCGCACCAAATTGATGGGCCAGATCAACGGCGGCCAGGGTATCTTTAGTGGGAACCTTAAGGCCACCGGCGACACGAAGTCAACGACTTCGAGTGAGGAGGTGCATGTCTTGTACACGCGCAGCGGCGGCAGCGGCAGCCCCTTAGTGATCGACTTAGATGGACTGAGAACGGCGATACACAATTTGAAACAGGATGCTCAGAAAGCAGCGGCATTTCGTAAAATCACACTGTCTAGCTATGACCAGGTCCTGGACAGGGTCGGATCTCCGGAGAAGGAGCGGGATTTCAGGGTAATCGCAGAGAAACTGGGGAGGTTTCGAACGTTGCGGGACTATGCAAGACAAGCTAATTTGGAGCCTTACCTCTTTATTATGGATCGAAACGTAACGAGGCCCATCCTTAAAGAGATAGAAATCAAGCTCGCTGCCCATGTGACGGGGCTAGAAAGCGCTGCGCGGGAGTGCATCGAGAAGGCGAGGTGTGATATCCGGAAGCAAGATGACGTCAGTGACCTGGACTATTGGATAAGCATGCCGGTGCCCCGCGGTTCGTTCCGACTTGATAATACCTTCTCCGCGCGTGCTGATACTAAGAGAGCGAACGAGCAAAGTTTATCAAGTAAGAGGTTGGAATTAAGTTTTGGATCTCTCTCCGAGAGTCAGAAAGCGAGTGCACTGGAGCCTTATCTGAAACAAGTGTCGGACGACCAGGATCAACTCGAAGCTTTAGACCGTCAGTACGTGCCTGCATTAGTAAATCATTTAATGATGTCAAATATTAAATTGCCAAACGAGAGACGCTGTGGTGTACCGGGATCCCGATGCCTGACGGCCGCAGATATTGATAAGCTCCAAGAGCGCCTAGAAAAGCAAATAATTGAGATTGAAAAGAGTAGGCCGAAGTAGCGTGCAGTTGAGCTTCCGAAAGCGCACTCGATCTGTCATCCAGATCAGCGTCCGATTGAATATCCTAAATATGGACGCGGTCCTCGGATCAGCTCCGCGCCCAAGTCCGCCTTGACGACGAGGCAAGGCGGTAGCCCTTCACCCATGAGGACATTAGACGGGGCCGATTTGCGCACAGCATAAGCATGGAACTCTTTAATGTTCATGCCCCGACCCACACTAATCGATATAACATTCACTTCTCCGCGCAATGTTGATTTTCGAACTTTCATTATCGACAATCGACTCTTTGCAGCGCGTTTCGCGGTCGGTGTTACGGCCTTTACCCTCAGACGGATCATAGCGCCAACCCCAGACTACGCCTCCCTTAATCGTGTGAGTCTCACCCGGCTTTAGTGCGAAGTTAGATGAACCGCCGCTGCTGCTGCCGTTGTCAAACTTCGTAAAGACCAGGATCTTCTTGCCGGTCGAATTGGAAAATTCGATGCTTCCCAGCGAGCCGAACAATGAAGTTGGAGCGAGAACCAGAACACAAGCCACAAATAGCTTCATGCTCCAGAGCATACACGATGCGCGGATCCGCGTTGTCCACCGTTCTGTAATGTGGTGATCCCGGTGACGCACGGATACGGAGGAAGCGTGGCAGCCCGTCACGATTTGGCCACAACGAGCGCCGTCGGGTCGTCCCGGACAGGCTTCGACCATCCCTGCCGAGCCGTTGAAGCAGCTCCAGGTATGAGCCTAGGGACGCGGAGAAGCGGCTACGGCAAACCCCGCTGGGGCCCACGGCTGGCGCTTCAGGCGGGACTCGGCTCGAAACGAAGAGATGCGGAGGTGCCGAAAACACGAACAGTTTCGGGGTTACGGACGGAGAGATGTGTTAACGGGCGGGTTGGGAAACGTGCTGATAAAAAGAATTGGCTCCTCGGGTAGGATTCGAACCTACAACCCTTCGGTTAACCTCCTCGGGTAGGATTCGAACCTACAACCCTTCGGTTAACAGCCGAATGCTCTACCGTTGAGCTACCGAGGAGCAACGCGCCAAACCTTTAGTTAACCAAAAAGCGCGCCCCAGGTCAAGCGCTCCCGATCAGATTTTGATCGCTTCTTGGAGGCTCGCCTGGGGCGGGGAAAACCGGGCTTAGCGTTCGCGTCCCGTGAACCAGAAGCGGTGCACCGGAGCCGGCATTTCGCTCTTGGCGCCCATCACGCTCTTCCACAAGATCACGTTCAGCTCATGCATCGGAGCGCGGTCCACTTCATCCAGATCCATCTCCATCGACGCCTTGCCGCCCCAGGCAGTTTGACCGTTCTTCTCGTTCACTTCCCAGGTGGGCGCCAACGCCTTGTAGGGCGTCAGATCCGCTTTGTCAGAGAACGAGTTGTACATCGGCGGGGCCGCGGCGTCGTACTGCGTCATCGGCGGCAGGCCGAGCAGTAGTTCGATCGTGCGGATCATCGACGACGTCGTGTAGAGCGTCGAATCCACCACATTGCGCTTCGTGTAGGGGCTGATCACCAGAGCCACCGTGCGGCGCGCGTCCACGTGATCGGGGCCATTCTGGGCGTCGTCCTCGATCATGAAGATCGCGGTCTCTTTCCAGTACTTGCTGTGGCTGACCCGCTCCACCAACTGGCCCACGGCATGGTCGGCATTGGCCACCATCGCGCGCGGCGTCAGGCCACCAGGGCGCGTGCCGGCGGTGTGATCTTCCGGCAGGCTCATCACGATGAAGTTGGGCAGCCGCTTATTGGGGTCCGCCGAGTCGTAGTTGGCTTCATACTGGTCGAACTCGCGGATGAACTCGCGGACATTGTCCGTGTCGCGCATGCCAGGCAGTTTGAACTTGGGTGAGACGTGACCCACCAGTCCGCCCACGCCCGGCGACGCGTCCATCGTCGTCCCATCGCTGGACCGGGAGGCGTACTCGCCATAGCTGCGATAGGTGAGGCCCGCAGCGCGCGCCAGATCCCACAGGTGGCCGCCGGAGGGCACATAAGCCGGTGCGGTGACGCTGGCCGAATGTCCGCCATACTGGGCCGGCCACATCTTTTCGTTGTAGTCGGTGGCGATCGCGGAGTTGGACCACGAGTGTCCGTCCACGCTCACTTCGCCATCACAGAACAGGTTATCCAGCAGCACCCACTGGTTCGCGATCGCGCGATGGTTGGGTGTCACCTTCTCACCAAAGATGGCCAGGCGCGGGTCGCCATTGCCCTTCTTCATGTCGCCGAACACCTGATCGTAAGTGCGGTTCTCCTTCAGTACGTAGATCACGTGCTTGATCGGCGAACCCACGCCCACCTGCCGGGGCACGATCGTCGGCGCCTTGGGCTCCCGAGCCTGCTGCAGCAGAGCGTCGTTGTACGGCACGTTGTCGTAGACCTGCTTGGTCCACGTCTTCAACTCCGCTTTCAGGTTCTTCAGCGCCACAAAGTTCACGCTGCCCTTTTGGAGCGACCGCACGGAATCTTCCTTGCCCTTCACCTGCAGGGGGCTGGTGGGTCCCGCGACGTTCGAATAGGAGCCCATGCCCTTGCTGTTGCCGACCGCAATGCGCCCGCCGGGCAGCAGCGCCAGCGAGGACGGATACCAGCCAGACGGCATAAAGCCCAGGATCTCAGTGCCGTTCACTTTGGCCGTGCTCAGCACCGCCACCGCGTTGTTGTCAGCGTTGGCGACAAACAGCAGATTCGCCTTGCGGTCCAGCGCCAGGGCGTTCGGCGTTGAGCCGGGAGGCGCGCTGGGATAGAGCGCGACATTCACCGTCTCCACCACCATGCGCTTCTTGGTGTCGATCACCGAAACGGTGTTCAGATTGCCATTTGAAACAAACAGCCGCCCGTCGTCCGCCAGTTCCATGTCATTCGGGTTGTTGCCCGCCATGATGCGCGAGACCACTTTGTTCGATGCTGTGTCGATCACCGAAATCGAATTGCCGGACCAGTTGGAGACGTACATCGTTGCGCCATCGGGCGTCAGCAGCACGTCATAGGGCGAGGCATCCACCATGATCTTGTGCAGGATCTTGCCCGTCGCCGTGTCGAACACCGCAATGTAGCCGGCCAGCGGATCGTTGCCGCGATTGGCGGCATAGAGCAGCGGCTTCGACGGATGATGCGCCATGCCGGACCAGTAGGTCTTCTCGGCCGGGACACTATCCTTCCACTGCGCCACCGGCTTCTCGCTCAGGCGGCCATTCGCGTAGTCAAACACGTAGACCGGAGCGATCTGCTTATCCCGCGCGTGCGACGCATTGCCGCCGCTGACATAAAGCTTCTTGCCGTCGTTCGACCATGCCAGGCCCAACCAAGCCGAGCGGAGCGGGATCCGCTGGACCGCCTCTTCCTTCGCCGGGTCCATGACCACCAGGCCATGCGGATTAAACCCGCCATGCGTCGCCACCAGCGCCTTGCCATCCGGCGCGAGGCTGACATTCAGCAGCAGATCTTCAGTCGGCACCGGCTTGCCCAGCGGCGTAATCCGCCAGCCGTTCGGAAGAGCATAGCCATTCGGGAGCGCCTTTGGCGGTTGGCTGCCCGGCTGATGCGCCTGGGACAGGAGAGTTGCGACAAGAAGTAGGTTCACCATGGTCACCGTAAAGCCTATCGCGAAAGGATGACATTGGAATGACGAGAGAAAAAGTGTCGGCTGCGGCAACGCTGCCTGTCTTCCGCGACCCTCAGCGCAGAGCGTGTAGGCAACTTTGATACGCTCAAGTCGGATCAACCTGATCCGCCGAGGCTCTTCATGTCTGCTACCCAATCGCATCTTTCCCGCCGCACCCTGTTGGCTGCTCTGCCGGCTGCGCTCACTGTTCGCGCCGCTGATGCGGGCCAGTTGGTCTACTTCGGCACCTATAGCCGGGGGGCGAGCAAAGGTATCTATGTGGCGCGTTTTGATGCCGCCACCGGCAAACTGTCGCTCCCGCAATTGGCGGCTGAGGCGCCGAATCCGTCATTTCTCACCCTTCACCCGGATGGCAAGCTTCTCTACTCGGTGGGTGAGGCGGGGAAGGGAATTGTCACGTCCTACTCCCGCGACGCGGCTACGGGGTTGCTGAAGCCGATCAATACGGTGGAAAGCCAGGGTTCCTCGCCCTGCCATCTGGTGGTGGACGCGACCAAGCGCAACCTGCTGGTGGTGAACTATGGCGATGGCGTCAGCAGCGTCTTCCCGATCAAGGCCGATGGTGGGCTGGGTGAGGCCTCCAGCGTGGTGAAGCATGCCGGCACCGGCCCCAGTGCTCGGCGTCAAGCCGGTCCGCACGCCCACTCAGTGAATCTTTCAAAGAACAACAAGTGGGCCGTGGTGGCCGACCTGGGTACAGATGAATACATCGTTTACGCCCTGGATGCCAAGAATGGCAAGATCACCCGGCACAGCGCCGCTAAGGTGAAAGGCGGCTCCGGACCCCGCCATTTCTCGTTCCACCCTAGCTATCAGTACGCTTTTGGCGTGAATGAAATGGGGTCTTCCGTCACCGCATTTAAGTGGAGTGAGGATCAGGGCAAGCTGGAAGAAGTGACCACGGTGAGCACGTTGCCCAAGGATTTCGCGGGCGAAAACAATTGTGCCGAGGTGCTGGTTCATCCCAATGGCCGCTTTGTTTATGCCTCCAACCGCGGCCACAACAGCCTGGCTATCTTTGATGTCGACATGCCCAAGGGATCGCTGAAAGTGGTTGATTATGCAAGTACTTTAGGCAAGACCCCGCGCAACTTCCGCATCCATTCCAGCGGCAAATGGCTGCTGGCGGCCAACCAGGACAGCTCCAACGTGGTGGTCTTCAAGCTGGACCCGGCGACCGGGAAAATCACCCCCACCGGCCAAACCGTAGACATCGGTTTTCCCGTTTGCATCCGCTTTGCGTAGTTCGCTATACTTAGCGCCACGTTCGGGCTTACGAAAGTTTTCAAAAAAACATACTCCGGATCACCGGAGACCTCTGGTACCGTTTGAAGAACGGTTCTCGGTAAGGGAGCCTATTTCAATAAAGAAAGACAATCGGTACATGGCAGGCTGTCACCCCTGCTATGTGGTCGCTTTTGATTTAAGGTAGCGGCAGTGAGTATAGGTAGGCAGAATGGACCAAACCGGATGGGTGGAGGACTGTCCTCCGTCCGGTCTGATTGGCGACGCTTTCGCCCAGCCCCACCGGAGGAGGAACCGGTCGAGCTGGAGCCGAAGGCTACAACAGCTGAGAGTGAAACCTTGTTGCAGATGCCCGAGGAGCCCGGGGTTCTGGCGGTTCCTTTTGCTCCGCCCATCCCCGACGTGGCCGGTCCCCCGATACCGGCGGTAGCCGACTCGCGCGTCTTCATTTCTTATCAACCACCCGTTCCTGAGGCTCCTCCCACCATCGAGGCAGTCCCTGCCGATCCGGTGATTTCACCCGACCCGGTGATGGAATCCCTGCCTCAAGAGGTTCCGTCACCCGTCGATCTATCCCCGCCGTCGGCGGAAAGCGCTGACCTAGCCCAGGCTGAATCTCCTGCCTCGCTGGCCGCGATTGACACCCCGGCTCCGAATCCGGCACCGGACTCTGCGCCGCAGTCAGTAGACACCGCGCCTGAGGCACCGGTGGCCAGCACTGCGGCACCCGATCAGTCAGCAGTCACCCCGGAATCCTGTGGCGAGGACCGCACCGAAGCTTCGGAAGCGGTGGAGCTACTACCGGAACCACTGCCGGAAGCCACGACCGTCGAGGCCGCTGAATCAGTTGTCGTCGACGCTCCGCCGCCAGCTGTGCCCGTTTCGGATGCACACGCGGCTGCCGAGCTCCCAGAGGCTGAAGTTGAGCCCGAACCGGTAGAGGCCGCAGCCGTAGCTCCAGAGCCGCTGGAGGACACTCCCGCCGCGCCAGCCGCTGCCGATGACGCTGCGGCAACCTCCGATGTTGACGTCGAGCCCGTCCTCGAAGCCGCGCCTGACCTTCCGGAGGTTGCAGCTGCCGAGCTCCCAGAGGCCGAAGTTGAGCCCGAGCCGGTAGAGGCCGCAGCCGCAGTTCCAGATCCCCTGGACGACACCCCCGCCGCAGCCGCCACCGGTGACGCTGCGGAACCCTCCGCTATTGACGCCGAACCCGTCCTCGAAGCCGCGCCTGACCTTCCAGAGGTTGCAGCTGCCGAGCTCCCAGCGGCCGAAGTTGAGCCCGAGCCGGTAGAGGCCGCAGCCGCCGCTCCAGAGCCGCTGGAGGACACTCCCGCCGCGCCAGCCGCTGTCGCACCGGCCGAAATCGTAACGGAGGCGGTTGCGTCGTCGAGCGTTGAGGAAGTACCGCCTTCGGAAGAAGCAATCCTGGTGGATCCACCGCCATCGGGCGAGCAACCCGCGGAGCGTTCGGCGGGCAAAGCCTCCGCGGCAACTGCTGGCGTCGGCCCATCCGTGGCTCCGGCACCGGTGGCGAATCCGGTGCCGAATTCAATGACCGAAGCGCCGGTCGCTCCGTCTGCCCCATCCAGCAAGGTCGCTCGCGGCAAGCGGCCCCCGACGTCAAGCACCTCGGTTCATCGCAGCGAACACGGCGCGCCGTGCCCGGTCTGCGCGGGAGCGGCCTGGATGACTGTGTCTCCGACCTTGGAACGTTGCCCCCGCTGCTCGGTGCTGCGCCTCGATCCGGGTGCTGAGCTTATGCAGCCGATGGAAACTCAGGATCTGGTGCTTCTGCGCCGGGTGGAAGCATTCCGCCGGGAATCGCGGGAGCGGGTGCTGGCAGTGATGAACGCCTCGCACGTCTCAACCGGCGATCTGGCGGAGCTCAGCCTTACGCCGGAGCAACTGGCGGATATGCGCGCCGATGGCAGTCCGCACATCTTTGGCTCATTTGGAATGTGTGTGTTGCCGTTCGCGCTGGAGCAAAGCCGTCAGCCGGTGGAACTGCTGCGGTCGGTGCACGATATGCTGGTGCCTGGCGGTCGGCTGTTGGTGGCGTCGTTTGATCCACTGTCGTTGCGGTCGCTGATGTTCGGGGCGCGGTGGAGCGGCTTACGCCTTCCCGGCCAAGTCTACAGTTTCCGTCGCCAGCACGTGGAGCGGATGCTGCGCGAAGCTGGTTTTGAGAAGCCGCGCGTGGAGCGGGTGTCCGGTTGCCTGCGGGCCGCCAAGCCCGCCCAAGAGGGTGGCTCAAAGTTTGAGATGCTGGCTCTGTGGAGAACGATCCAGAACTGGGGTGCGGCGTCGATGTTTGATGCGGCCAAAGCCTAGTGGCATGGTTTGATAGCCGCGCGGAGGCCCGCGCGACGTGGACAGGAGAATCGCTTTGAAAATCGACAAGACCCGCTCTTTCACGGGCGTAGACATTGGCACCAGCCGGCTGGTAGCCGCGCGCAATCCCAATGGGGGATTGCAATTGGACATGACCCTGAACGCGTTTATCGAGGTGCCGGACATGCCGGCCACGGTGAACAGCTTGAAGCGGCAGGGTATCCGGTTTGTGCGTCATGGCGGCGTTCTGCTCGCCTATGGCCAGGCAGCGACGGTGTTCGCTGAATTGTTCCACGCCGAATTGCGCCGCCCCATGCGGAGCGGTTGCATGAACCTCCAGGAGCCGGCCTCGACGTTGGTGATGACCCGGATTGTCGCGGAGCTGGTGGGCGAAGCCGCCGCCAAGCCGGCGGTGGTGGGCTTCTCGATGCCCAGCGCCGGTCTGCACGCCGAAGGCGTCTCCAAAGCCAGCTTGACCAATCACCGGTCCGCGCTGGAAGTGATGTTCCGCGGTCTGGGTTACACCCCCTACGCCGTCAATGAGGGCGAGGCGCTAGTCTATTCCGAACTGGAAGATAGCGGTTACTCCGGTGTCGCGATCAGCTTTGGCGCTGGTCTGACCAATGTGGCGATGACTTACTTGTCCGTCCCCGTGCTCGATTTCAGCATCAACCGCGGTGGCGACGATGTGGATTCGGCGGCGGCGGAAGTATTGGGTGAGAAGGCCGCGCGCGTCCGTCTGCACAAGGAAAACAACTTCGACCTGTTGGGCAACTCCGACGACCAGATGTCGCGCACGATCAAGGTCTTCTACGAAGAGCTGATCCAACACACGATCGCCTCGCTGGCCTCGGTGCTGGTCTCGTCCTCCGACGTGCCGCGCCTGGACCGGCCGATTCCGCTCGTCATTGGCGGCGGCACCACCATGCCGGCGGGCTTCAAGAAGCTCTTTGAGCGCGAGATCCGCAAGATGGACTGGCCCTTCCCCATCTCGGAAGTGCGTCAGGCCAAGGACCCGCTGAATGCGGTCGCACGCGGCGTGCTCCGGTACGTCGAAGTGAACTACGGCCAAAGCGAAGAGGAAGCCGCCGCCGCGGGCTAAACCGCCTTGCGCAGCGATTGGTTGGCCGGTGATTACAGAAGGGTAGCGGGTTTGATACGCTTCCCTACTGAGCATGGCGAACCAATTTCCGAAACTGCATAACGCGATGTGGCCCGGCCTGGTCGGCAAGGGCCCTGACTCCGAACCGCCCATTGATCTCGACACCATGCTGCGTCTCACCGCAGCGGCCGAGGTCGATGGGCAACGTTTTGAGGGGGTCGATCTTTTCCTGTTCGACCCGCACGTGTCCGTCGATTCCTCCGCTGACGACGTCAAGGCGCTGGCAGCCAAGATCGCGGGCTATGGCTTCAAGGTCGGCTCGCTGGTGGCGCCCGTGTGGCCGCCCACCGGTGGCGGCTCGGCCATGGGCAGCGATGAAGATCGCGCCAACTTCCTGACGCAGGTGAAGAAGGCTTGCATCATTGGCGGAGAACTGCGCAAGCAGGGCATTCGCGACTACGGCGTCATCCGGATCGACTCCGCGTCCTCGCCTGCCGATTGGGCACTCGATCCGGCGGGGAATCAGCAGAAGATCGCCAAAACCTTCCGTGAGGCTTGCGACATCGCCGCCGGCTATGGCGAACGCCTGGCCGCTGAAGGCGAGATCTGCTGGGGTGGCATGCACAGCTGGCGTCACATGGTGGAGCTGCTGGAACTGGTGGACCGTCCCAAACTGATCGGCTTCCAGGCCGACATGGCCCACACCTTGCTCTACACCATGGGCTACAACGCGCCGGAAGACCGCCTCCTACCGGACGGC
>JAPKYX010000297.1 GCA_026394075.1 Acidobacteriota bacterium
CGCCCGCGACACCTGCCGCAACGACACCGTCCAAAGACTCCGCTCCGCCGGCAACTCCTGGAACTGCGTCTCCGGCGGTCCCTCCGGGTGCTCCGCCTGCGGCAGCAGCCAAGGCCCCCGCAGCCGGTGCGCAACTCGACGCGTCTCCCGGTGCGACAGCGCAAGATCCTCAGAATCAACAGTTCGGGGACAAAATGAGAGCAGCACTGGAACGGCAACGCAAGGCGGTCCGCAAACAGATGGAATCGCTGCATGGAGTGCGGGAAGACGCCGAATCTGGATTTTTCACCACCCCCTGGCCGGTCTGGCCCCGTCCGGTGGAGCCGCTGCCGGTGTCACGCATCGATTGCGACCCGGTGCCCGCCCAGGTGCTGGCACCGTTGATTGCCCGGGCTTCCACCCGGCACAGTCTGCCGCCGAATCTGCTGGAACGGGTGATCGCCCGCGAGTCGGGCCGCAAGCCGTGCGCCGTCTCCGCCAAAGGTGCGTTGGGCCTGATGCAGTTGATGCCGGCCACGGCGGCGGCGCTAGGCGTCAACGATCCGTTTGACGTCACGCAGAACGTGGAGGCCGGAAGCCGCTTCCTCCGCGAGTTGATCACGCGTTATGCCGGGGATCTGTCGCTGGCATTGGCCGCCTACAACGCCGGACCGGGTGCGGTCCAAAAGCACGGCGGCATCCCTCCGTTCCGGGAAACTCGCAGCTACATCCGGGCAGTACTTCCGGTGGAACCGCTCCAGCTCCAGCCCGAGTAGCCGGCATTCCTTCACGGCCGCGTGGTGCCTCCGACCAGGCCGACGAAGAGCTGGCCGGATGGGGTAAAGTAGGCAACGTGATGAAACGCACCGCTTTGGTTTTTTCCTCCCTCGCCTGCCTGCTGCCGTGCCTTGCTCTCGGCGCCGAGCCAGGTTTCAAGGACCTGTTCAATGGCCGCAATCTGGACGGCTGGCAGCTGGTCCACGGCCGCGGAACGGGCTATGTGGTCGAGAACGGCATGATTGTCTGCCCGGCGGACGGTGGCGGCAATCTGTTCACAGCCAAAGAGTATGGCGACTTCGTTCTGCGCTTTGAGTTCAAGTTAAGCGTTGGCGGCAACAACGGCATCGGCATCCGCGCGCCACTGGAAGGCGATTCGGCCTACGCTGGCATGGAGATTCAGGTGCTGGACCACGACGCCGACGTTTACAAAGGCAAGCTGAAGCCCTCCCAGTATCACGGCTCGATCTATGACGTCGTTCCGGCCAAGACCGGCGCGCTGAAGCCGACCGGCGAGTGGAACCAGGAAGAGATCACCGCCAAGGGCCGCCGCATCACCGTGAAGCTGAATGGCCAGACGATTGTCGACGCCAACCTGGACGACGTCACGGACCCGGCGGTCCTGAAGAAGCACCCCGGCCTGGCCCGCAAATCCGGCTACATCGGCCTGTTGGGCCACGGCACCCGCGTCGAGTTCCGGCAGTTCCGTATCAAGGAGATGTAGGCGGTTTCGTGAGGTGATCCATGAACCAACGGGACAGAAACAGGCGGTAAAATAGAAGGGTGGAGAAAGTAGTCCACATCTATCGCACCGCCGAGGAAGCCGACGAGGCTGACCGGCAGTACTACGCTTCTCTTTCGCCGGAGCAGCGCGTGGCGATTATGTTGGAACTGCTCGACTACCGGACACTGTTCAACAATGGCGCTCCCGACCGACTGGAAAGAGTTCTTACAGTCTCTAAACTCGAACTCCGTTGATTACACCCTGGTCGGTGCGTTCTCGGTGATGTACCACGCCATCCCAAGAACCACCAGCGACATCGACATCCTCGTCCGTCCGACACTGGAGAACGGGGCCCGCGTAGTGGCCGCCCTTCGTAATTTCGGCTTTGGATCGTCGGGATTGACGGCCGAAGATTTTGTCGTGCCGGGACAGTTCCTTCAGCTAGGGTACGTGCCCAACCGGATTGACCTGCTCACAGCCATCAGTGGCGTCACGATTGAGGAGATTTGGGCTGGCCGGGTTCTCGCGGACTTGGAGGGAATACCGGTCTGGATCTTGGGCAAGGACGAACTGATCCGCAACAAAAGAAGCGTCGACCGGCTAAAGGATCGCACGGACCTTGAGATCCTGGAGCGACCTACCGGCGGATCAGAAAAGCCTCCCGGTCGACGACTTGAATAGGCCGCTAAACCAACAACTTGTAGCGCCGTACGTCACCCGGCACTTGAACCAGATCGGGGATCAGCTTCCGTCCGGCCTGGATGTGCTCCGATTGGGAATGCGCCAGCAGATCCTCTTCGGAATCCCACTCCTCCAGGAACGAAAAGTCGGTCGGGTCGGCCAGGTTTTGGTGGAGCTGGTAGAACACACAGCCCTTCTCCTTTACCGTAGGCGCGACGAAGGAAGTGAGGACTTTGCGCAATTCTTCAATCTTGTCCGGCTTGGCCTTAAACAATGCAACGACACGCAGCATGCGCACGAGTATCTCCCATTGGGGGCCCGGATGCCAACCGCAACTTTGCCCGCGGCTCAAGCGGCGATAGTGAGGCAATGGATCGATAAATATTACTCATACGTATTGGGTGTTGCATTTACGAAACTACTAGGTTATTCTCAGGACGTGGAACAGCTTGCTCAACCCATCCGGAACCAGCGGAACGTAGGGCGGGTTGTCATTATCGAGGTAGTAGTAGGCGTAGGGATTACCAACCCCGCCTGACCGGCCTCGATTTCGATTAGAAAGAAAAGGGCCATCGGCGGGGAGCAAACCTCCCAGACGATGGTCTTTTTTCGTTTGGCGGCCCACTTTCGGGTGGCAGGAACAAATCAGGGCGTTAGCGGCAACGCGGTGCCCTTTGAGGAACTAGAAGAGATATGAACAAGGTAACGGCAACCCAAACCAGTCCCGGCGTGCTGATGAACGGCTCCAAGATGCTGCTGGAGTGTCTGGTGCAGGAAGGCGTCGAAGTGATCTTCGGCTACCCGGGCGGAGTGACGCTTCCGTTTTACGACGCGCTGTATGATCACCCGATCCGGCACGTGCTGGTCCGGCACGAACAGAACGCCGCGTTCGCCGCCCAGGGCTACGCGCGGTCGACCGGCAGGGTGGGCGTCTGCTGCGCCACCTCCGGCCCCGGAGCCACCAATCTGGTCACCGGCCTGGTGGACGCGATGATGGATTCGATCCCGATCGTCGCCTTGACCGGCCAGGTCACCAGCAAGCTGATTGGCAGCGACGCGTTCCAGGAAGCCGACACGTTCGGCATCACGCGCTCCGCCACCAAGCACAACTTCCTCGTGAAGAACTTGAGCGACCTGCCGCAGATCATCCACGAAGCGTTCTACATCGCCGGTTCCGGCCGTCCCGGCCCCGTGCTGGTGGATATCCCGAAGGACATCTTCCAGGGCCATCACCACTACACGCCGGTGAAGTCGATCCACCTGCCGGGCTACAAGCTCTACACCGAAGGCCACGCGGGCCAGATCCGCCGTGCGGCGCAGATGATGTGGGAAGCCGAGAAGCCGATGGTTTACGCCGGTGGCGGCATCATCCATGGCGAGGCCTCCAACGAGTTGCGGGAAATGGTGGAGATCCTGGATGCGCCCTCGGTGAACACGCTGATGGGCATCGGCGCGATGCCGGGCACGCACCCCAATTACATCTCCATGCCGGGCATGCACGGCAGCTATGCGGCCAACATGGGCATGTACGAATGCGACCTGTTGATCGCGCTGGGCGTCCGGTTTGACGACCGCGTCACCGGCCGGCTGGCCGCCTTTGCGCCACATGCCAAGGTGATCCACGTCGACATCGACCCGTCAGAGATCAGCAAGAACCGCACGGCGGACCTGCCCATCGTGGGCGACGTCAAGCGGGTCCTCGAAAAGGTCAACAAGGTCCTGATCGAGTTGAAGCCCGAGATGGCCGACCAGAAGGCCGAAGCCCGCGCCGCTTGGTGGCGTCAGATTCGCGCCTGGAAGGCGGAGCATCCGCTGGAGCCCTCCTTCTCGGTGGATGAGATTAAGCCGCAGCACCTGATCTCGGAGATCGACAAAATCTCCGGCGGCAAGGCCATTGTCTGCACCGACGTGGGCCAGCATCAAATGTGGTCCGCACAGCTGATCCGGTTCAACTCGCCGCGCCTGTGGATCAACTCCGGCGGCCTGGGCTCGATGGGCTTTGGTGTACCTTCGGCCCTGGGCGCGCAATATGCCAACCCGGACCAACTGGTGTTTGCCATCTGCGGTGACGGCGGCTTCCAGATGTCCATTCCGGAGCTGGCCACCCTGGTGAACTACGGCCTGCCGGTGAAGATCATCGTCATGAACAACGGCTACCTGGGCATGGTGCGCCAGTGGCAGGAACTGTTCTACAACAACCGGTTGAGCCAGGTGACCCTGGACAACTTCCCGGACGCGAACAAACTCGCCGGTGCCTACGGCTTTAAGGGCAAGACCATCTTCCGCCCTGAAGAACTGCGCGCGGCGCTGGACGAAGCGATTGCGGAGCCGGGTCCGTACCTGCTGAACGTCATGGTGACGCCGAACGAGAACGTCTACCCGATGGTGCCGGCCGGTGGCGCAATCAACGAAATGGTGCTGGGGCCGCCGCAACCGGTGGCGGTGGGTGACTAGGCCCAAAGGAAACACATGCAACAGGTAATCTCTCTCCTTGTCGAAAACAAGACCGGTGCGTTGATGCGCATCACCGGCGTGCTGGTGGCCCGCGGCTACAACATTGAAAGCCTGACGGTGGCCAAAACGCTGGACCCGACGCAATCGCGGATGACCATCACGGTGGACGTCGATGCCAAGCAGCGTCTGCAGGTGATCAAGCAGATGAACAAGCTGATCAACGTGCTGCAAGCCACCGACGTCACCGAAACGCCCAGTGTCAGCCGTGAAATGCTGTTACTGCGTGTCCGGACGCCGATGGAAACGCGGACCGCGGTGCTGAAAGAAGCAGAAATTTTCGGCGCGCGCGTGGTGGATTCTTCCGTGGAGGGCTTTGCCCTGGAAGCCACGGGCGATCCGGAAAAGTTGGACGAGTTTATTGACGTGATGCGCAGCTACGGGGAGATTGAAGTCACCCGCTCCGGGCTGCTGGCAGTGACTTTGGAAGCGAAGAAACTACGCTTGGCGCCACCGGTTCACCGGGGCGTGGCGAATGAAGAGGAAACAATCGAAAATGGCGAAACGGTATTACGAGAAGGACGGTAGCCTGGCCGCGTTGGCCGGCAAGACCGTCGCGATTATTGGCTACGGCAGCCAGGGCCACGCGCACGCGCTGAACCTGCGCGATTCGGGCGTCAACGTTGTCGTTGGCTTGCCCGAGACCTCGCGCTCCCGCGTGAAGGCGGAAGCGGCCGGCCTGAAGGTGATGACGGTGGCCGAAGCCGCCGAGGCGGGCGACATGATGATGTTGCTGATGCCGGATCACGTGCAGGCTGACGTTTACAACAACGAGATTGCTCCGGCCATGCGCCCGGGCAAGACGTTGATGTTTGCCCACGGCTTCAACATCCACTTTGGCTTCATCACGCCGCCGCCCACGGTGGACGTGACCATGGTGGCTCCCAAAGCGCCCGGACACCGCGTCCGCGAACTGTACACCGAAGGCGTCGGCGTCCCGGCCCTGGTGGCGATCCACCAGGATGCCTCGGGCAAGGCGCTCGAGAATTCGCTGGCCTACGCGCTGGCGCTGGGTTGCCTGAAGGCGGGCGTAATCGAGACTTCGTTCCGCGAAGAGACCGAAAGCGACCTGTTTGGCGAGCAAGCCGTCCTGTGCGGTGGCGTCAGCGCCCTCATCAATGCGGGCTTTGAGACGTTGACCGAAGCCGGCTACGACCCGGAAATCGCTTACTTCGAGTGTCTACACGAATTGAAGCTGATTGTCGATCTCATCTACGAGGGAGGCCTGGAGTACATGCGCTTCTCGGTCTCTGATACGGCCGAGTATGGCGACTATGTCACTGGTCCGCGCATCATCACCGATGCGACGAAGGCCGAGATGAAGAAAGTATTGGCTGAAATCCAGTCCGGTGAGTTCGCTCGCAACTGGATGAATGAGAACAAGACCGGCCGCCACAACTTCTTGCGCATGCGGGAAGCCGGCAAGGGTCTGCCGATTGAGAAGATCGGTGCGGAACTACGGTCCATGATGACGTTCCTCAAAAAGAAAAAGGAGGCGGGCGTACCGACTGCGTAGTCGGTGCGCTCCGCGCACTTCAAATGAAAATCCATACCTTCGATACCACTCTCCGGGACGGCACGCAGGGCGAAGCCGTCTCTTTATCCGTCGAGGACAAACTGGCGATTGCCATTCGGCTGGATGAACTGGGGATTGATTACATCGAAGGCGGGTGGCCGGGCTCGAATCCGAAGGACAAAGAGTTCTTCGCTCGGGCCCGCGACCTGAAACTGAAACACGCGAAGCTGACGGCGTTCGGCGCCACCCGCTTCGCCAAGAACACCATCGACACTGACCCCAACGTGCGTGCCTTGCTGGAAGCGGGCACGCCGGTGGTGAGTGTCTTTGGCAAAAGCTGGAAGCTGCATGTCGAGCGCGCCCTGGGCATCAGCGAAGAAGAGAACCTCGTCCTGATCTCCGAGACCGTGCAGCGCCTGAAGGATCATGGCCGTGAAGTGGTCTACGATGCCGAGCACTTTTTTGACGGCTACGAGGCCTCGCGTGACTTTGCGTTGCGTACGCTTGAAGCCGCCAAGAAAGCCGGGGCGGACGTCCTTTGCCTGTGCGACACCAACGGTGGCACCATCACCGGACGCCTGGTCGAGATCGTGGCCGATGTCCGGCAGCACTTTGATGGCGTCCTGGGCATCCATGCGCACAACGATTCCGATGTAGCCGTCGCGAACTCGCTGGCGGCGGTGGAAGCCGGCGTCACCCATGTGCAAGGCTGCATCAACGGGTATGGCGAACGCTGCGGCAACGCCAACATGGTGAGCATCATCGCCAATCTGGAACTGAAGCTGCATCACACCACCATTGGTCCGGAGCGCCTGCCGCAACTCACTCAGGTGGCCCGGTTTGTCTCCGAACTGGCGAATCTGCCAATCCGCAACGACCAGCCCTATGTAGGACCCAGCGCCTTTGCTCACAAGGGTGGAGTCCATGTGGCGGCGGTGATGAAGGATTCCGCGACCTACGAGCACATCGATCCGGCCCGCGTCGGCAACCGCCAGCGCGTACTGCTTTCGGACCTCTCCGGCCGGGGCAACATCGTCTACAAGCTGAAGGAACTGGCGGCGGCGGGCGGCAACGGGGGCGCGTCCCGGCTATCGGAAGAGAGCCGACGCGAGCTGCTGGACCGGATCAAACAGATGGAATACGAAGGCTACGAGCTGGAAGCCGCCGAAGGTACCTTCGAGCTGCTGGTGCGCGAAGCCATCAATCCGGACATGCATCTGTTTGACGTGGTCAGCTACGAAGTGGCCACCAAATCGACCGAGCGTGGCGTCCAGACCACGGCTTCCGTGATGCTGCGCACGCAAGACGGCGTCCATTCGGCCAATGCCACGGGGCATGGTCCGATGAACGCACTGGATGTCTGCCTGCGCCAGTGTCTGGCGGCGCTTTATCCGGAACTGGCCCAGGTGCGCCTCACCGACTACAAGGTGCGGGTGCTGGACTCGAAAAAGGGCACCGCCGCCAAGGTCCGCGTCCTGGTGGAGTGGTCCGACCACCGCCGCAGCTGGACCACCGTAGGTGTCTCCGAGAACGTCATCGAAGCCAGCTGGAAAGCCTTGGTGGATGCACTCCGCCTTGAGCTGATGCGCCTGTCCGAAAAGGACTCCCAGGGTAACCAGTTGCTGGAAGACTACAGCTGGGGAGTCTAGTTGGTTCCGGTCCGCACTAGGACTAAAGTCCTCCCTATCCGATACGGAAGCCGTCTACACTGAAATAGTTCAGGAGCTACAAAGCTCCGTCGAAGAGACTGGCTGGGGGAGGAATTACGAACATGGCTACAGGGATGGACACGCTCTACCGGCGGGCCTATCAGGGCGTCAACTACCGGTTACGTAATGTACTTGGAGGCCGTCTGGCCGATTTCACGCGGCCTACCTCGATCATCTTCCTGCTGACGGAACTATGCAGTGCGAAATGCGTCCACTGCGATATCTGGAAAAATCGCGGCCGGGAAGACTCCCCTTCGGCCGACCAGTGGAAGCAGGTAGTGGCGGATCTCCGTTCCTGGCTGGGTCCGGTGGGAGTTACCATCAGCGGCGGTGAGGCGCTGATGAAGCCGTTTGCGATTGACGTGGTGGCACATGCCCACAAGGTGGGTATCCCGCTGGAGATTCTGACCCACGGCTATTGGGCGGATCAGCGCAAGATTGAGGCCTTGGCGATGGCTCAGCCCAATCGAGTCACCCTGTCTTTGGACGGTATGGGCGAAACGCACAACAAGGTGCGCGGCAAGGAACGTTTCTGGGACTTCACCACCATGACGCTGGCCACGCTGAAGCGCATGCGCCAGGAGCATGACCTGAAGTACACCATCCGCCTGAAGAACGTCATCATGTCCTACAATCTCGTGGACACGGTGAAAATGGCGCACTATGCGGCCGAGAACGACTTCGAGATTTTCTATCAGCCGATCGAGCAAAACTACAACACGCCGGAAGACACGGAGTGGTGGTTGCATACGGAAAACTGGCCCAAGGACACCAAGTTGGCCGTGGCCAATGTCAAGGAATTGATCAAGCTGAAGGGCCAGGGGTTGCCCATCCGCAACAGTCTCGCGCAGTTAGAGTCGATGATTCCGTACTTCGACAACGTGGCCGCACACCGGCTGACCGTACAGGCCCACGCGGGCCACGAAAAGGTGGCCTCCTGTAGTGCACTGACGATGCTGCAGATCCAGGCCAATGGCGATGTAACCGTCTGCACCGGCGCACCGCCGGTCGGCAACATCAAGGAAACGCCCATCCGTGAGATCTGGGCGGAGCGGCCGAAGCTGTGGCGCCAGGGATGCTGCATGGAGAAGCGGTTGACTAAGGATGAGCTCCATTCAATTGAGCTCGCACCTTCGTTGACAGCAGCCAAGTCATGGAAACAGTAGTATCCCTTTACGGAGTTCAGCCACTCCGCATTGGCGGCGTGGAGACGTTTCTCCGCGAGATTACTGTGCAGTTGCGGGAGCGGGGCTTCCGGCATGTCGTGGTGTTTCACGCCGAGCCGTCGGCCGTCGCCCAGCGCTATTTGCAGGACGCGGGCCTGCCCTATGAGGTAGTGCCGGCGCTGAACGCCGAAGGGTTGGCGGCAGCCCGGGCGATCGACGATATCTTGTGCCGGCACCGGCCGACGGTGCTCCACTTCAGCTTCATGACGCTGTTGGGCCCCATTCCATGGATCGCGCGGCTGCGGGGTGTCAAGCGCGTCTTTTTTACGGATCAGACATCCCGGTTGACCTCCGAAATCCAGCGCACCTCGGGCTGGAAGAGAGTCATCGCCCGGATCCTCCAGATCCCCGTCACCGGGATCATGTGCGTCAGCAAGATGAACCGCCGGATGGGCGTGGAGCGAGGCGTCTTTCCGGGCTCCCGGACATTTGTCCTCTACAACGGAAGTGAGCTGCCCTCGGTGCAACGGGCGCCAGAGTTGTCTGAGAAGTTCCGCCGGCGTTTCCAGATTTCGCCCGATGCTCTGGTGGTGGCGGTGTTGTGTTGGATGATTCCGGAAAAGGGCATCAGCGACCTGCTGGATGCGGCACAGGCCGTGCTGGCGCGAAGTTCGAATGCCCATTTTGTGATCGGCGGAGCCGGCCCCTCACTGGAAGACTTTAAGGCGCAAGCGCGCCGGTTGGGCATCGCGGACAAGGTTACCTTTACCGGCTTGATTGAGAACCCGCAGGAAGAGGGCATCCTGGCGGCATGCGACATTCTCTGCCAACCCTCGCGGTGGCAGGAAGCGTTTGGCTGGGTAATCAGCGAAGCCATGGGATTTGAGCGCGCGGTGGTGGCCACCGATGTGGGCGGAATTCCGGAAGTGGTGGAGCATGGCGTCACCGGACTTCTCTGCCCTCCCTCGCAGCCACCCGCACTAGCCGAGACGCTGACCACGCTGTTGGCGGACCCGGTTCGCCGCAAACGGATGGGGATCGCAGGACGGCAGCGGGCCATCGAGAATTTCGACCTGACACGCAAAGTATCGGAGCTGCTTGTGTATTACGGTGTCCCGCCCGCCAAAGCCACTGCCGCAACCCCGGCGAAGGCATCGCGCCGCGTCCCGGAAGGTGCCGAGCGCGCCTAAGCGGGCATGATAGCCATTGCACGGCACGCGATCAAAACGTGTAAGCCGTGTGCAGGTAGACGTAATGCGGGCTGGCACCGGGAGTCTGCTTCCGGACGAACTCGCCAGCTTTCCAGTACGCGTACCCTGCCCCCAACTGCCAGTGGCCCAGTGAATGGGTCGAATAAAGCGTATACTCCTGCCCCGAAAACCGGCCGGATCTCCCGCTTGCGTCGCGGCCGATCGCCGTCCCGGTAAAGCCGTACAGCGGCTGAGTGGAATCGGCCAGCCAGTTGGCGGTATACATGGCGTTCAGCTTCGTCTGCCGTCCCAGCGCCAATTTCCAGAGCGGCTGGATGCTGTGGACGTTGCGCAGAAAGATCAGGTCGGCGTGGCCCAACCGGTTGTGGTGCGCCGGATACATCTGGTCGAAATCCGGGCTGGCGTACTTGTATTCCACCGAGGCCACCGATTCATGCCAGCTGAACCGGCGGCTGACACTGGAAATGGTTCCCATTGCCCGTTGCGCACCCAGGCCGCGCACTCCGGTTTGGCCCATGGTCTCCGTGCTGAGGCGCCAGACTTTGTTGACCGGAACCTGCACGCGCGTGCCGAAGTTGGTGGAGCCCAGCCGCCCGGGGCCGCGAAATCCTCCTGGGATGTTCTGGTCATGACGCAGGAGGTACACGTCCAGCACACCGCGCGGGATCGCCTTCGGCAGTTCATAGTAGACGCCCCAGAGCCGGTCGCCCAGGCCGGGGAGATTGAAGCGCTGCGGTTGAAACTTGACGGCAGATACGAACAACAGCCGCAGACGCAGGTTGGTCTGCCGGTAGTCCAGTTGGGCCACGTCATAGGTCCGGCCGGAATTGCCCCATTCGGGCACACCAATCACATGCTGGTCGCCCAGAGTGAAACGCTTCCGGCCCGCGAGCGCTCCCCAACCACGCTTCGCATCGGGGTTAATCTCGACAAAGGCCTCATGCAGATCAGCCGGGTCCTGCGCGGTGCCCGGCCGGGTGCGCTGATAGTTTGGGGCCCGCGTATCCTGCCCCATGGCGAGGATCTTCAGCCAGCGCGTGGGACGCAGCTCGATCCCCAGCCGTTGCCGTAGCAGTACCGTGCTGATGTCGCGTTCGCGCCCGAATACGACGCCGCCACGATTCTCCGCCCACGCCCGGGTCTCACCAAACAAACGCCACTTGGGCGGCACCGATGCGGGCTTGGCGGCTTCCGTGGTGGCTTTGGGAATGGCGGGTGCGCGGTCTGGCGTCTGGTGCATCAGCACCACCACGATGGCGGAGAGAAAACTCATGCGTCTACTTACCTTATCGTGCCACCCCGCCTCGCAGAAGTTTCCGCCGGACGGAATCGCCAACTCGGTGATAGACTGCACAAGGAAAGGAAGTCACAGTTATGCAGACCCCCTCACGGCCTAAGGCCACCGCAGGCACGATTTCGCGCCGCGCTTTCGCTCTTTCGACCGGCCTGGCAGCCCCACTCATTCTGGGTGCCCAGAACAAGTCCGGCTCCAAGCTGCCCGTTGTCGGCACCGGCAACTACACCTATGAGGTGATCCATGACTGGGGCGAAGTGCCCACGGCGATCGCCTATGGCAACACGCATTCGGTGATCGAAGATTCGAACGGCTTCATCTACGTGCAGCACACCGTAAACGCCTCCAGCACGTCGAATGACGCGGTGGTGGTGTTCGACCCCAAGGGCCGCTTTGTGAAGAGCTGGGGTGGCGAGTACAAGGGCGGAGCCCACGGTCTGCACATCCGCAAGGAAGGCAAGGAAGAGTTCCTCTACCATTGCGACACCAAGCGCGCGCTGGTGGTGAAGACCAACCTGAAGGGCGACATCGTCTGGACCATCGAGTACCCCACCATGGCGGAGCCCTACCAGCCCGGCGCTGACGGCAAGCGTAAGAAGTACTCCCCCACCAACGTGGCCGTGGCGGCCAACGGCGATGTCTACGTGGCCGACGGCTACGGTTCGTACTACATCAACCTGTACGACAAGGACGCCAAGTACAAAAAGACCCTCACCACGCCCGGCAAGGAGCCCGGCCAGTTGAGCAACCCGCACGGCATCATCATCGATGCGCGCAGCGGCAAGGAAAAGGTTCTCGTCGCGGACCGCGGCAACAACCGCCTGCAGTATCTGACCATGGACGGCCAGCACTTAAGCTTCGCCGGCAATGTGAAGAAACCCTGCCACTTCCAGGAACAGAAGGGCGTCGTGCTGATCCCCGACCTGGACGCGCGCGTCACCTTGCTGGACAAGGAAGACAAGCTGATCGCCCACCTGGGTGAGGACACCTCCGGCCAGCACTACGAAACCCGCAAGAAGACGCGCGATGCGTTTACGCCGGGCAAGTTCGTTTGCCCGCACGGCGCTTGCTTTGACCATTCCGGCAACATCTTCGTCGCCGAATGGGTGGAAGTGGGCCGCGTGACGAAGCTGAAGAAGGCGTAAGCAGGCCTTGTCGATCCGGTCCCGGCGCGAGTTTGCCCGCTTCCTGGCGGGCAGTCCATTGCTGGCGTCGTCGCTGGCCGCGCAGCAGGACGTTGCGTCGTTTTCCAGTGCCCGGGGCGGCTCCGCCTCGGGCATTATCACGGACCCCAAGGACGCCTTAAGCGTTCTCGATTTTGAGGCGGCCGCGCGGCAAGCGTTGCCGCCCGCTCATTTTGGATATCTGGCCACCGGCGTCGATGATGATGCCACCCTCCAGGCCAACCGCACCGGCTATCAACAGTTCCAATTGCGGCCGCGCCGCATGGTGGATGTCTCGCAAACGGACTTGAGTGTCGACCTGTTTGGCACCCGCTGGCAGACGCCCATCGTCCTGTCTCCCGTAGGCAGCCAGCGGGCATTTCATCCCGATGGCGAGATCGCTGTCGCGCGCGCCGGAAAAGCGAAGCGCACGCTCCAGATCCTTTCCACCGCCACCACGGCCAGCATTGAAGAGGTGACCGCCGCAGCCGGGCAGCCGGTCTGGTATCAGCTCTATCCCACCACCAACTGGGCGGTGACTGAAAAGCTGGTGAAGCGTGCCGAGGCCGCCGGATCGCGCGTGCTGGTGGTCACCACTGACCTTCCGGCGGGCCGCAATACGGAAACGGCGGAACGCTTCAAGCGGCTGGACAAACGGCAATGCTCGCTGTGCCACGACGGCTCCGCGACCACGTACTTCAAGCGCAAGCCGATGTTCGACTCCATCGACATGAGCGGCACGTCGTTCTTCACGCCCGCCATGACCTGGGAATGGGTGAAGCGCTTCCGGGACTTGACCAAAATGAAGGTGGTGCTGAAGGGCATCGTCTCCGGCGAAGATGCCGCACTCTGCGTGAAGTATGGCGTCGATGGCTTGATCGTTTCCAACCACGGTGGCCGCGCCGAAGAGAGCAATCGCGGCACCATCGAATGCCTCCCGGAGGTCACCGCCGCCGTCAACAAGCGCATCCCGGTGCTGCTTGATGGCGGCATCCGTCGTGGGACCGATGTGTTCAAGGCGCTGGCCCTGGGCGCTCGTGCGGTCTGCATTGGCCGGCCCTATGTGTGGGGACTGGGCGCGTTTGGACAACCCGGCGTGGAACGCGTGCTGGACATCTTGCGGGGCGAACTGACGCTGGTGATGAAGCAGTGCGGAGCCCGCACGGTAGCCGAGATCACGGCCGCAGCAGTGACGGCGCGGCGCTAGAAGTCGAAGCCCTCGATATTCCCCTTGTTGAAGATGAACGGCGTGCCCAGGATCACTTCCGTGCCCGCAATCACCTTCACCCCCAGCCGCCCGGCATTGATGCTGGACGCGCCGGACTGGCCCTTCACGGCTGACCAGACCGTGAGATAGCCCAGGTCCCCCGTGTTCCACAGCACGACGCTTTGCACAGCGCCGGACCGCACGTAGGGCTTGTTCAGGTTGGGCAGCGACAGGCCGATCACAAACAGGTCCTTGCGCCCGGACTGCTTCACCGCCTCGCCCGCGCCCGGCACGGCCGGAGCAGAGATGCCCATGAACAGTTTGACGGTGGGCTCGGCCTTGATCAGCGTCTGCGTCTCGGCGAAGGCGCGATCCCGGTCGTCATCGCTGGGGACGATCTTGACCAGACGCGCCGCGCGGCCTCATCGGTCAGCGTTTCGCCGATCGATTGCGGAGTGGCTTGATTGACAAAGAAGTCGCGTGCCGCAGGCTTGGCGTCGGCGTCAAAGGTGACCACCTTGATGCCGCGGGCGCGCGCCTTTTCGAGCACCGGCGAGATCGACTCCCGATTCAGCACCGAGACGGCGATCGCATCCACGCCTCGCGTAATCCAGCTTTCAGCAATCTCGCTCTGGCGCGCCGGGTCCAGGTCAGTGGGGCCATCCCAGAGCAGTTCCACACCCAGTTCCTTGGCCGCTTCCTCCGCCCCTTTGCGGCAACTGATGAAGTAGGGGTCGCCCTTGGCTTTGGGCATCATGGCGACGGTGAACTTGCGGGCCACCGGTTGCGGGCGGACGATCACCCAACCACCCAGCGCCAACGCCACACCGCCCACCGCCACCCACGTCTTCCAGGACCTTCCAGCCGCCAGTGCAATGGTCAGGATCAGCAGCAAGCCCGTGGCGATGCCCGCAAACTCCGCCGGCAGAGCAGCAAGCCGCAGCCCGGTCTGGAGCACGACAATTGCCACCAGCCCCAACAACGTACCCGCAACGGAGCCACGACCGCCGAAAATCGAGGTGCCGCCCAGCACCACGGCGGTGATCGCCGAAAGCTCATACCCAGAACCGGCATCGGACTTGGCTTGCCCGACACGGGCCACATAGATCACCCCTGCCAGTGCGGCCATCACTCCCGACAACACATACGCCAGCGCCAGCCGCCGAGCCACGGGAATGCGGGCATAGCGCGCGCCCTCGGGCGAGAATCCAATGGCGGACCACGCCCGCCCGACGGACGTCCGCTCCAGCAGCAGCCAGAACAAAATCGCCGCCCCCAGCAACACCCAGGCCTGCCCGCCTTGGCCAAACTGCCGGAAGCCGTCGCCGAACTGGCTGAAGCTCCGCGCTCCATTGGTGACACCCTCGGCCAAGCCCCGGTAGAGCGAATACGTACCCAAGGTGACAATCAGCGGCAGCGCCCGCAGCCGCACAATGCAGAACGCATTCAGGCCCCCGGCCACCGCACCAAACAACAGCGCCGCAGGGACCGCCACCAGCAGCGGCCAGTGGGCATCTTCCACCAGCAATCCCAGGCCCACCGCCGTCAGCCCCATCAAGGATCCGGCGGAGAGATCGATGCCTCCGGTCGTGATGACGCACGTCATCGCCAGCGCCACCAAGCCCACTTCCACCGCCAACCGGAGCATCTCGACGGCGTTGGCCACCGAAAAGAAGTTGTCCGCGATCAGCCCAAACACCGCCAGTTCGGCGGCGATCAACCCAGCCAGCACCCAACGCG
>JAPKYX010000267.1 GCA_026394075.1 Acidobacteriota bacterium
AAGCATGACCCGACAGACTAGTTTATTGAGGATTTGGAATCACCCATCCGCATCAAGCATCTCATCGCGTCCTATAGCCGGTATCAGGCTGCCAAATACGGCAAGACAATCGTTGAAGGGTCTTACGGATATCTAAGCGAGTTCTGCCACCCGAACGCCAACTGCTTGATGGAATACCAAGAGTTCGATGGACCAAGTGTCCATTTCGTGTTGCCTCGACCAGAATCCACATATGGCGGCATACAAGGCTTCAGTATTGAATGGCTCTGGTTCGTGCAGGACTTGCTCGGGCTGGCTACCGAATCCACCGTCCGGGCGAAGCTGATCGGGTCGCTCAAGTTGCTTGTTGAAGACGTCCCGGCCACTAGCTGACGGCGCTAGGCGGAGATGGGGTGGTTCCGCCCCGATTCTGCGGCTCTACTTCCGTCGACATGTTTGACTGGTCCGGCTCTGTGAAAGGATGCCAATGCCGACGGTGCCGGATCGATCCGGCTGATGCCCGATTGTCTTTCAGTGCCAAGAAAGTGCTCAATCGAGCCGAATCACCTGACCGGGTTCGATGGAATCAAGCGAACGGAGTGCCTCAGGCACCAAGCGTTTCAAGTCCACGAGCCGATTGGTGGGCGCACACAGAATAATGATCGAAATCCTCCGGCCGCCGAGATTCTGTTGGTATGGAATTTCTTGGTCGGTGGTGATTAAGATCTCAAACCCGGCCGCCTCAGCGGCAGCCAGCAAAACCCCATTCTTCAAGCCAGCCAACTTCGCGTATGCCGCCGTCTGGCAGTCGTGCTCAGCCGCAAACCAGAGGCGCAATTTCTGGTCAACGCACTCATCCAAAAGGATTCTCATGAGGAGATGGGCTTATCAGACTTGCGCGAGACGAAGTTCCTTGCACTCCTCCAGGACCTGGACGGCCAACTCCCGGCTGATCGTGGGGAAACCCTCTAGAAACTCATCGATTGATTCACCGTTCTCGATGTAGTCGAACAGAGTTTGGACGGGGACACGAGTCCCGCGAAACACGGGCGTCCCATGCATCACCTCAGGGTCGCGTGTGATGGCTTCCTGCATGGTTCCATTGTCACGCAGATTAGGCCACCGACAACAGACCAACGCCCGCGCAAGTGCAGAAGCTTACTACGACTCGTTCATCTGTGGCCAGTAGTAAAATCTGGAAAGAATCACCATGGTCAGCCGCGACGTCCTCCACGAACTTGTCGACTCGCTTCCTGAAGCGGAGATTGCAGCCGCAGAGCGGTTCCTGACGACAATCTCGAAGGAGCCCATGGGTCCGGAGTTTGCGGCCTCCATCCGTCGCGGCCTCGGCCAGGCCGACGCTAGTGACACCGTCGTTTGCCACGACTACTCGGAGATGGTCGAGAAACTGCTCGACTAGTTCCACGCCTGCTCCGTCCGCTAGCCCAACTAGGCCATCACCGCTCAGCCGGGCCCCGATCTCGCAGCCTCTCTATCGCTTAGCCGTCGCCCAGCCCGCCGCCACTTGCCGCCCGTGCTAATTCCGGAACCGGAGGATCTGTGCCCAACTTGTTCCCGCGACCCCAAACGCCCCGCTCCCGCATGAATGCACGACAGCCGCGCCGGTATCCTGAAAACCTAGTACTTTACTGTGCTAACCGCTCTTCCTCTGATTGGGCCACCATGCCCGCATCGTTATCAAAAGCAATTACTTACGCGGAAACAAAGGGGCGCGGGAGAGCAAATTTCGTTTTTGCGAGCGATACACCCCAATGCGGGTATTCTGCGGGGAGAGTACTACTGTTTCGGAGCGCGCGCGTTTCAGAGCCGCGCGCGTCAGCAAGCGGTCTCCGGCCTTTCCCGCAGCCGGCCAGCCTGCGGCCTGCGCCGCCACTGCAACTAGTTCTTCAGATCTTCCGGAAACACCGCATAGCCCTTAGGCGGCGGAAACGCCGCGGCCAGCATGTCCAGACGCTTCCGCAAATGCCGGCTGGCCAACTGACGGGGGCCGGTGTCGACATCCAGATCGCAGCAAATGCCATGCAAATAAAGCGTCAGCGTATCGATAAACGACTGCCGCGCGTACTCCCGGAGCGCTTTCGTCGTGCCGTGCGCGGCGGAGCGTTCCACCAGGGCGATCTTCTTTTCCCAGCTGGCTTCGTCCACTTCGCCATGCACGTTGGCGCGGAGCTCCTGCCGGATCAGGCCGACGTAGTTCTTTTCCAGCTCATCCGGCCAGCGTTCCGCCACCATCGTCGCGATCCCTTGGAAGAAGCGGTAGTGGCATTCGCCCGTATCACGCTCATCCAGCGAGAACAGCAGCGCTTCGCCCGCTTCCGCCGTCACTCGGGTGTGCGTCAGCGGCTTCGCCGGACGCTGGTTGGTGACCACTTCGGTTCCCCGCCGCCCGTTGGTGCGGCTGCCGGAATGCTTGGCGGTTTGCAGTTCCAGAAACGGCACAAAGAGCATCTGCACCGGCGGCAGCAGTTCCAGAATGCGCGGCGGCAGACCGGTGACCGGTTCCACCACCAGTTCCTTCAAGTCATCCTCGCTGGGGGTCGAATCCAGAAAGTAGTAGGAGAAGTTGGCGTTCACCGGAATCGCTTCGGTGCGGATGCGGGCCGCAAACTCGGTAGTGGGAGTCGAACTCGCAGCCAGAACAGCCACGTTTTCCAAGACAGACATCGTGTGCCTCCATGGTAGCGCGGCCCGCCGTCGGGCGCGGACGGAAGCGTCGGCAGTACGTTAGCCCAGATCGACGAAAACCAAGGCACCCGCCGTCGCCGCTGCCAGCGCATCTTCGATGGCCGACAGGTGAGACAGGATCGCCGCCTCTTTGTTGGTGCTGAGGACGATCAACGCCAATCGGTGGGCCGCCCGGTTCTGCTGGTAGCGGATTCCCTGATCGGCCGTGATCATGGCGTCGAAACCGGCCTCTTCCGCTGCCTTCAGCAGAGCTCCGTTGGTGAGGCCCGCCCACCCCTGGTAGGCGTGGTCCGGACGTCATGCCCCACCAGCCGGCCCCTCAGCCGGTGCGGCAAGTTTTCATCCAGCAGAACTAGCATGGATGACGACTCCTGGCTCCGGTTCGCCCACAAAGACCGGCTCCGCCGAACCCGCGAGAAAATCAAGCACCGTCTCCACCTGCTCGCGGGACACCGAAGGGTAGTTCTCTAGAAGCTGATCGAACGGCATGGTCAGATTGCGCAGGATGGCCGATACCGGTACCCGCGTGCCCCGAAACACCCAGGCTCCGCTAACCTTTCCGGGAATGCTCTCCAAAACCGGGCATTGCGACCAATCCAGGCGTGGCATTTCTCAAGCTCCTCCCTTTAGCGTACACGGACCTATCACGGAAACAACGTACTTCCCCACTTAGTCGTGCCGCAGCGCCGTCGATGGGTCCACGCGGGCGGCCCGGTTCAGCGGGCCCACGGAGAAGACCAGCGCCACCGCCAGGAACAACAGCGGGGCGCCGACAAAGCTGACCGGGTCCAGGGTGCTTAAGCCATAGAGCTGGCTGCGCAGCAGATCCGCCAGTCCGGCCGCCGCCGCCGCGCCGACGGCGAGGCCGATCACCGTCGGCACCAGCAACCGGTCCAGCCCCACCCGCATCACTTCCCAGCGTGAGGCCCCCAGGGCGAGCCGGATGCCGATCTCGCGGGTCCGCTGCGTGACGGAGAACGAGATCAGTCCCGCAAAGCCCACCACGGCCAGCGTCAGCGACACGATCCCGAGAAACGCCACCGTCAGCGCGCCGCTGCGGGAGTTGCGCAACTGGCGCTCCATGCCTTCGCGCATCGAGGTCAGCTTGGGGATCACCAGCGGATCCACGCCGTTGGCTGCTTGCTGCACCAGCGGCTGAACGCCGCCCCATCGCGCCGTCCGCACCAGCAACATCGCTTCCCGGAGATTGGCATCTTCGATCGGCCGGTAGATCTCCATGGCATCGGAATCACCGGGCGCGGTGATCGGCGCGTTGGCCGCGACACCCACCACCGTCCATCGAGCCTCACCGGGGGAAGCGATGAACTCCTTGCCGATCGGGTCCTGGTTGGGCCACATCCGGCTGGCGGTGCGCTCGCCCAGGATGGTCACCTCCCGGTCTCCCGGCTGGAAGTTGCGGCCCCGCAACAGGGGGATCTGCATGGTGACGAAATACTCCGGGCTGATGTGATTCATCAGGATAATGCCGGCGGCGTTGCGCATCGTGATCGTCCGGCGGCCCAGCGGCGGAACGGTGGCGATGGCCGTCGCTTCCACGCCGCTGACCTGCGCCAGCCGGGACTGGAGCTCGTTAAAGTACAGGCGCGCAGCCGCGCCTTCGCGGCCCACGCTATGCAAGTCCGGGTCCACCACCGCCGATTGCGCATAGGCGAAGCCCGGCTCCTCGATGACGGCTTTGTTCAACCCTCGCAGCAGCAAGCCGGAGACGATCAGCAGAATGCAGCTGGCCGCGGCCTGCAGGCCCACCAGCGTCAGCCGCAGTCGGGCCGCTCGCTTGGCGTCGGTCCGTGTCGCCTGCAGTGCCGGAGCGAGGCCAAAGAAGACCGAGGCCAACAAGCCGGAGCCCAAGGCAAACCCGACCACCCGCCAATCCGGCGTGGCGTCTACAAACGAAGGCCAGTCCAGCAGCCGCACCAGCACCGTCGTCGCCACCATGCTCAAGGCCAACCCGGCCGCGGCACCTAGCAACGCCAAGGCCGCGCTTTCGGTCATCAACTGCCGGACAATGCGCCCGCGATTTGCTCCCACCGCGGTGCGAATGGCCAGCTCCCGTTCGCGGGAGACGCTCCGTGCCAGCAGCAGATTGCCCAGATTGGCGCAGGCGGTGGCCAGCACCAGCAGCAGCAAGCTGGAAGCGATCAGCAGCGGCACGATGATCTTGTCCTGGGCCTGCATCACGTAAGCGCCCGGAGCCACCTGCAGGTACTCGTCCTGCCAGATCTCCTCCGGAGCCACTTCACGCCGAGCGTTCACCACCGGCCGCATCGCCTCCTGCGCCGCTTCCGGAGAACTTCCCGGCGCCAGGCGGGCGTAGAGCTGTAAGGGCTGCATGTCGGTGCTGGTCAAAAACTTGCTTTCGGCAAAGAAGTGGGGATGGTCTTCCATCAGGCCATAGACGTCCACGCCCTCCGGGTCCAGACCTTGAAAGCCCGCCGCCAACACGCCCACCACGCGAGCCGCCTGGCGATTCAGCAGAATCGGCTTGCCGATGATCGAGACGTCGCTGCCAAAGCGGCGCTCAAAGAACGGCGTACTGAGAACAACATCACCCGGCTCTCGCGGGTCCAGGCGGCCATACGCGGGGCCGACGCCCATCTCGGCAAAAAAGTTGCTGGTCACCAGCTTGGCCCGCCAGCGTTCGTTGTCCTGGTAGGTGAGCTCGCTGGAGGAGATGGCGAACATTGACGGGAACACGCGATTGGTGCGCCGGTAGAAGTCGTACGCCGGGTAGGAGACGTTGCTCGAACTCGCTTGGGGCGCCCGCCGTGTCAGCCGCATCAGCGTGTGCGGATTCTCAATGCCTGCCAGCGGCCGGAACATGGCCGTGTTCAGGAAACCGAACGCCGTCACGTTGAGGCCGATGCCCAAACCCAGCACGGCCACGGCGGTCAGCGTAAAGCCCGGCGAGCGGCTGAGATTGCGGGCTGCGTAGTGCAGGTCCTGCTGGAGCTGTTCCAGCCACCGGAAGCCCCAGGCATCGTTGGCCTCTTCCCGCAGCTTCAGAGTGGACCCGAACGTCCGCGGGTCCCCCATGGCCGCCCGGTGCGCCGCCATCTCTTCTTCCAGTTCGCGCTGGATGCGTCCGCGCTGCCACAGATACTGGATTCTCCGCCACATTTCGCCCATCGTCGTTAGCTCCTGGCCGGCCGTAGGATGGATTGAATCGCCTGCGTCACCCGGTCGTAGTCCGCCACTTCCGTCGCCAGATGCTTCCGTCCGGCGGGAGTCAGCTGATAGAAGCGCACCTTGCGGTTGGTCTCGGAGACCCCCCATTCGCCCTCCGCCCAGCCCTTCAGAAGAATCTTCTGCAGCGCCGGATAGAGTGAGCCTTCTTCGATCTGCAGGACATCGCTCGAAAGCGCGTGAATGCGCTGCGCAATGGCATAGCCGTGGAGCGGCCCATGCTGCAACACCCGCAAAACCAACATGATCAGCGTTCCCGGCGGGACACCGAGGGAGTCTTCAGGCATATTCAATCTATACCTAGTTACGCTATGCCTGTCAAGGAAGTTCCGGGAAATCTATCCCTGATGTACTATCGCAGTAGGATACTTTCATGCCCCGTGGCAACCCCTCACCGAAGCTCGCGATCACCGTCGACGCTGACGTTCACAAGAACATCCGAGCGGCTGCGGCCCGCGACGGGTTAAGCGTCTCGGCTTGGATGACGCTGGCCGCCCGAGAGACACTGCAGCGGCAGGCCGGGTTGGCGGCGGTCGCAGAGTGGGAACAGCAGTATGGCGGCTTTACCGTGGAAGAAATGGATGAAGCTCGAAGCCGGGTGCGGGCGCAGCTCCAACCGCCACGCTCCCGCCGACGGACAGCATGACGAACTTTGTCTACGACGCCGCTGTCCTGGTGGCGGCGGATCGCAGCGAGCGTCGGGCATGGGCGGACCACAAGGCCCGCTTGGAGCTGGGCGCAATTCCCTTAGTCCCGGCCCCGGTGGTCGCCCAAGTCAGCCGTTCATCCCAACAAGCACAGCTCCGGCGCTTCCTGGCTGGCTGCTTGATCGTGCCAATGGGCGAGACGGAGGCGCACGAATCCGGACGACTGCTGGGAATGACTAGAACGGCAGACGTCGTCGATGCGGTGGTGGTGGCGGTGGCGCGTCGCCACAAGGCGGTTGTTCTTACCGGAGACCCCGACGACATCGAACGCCTCTTGTCGGCAGCCGGGGGAGAAGCCTCGGTCGTGGCCGTCTGAGAGGCTGTAGCGGAGCGAGCATTTAGAGATGTCCGGAGCGGCAAGTGATTCTACAGGAGAGCTATTCGCCTTATTGACCCTTCCGAGTTTGTCCGTTCATCTCCGGCGGAAGGTCGGCACTTATTGCTCCAAATTGCCGAGTCCGAAATCGCTATCGGCGTACTTCCACACCCGGAAAAATCCAACCGCAACCTCACGCGCAAGCGATGACGCGAGTGGAGAGCCCCGAAAATGCCGCTGATGTGTCAGCACAGTTTCAACCGCGAGTGTGTGCGTTGCCTTCAGGATGTTCCGCAAACCTGTGGGGCTTTCCCTCGAGATTTGGCGGGTTCCGAAATAGGTTGGGTGGATGAATTTGGAAGGCAACAGAAACGCTTCGAAGTGCAAGTGCTCCAAGCCCACTTTCTTCGCTAGTTCCTGGGAAGAGCGCGGCGTCCAGCTCATCTGTTTGCGCATCCCGCAAGCGGTGCAGGGCTCCTGCCTGAACTTCTCCCGTAGATCCCTAACTGCCTCGTTGATGCGCTCCAGTGTCTCAGGTTTTGCTTTGATTCCGAAGCGCTCTTCAATGCCCGACAGAATGGGCTTCCAATCCATGGCATCGAAATCAATAAACGCCCGCGCCTCCGACGGGTTCTGAGCGATGTATTTCAGGGTCGTCGTGCGCTCGAACAGCACACGGAGTAGCTTCAACGCACCCCAGTGCCGATCATGGGAACATAGCAGCATGATGTCGTCCAAATCTCGCATGGACGCCATCATCAGTTCGATTAGCAGCGTTCCGACGTGATCGTCCTCCGCAGGTGGCGTTTCCAGAACGATTTGTGGGATGCACTGAAATGCTGCGTGGAATAGCTCCGCGAATTCAGGTAAGGATTGCGTGAGGGTTGCCCACTTTTCGTCGACCGGCTCCATGTCTTCATCACAGCACAGGCAGGGCAGTTGATCGGCAGTTCTTGCGAGGGCGGAATAGCGCTCCGGAAGTCAGGCGCCTCCCGCACCCACAGTCAACCTCTACCACTAAGCGAGAATAGAGAGCGTGAAGATCCTCGTTTCCGCCGGTGAATCGTCGGGGGATCTGTATGCGGCCACTCTCGTCGAGGAGTTGCAGCGGCGGTTGCCGGAGGCGGAGTTTTTTGGGTGTCCGGGGCCGCGGATGGCTCGGCTGGGCGTTCGCGCCGTCATTGACCAACGGAAGCTGGCCGTGGTTGGGCTGGTGGAGGTGGTCCGCCATATCCCGACCATTTATGGCGAATACCGCAAGCTGATCGCGGCGGCGCGGGCGGAGCGGCCGGCGATGGCCATTCTGACGGATAGCTCCGGTTTTCATCTGCGCGTGGCGCGCGGCCTGAAGAAGCTGGGGATTCCGGTGGTTTATCTGGTGGCGCCGCAGGCCTGGGCTTGGCGGCGGAACCGGGTGTATCAACTGAAAGCTACCGTCGAGCGGCTGCTCTGCATCTTCCCGTTTGAAGAGGAGTTCTTCCGCCGCTACGGCGTCCCGGCGCACTACATCGGCCATCCGCTGGTGAACCTAGTGCGGGCGAGTGCTACGCGCGAGGAGTTTTTCCGGCGTCATCAACTGGACCTCGCTCGGCCCCTGTTAGCACTGTTGCCGGGCAGCCGCCGCGGCGAGATCACCCGGCATTTGCCGCTGCTGCAGGACACGGTCCGGTTGATTTCGGGAAAAGTCCCCGGGGTGCAGTTCGTTCTGGGCACACCGGCCAGCCTGGAGGACAGCTTCATCCGCGCGGCGCTGCCCGACGTACATATTGCAGCGGGCGAAAGCTGGAACTTGATGGCTCACGCTGATCTCGCGTTGCTGGCCAGCGGTACGGTCACCGTGGAGGCGGCGCTGCTGGGGGTGCCGATGGCCACGTTTTACCGTGTGAGTACGCTAACTTGGGAGATAGGGCGGCGGCTGGTGAACGTTCCGTTTTACTCGATGGTGAATCTTGTCGCCGGCCGCAAGATTGTCGCGGAGTTGATCCAACCGGAAGCAACGGGCGAGAACCTGGCCGCGGAGGCTGTCCGCCTGCTCTCGGACGAAGCGGCGCGAAGCGCGATGCGGGAGCAGTTGGGCGAGGTGAGGCGGAAGCTGAGCACCGCGGGCGATCCGATGGCCCGCGCCGCGGATCACGTCCTTGAAACAATTCGTGGAACCGATACGAGATAACAGGGATCGAACCATTTAGTTATGCGCCTGGCCAAGATCATTACCGCCCTTTCGATGGCGGCCCCACTTTTCGCTCAAGCTGAGCGGCGTGCCCGCATTGATGTGCAGGACATCAAGGTGGAGGCGACGGTGAACCCCACCACCCAAAGCCTGCAAGCCCGCGCCACGCTGGTGTTTGTGCCGCTGGACGCCAATACCCAGACGATCACCCTGGAATTGAATGACGCCCTGAAGGTCTCGCGCGCCACTGATGACAAAGATCAACCGCTGACGGCCTCGCGGGCCGGAGAGTTCACCATCCGCATTACCTATCCGGACGTGCTGCCCAAGGGCCAGCCGGCGACGCTGAAAATCGCCTACGACGGCAAGCTGGCGGGGCAGGAAGAGTCACCCGTGTTCGGGATTCGCTTCGCCGCCATCCGGTCCGACTTTACCTACCTGCTCTACCCGGCGCGCTGGTTTCCGGTGAACGACTATACGGCGGACCGCTACACCAGCGAGTTCACGGTGATGGCGCCCAATAACTTCAAGCTGGTCAGCGGCGCGTTCGAGACCAGCACCCCGGCGGGCAACGGCACCGCCTGGACGGCCAAGTTCACGCAACCGGGCTTTGGCGGCAGCTTGGCCCTGGTCACCGGCAATCCGGCGCGCGTGCAGGCCCAGGGTGCCAACACGACGCTCTACCTGCGCGAAACCGAATCGATGGCCAAGGCCTATGGCGAGGAGGTGGGCAAGATCCTCTCGTACTTCGCGGGCCTGTTCGGACCTCCGCCCAGCGCCGCGCTGACGATTGTCGAAACGGAAAGGGGCGCGCCCGCCGGTTATTCGGCCCCCGGCGTGGTCTTTCTTTCGCCGGGCACCATCGGCAATCAGGTGAACTCGCGCGGCTTGGCCAATCAACTGGCGCGGCAATGGTGGGGCCTGTCGGTGTCGCCGGTCTCCCGCAACCATCTCTGGATCACCAATGGCCTGGCGCGCTACTCGGAACTGCTCTACCTCGAACATCTCTCGGGCGCCGGTGTCTTTGAAACCGACATGCGGGATGCCTATATCGAGGGCCTGACGTTGAACGAACCGCCCTTGATCCAGGCCGCGCGGGTGGAGGACTATTCGCCGGAGTATTGGGCGCTGACCGGTGGCAAGGGCGCGGCCGTGTTCAACATGTTGCGTCTGGTGACCGGTGAGGAGAAATTTTCCGCTTCCTTGAAAGCCTTCGCTCAGCAGTTTGCCGGCAAGTCTGCCGGGACGGGTGATCTGCGCAAGGTTTTCGAGGGTCAAGTGGGGCAGGACCTGGGCTACTTCTTCATCCAATGGGTGGAGTCCAGCGGCGCGCCTGAATTCAAGCTGGAGTACACCATCTTCCGCACGGCCAAAGGCTTCCGTATCGTCGGCAAAGTGGCCCAGGATCTGGACACGTTCCGCATGCCGGTGGAACTGAAGATCGAAACCGAAGGCAACCCGGAAACCAAGATCATCGAAGTGGCGGGCACCTCCAGCGAATTCGCCGTCGAGACGTTCGGCAAGCCGACGCGCCTGGTGATGGACCCCTCCGCCAAAGTGCTCCGCTGGAGCCCGGCGGTCCGCGTCGCCGTCGCCATTCGACGCGGCGAGCAGTTTGCGGAAGTGAACGAGTTCTCAGAAGCGTTGAAGGAGTACCAGAAGGCGCTGGACGTGCAGAGCGCTTCGTCGCTCGCGCAATACCGGATTGCCGAAATCTTCTTCCTGCAGAACAACTATCAAACCGCCGCCAACTCCTTCCGCGCGGTGCTGCAAGGGGATCTGGAACCCAAGTGGACCGAAGTGTGGTCCCGCATCCATCTGGGCAAGATCTTCGACACCACTGGCCAACGCGAACGCGCCGTCAATGAATACAACCTGGCGCTCCGCACCAAGGACAACACGCAGGGCGCCCAGGAAGAAGCCGCCAAGCATCTGAAGGAGCCCTACAAGCGGGCTTCCACCAACAATTAGGGGCCACGACGCTCCCTCCCTAAAAGGCTAGGCAACCATGCCTCCGGAGGCTGTTGGATAATGGACTAAGGAGTGCCTTCCCCCATGCCCGCGGTTGCTAGTGTCGTCGATGAAATCCTGGAGTTGAAGCAAGAGCGCAAAGCGATCCTGCTGGCCCATCACTACCAGGAAAGTGAAATCCAGGAGCTGGCCGATTCCGTCGGTGACAGCCTGGAGCTGGCGCGCGCCGCCCAGAAGTTTGAAGGGGACGTGATCGCCTTCTGCGGAGTCTGGTTTATGGCGGAGACGGCCAAGGCGCTGAACCCCACGCGCACTGTGGTGGTGCCCGACGCGAAGGCCTCCTGCTCACTGGTGGAAAGTTGCACGGCGCCTCAGGTGGCCGCCTTTAAGCAGAAGTATCCGGACCATGTGGTGGTGAGCTACATCAATACTTCGCTGGAAGTAAAGGCGCTGTCGGACATTGTGTGTACGTCGCGCAATGCGGTGCAGGTGGTGAACTCGATCCCGGCGGACCAGCCGATTCTGTTTCTGCCGGACATCAACCTGGGCAACTATGTGAAGAAGCAGACCGGCCGCGAGAATATGCGGATCTGGCAGGGCGCCTGTATTGTCCACGCCACCTTCCCGGCCCGCCGCTTGAGCGCCGCTCGCAGTGAATATCCGGGCGCGCTGGTGGCCTCGCATCCGGAATGTCCGCCGGAAGTACTGGCGATGTCAGACTTTATCGGATCGACTTCGGCGATCATCGATTGGTGCGTCAACCATCCGGGCGACGAGTTCATCATCATGACCGAATCGGGCGTGGAGCATTCGCTGAAACGCCGCGCGCCCTGGAAGAAGTTCCACTTCGTGCCGAACGAGAACTGCAATTGCAGCGAGTGCCCGTACATGCGGCTGAACACACTGGAAAAGCTCCGCGACTGTTTGCGGACGCTGCAGCCGGAAGTCACGTTGTCGCCGGAGTTGATGGAAGCGGCGCGGCGGCCCATTGAAAGAATGTTGGCCGTCAAGTGACGTACCCTGGCCCCGGCCCCATCGCCAACGCCCCCCTGATCGACACTTTTGGCCGGTTGCACGACAACCTGCGCATTTCAGTCACTGACAAATGCAACATCCGCTGCTTTTACTGCATGCCGGAAGGGCCGATCAACTACATTGACCACTCCGAAATCCTCCGCTACGAGGAGATGGAGCGGTTTGTGCGGGTGGCCGTGGGCCTGGGCGTCACCAAGATCCGCCTGACCGGAGGTGAGCCCCTGGTCCGCAAGGATCTGGACAAGCTGATCGCGATGCTGACCGCCGTGCCGGGCATCCGCGATATCGCGCTCACCACCAACGCGGTGTTGCTGGAACAGCACGCGCAATCGCTCTACGATGCGGGTCTGCGGCGGTTGAACATCCACATCGACACGCTGGACCGCGAGCGGTTCCACCACATCACGCGCCGTGACGATTTCGACAAGGTGATGCGCGGCATCGAGAAAGCGCAAGCCGTGGGCTTCCCCACCATCAAGATCAACGCTGTGGCGGTGAAGAACCTGGTGGAACCGGACATCGTGCCACTGGCGCGATTTGGCCGCGAGCGCGGCATCGAGATCCGCTACATCGAGTTCATGCCGCTGGATCACCAAGGCCTGTGGGACAAGCGCAAGGTGCTGACCGCCGATGAGATGCTGGCGCTGCTGACCAACGAAATCGGCCCCCTGGAAGCGATTCCCGATGCCGATCCGCGCGCCCCGGCCACGGAGTACCGCTTTGCCGATGGCATCGGACGCATCGGCTTTATCGCCAGCGTCTCGAAGCCCTTCTGCCTGAACTGCAACCGCCTCCGGCTGACCTCCGATGGCAAGCTGCGTTACTGCCTGTTCGCGATTGAAGAGATGGACGTGCGGGAGTTACTGCGCAACGGCGGCTCGGATGACGAGATCGCGGCGGTGATCCGCGAAAACGTCCGCCGCAAGTGGATCGGCCACGAGATCAACGCGCAGAAGTTTATCCCACCGCCGAGGCCGATGCACTCGATTGGTGGCTAGCGGCCGACCTTACGGCTGCCAGGCGACCGTGGACAGATCCGCCACGCGACGGCCGGTCTTGCCCGCCGGCACACAACGCACGCCTTCTTCTCGCAACTTCTCCGCCTGCCCGGCGTCGCCACCGGGCAACAGCGTCGTCAGGCGCCCATCGCCGCGCACGACGCGCCAGTAGGGGACGCCGTTGGCTTCCTCTTCAGCGGCTTCGGCCACGACACGGAGAAAGATGCCGGCGGTCAAGGGACACGTGTAGTCGGCATGCCACTTACGGGCCAGTTGATCGCGCAGCGCGTCCAGTGTCAGCACGGAGCCGGCGGGAATTTGCCGGATCACCGCTTGCAGTTCCAGCGGCGAAGCAATCAGCATATTGCCCACCGGGAACGTTTTGCTCTTGGATGAAGTGATGGGCTGCACTCTGGGCGGTGGGGCCGAATCGCGCTTTTGAACGGCGGATTTGCGGGCGGTCATACCTTTAGACTGCCACGGCTCCGGGGCTTAAAAAATAAATTGCGGGGCTGCTGAAACGTTCCCGGCCCTAAGCCGCACTACCCGTCGATGCCGAGAGTTGAGCCAGCGGATCGAGCGGGAGGATTGGTTTCAGACCAAGGCCTGCCGCGCACGCTTCTTGATTTTCGGGTCATCGCCGCCGCCGTTTGCATGGCCATTTGGGCCGCCTGTGAGCTGCGCGGCGGTGGCACAGTGCAAGGCTCACCCGGCGGTGGAGTTCCCGCCCCTCCACCGCTGGCGAAAGCAAACAGAGGGTCGTAGTAGAAGGCCCCGACGTGCTCCAGGAACCAACCTGGAGGCGTAATCTCCTACAGTGAGCGCCCGGCCGCTGAACGTTAGCTAACCGAGCCTGCTGTCGGAGGAGCAACCTGGACGGCCTCCGGAGTTTCCTCATGCCCCGCCCGGCATGAAAACTTCCTGGAGGCCGTCACGGGATTGAAAGCTTTTGTCCGCTAAAATGAGCTATCCCGATGCGCATCGCGCTAGCTCAGATCAATACCACCGTCGGCGACTTTCCGGGCAACGCTCGCCGGATGTCAGCCTTCGCGCGCCGGGCCGCGGATGCCGGCGCAGATGTCGTTGCTTTCCCCGAACTTTCCCTCACCGGCTATCCCCCGCTGGACCTGATCGAAAAGCCCAGCTTTCTCGAACGTGCCGAGGAGCAACTGGCGCTGCTGACGGCCGAACTGGCGACGTTGCCGCTGGCGGTCATCTGCGGCACCATTGCTCGGGCGGAACGCTCCGCCGGCAAGCAGCTGTTGAACTCCGCCATCGTGTTGGCCCAGGGCCAGCCCGGGTTCCGGCAGGACAAAATGTTGCTGCCCACCTACGACGTCTTCGACGAAGCCCGCTATTTCCAACCGGCTGAACGCCAGAAGCTGACCTGGATCACGGGCCGCAAGACGGCCTTGACGATCTGCGAAGACGCCTGGAACGACAAGCAGTTCTGGGAGCGGCGGCTCTACCAGCGGGACCCGGTGGAGGAACTGGTCTCGGGCGGGGCCGAGGTGCTGATCTCGATCAATGCGTCGCCCTATCACATCGGAAAACGCGAGCAGCGGCGCGAGATCTTTGCCGCCACCGCCAAGCGGTACAAGATCCCAGTGGTCTACGTGAACCAGGTGGGCGGCAACGATCAGTTGGTGTTTGACGGGTCGAGCTTTGCCATGGACGCGACCGGCCAGGTGATCGCGGCGGCTTGCTCATTTGACGAAGACCTGATCATCGTCGATGTCGATTCCGGCGCAGGAACACTGAACGAAACGCATCAGGAAGAAACCGAAGCCACGTATCAGGCACTGGTGCTGGGCACGCGCGACTACATTCGCAAGTGCGGCTTCCAGAAAGTACTGATCGGCCTATCCGGCGGGATTGATTCCACCATCACCGCCGCGATCGCCGTGGATGCTGTGGGCCGTGAGAATGTGACGGGTGTCGCCATGCCGGGGCCGCATAGTTCCGAACATAGCCTCACCGATGCGCGCGTGCTGGCCGAGAACCTGGGCATCCGGTTTGAAGTGGCCAGCATCAATGCGGGCTACGCGGCGGCTATGGCCACGCTGGAGCCAGTCTTTACCGGCTTTAAGCTGGACGTTACTGAAGAGAATCTGCAAAGCCGTCTGCGCGGGTTGACGCTGATGGCCATGTCGAACAAGTTTGGCGCGCTAGTGCTGACCACCGGCAACAAGAGCGAGGTGGCCGTGGGCTACTGCACGCTCTACGGCGACATGTGCGGCGGCCTGGCCGTCATCAGCGATGTCCCCAAGACGATGGTGTATGAGCTATCGCGCACCGCCAACCGGCGGCACAACGGAGCGATCCCGGAAAGCGTCTTTACCAAGCCGCCATCGGCGGAGCTGCGCCCGGACCAGAAAGATTCTGACTCGCTCCCCGACTACGAAGTGCTGGACGCCATCCTGAAGGCGTACATCGAAGAGTTGCGCACACCGGCCGAGATTGCTGAGCTTTTGGGCCAGCCGCTGGAGCTGGTGCGCGACATCATCAACAAAGTCGACCGCAACGAATACAAGCGGCAGCAAGCCGCTCCCGGACTGAAGGTGACCACCAAGGCCTTCGGCATCGGGCGCCGATTCCCCATAGCCCAGAGGTTCGCCGAATGAAGATCCTGATCCCCCTCGCGTTACTGGCCGCCGCGGCCGTGCTGGTGTCACAACAGAGGCCCACTGTACTGGTGGGTCCACAGGCTGACGGCAGCGTGCTGCTGAACTCCGGCTGGTCCTTGCGGCCCGCGGGCGAGCAGATGCCGCTTTCGACGCTGCCGATGTCCACGGCGCTTTCGCCCGATGGGCGCTTTCTGGTGGTGCTCTGCGGCGGCTACCGGACCCCGTCGCTGATCGTGCTCGATGCGAAGACCTTGGCCGAGATCGACCGGGTGAACGTGGCTGATGCGTGGCCCGGCCTCGCGTGTTCGCCCAATGGCAAGACCGTCTACGCCGGGGGCGGATCGCAGGGCGCGGTATTTGAGTTTGCGATGTCGAACGAAGGCCGCCTGGCGGAAACGCGGCGGATTGATCTGGTGCGTCCGTCGGAGCGCAAGATCGAGGACTTTGTGGGCGACGTTGCCGTCTCCGCCGATGGCCGGCTGATCTATGCGGCCATCGTGCATCGCGATGTGATCGCCGTCATCAACCCGCTGTCCGGCATGGTGATCGAGCGGATCAAGACCGGCCGCCGCCCTTACAAGATGCTGTTCCACCCGGACGGCAAGAGCTTCTTTGTTTCCAGCTGGGCCGATGGGGCCATCGTGCATCACAAGGCGGAGACGGGCGAACGGATCGCGGTGTTCCGCGTCGGCCCGCACCCCACCGACATGATCTGGCGCGACAAGCTGACCCGCAACGAGGAAGGCGAGCAGCCCAGCTGGAAGGCCCGCCTGTTTGTCGCCTCGGCCAACACCAACAATGTTTATGTCCTGGGCGTCGATGAAGACAAAAGCGCGCGTCTGATCGAGACGCTTAGCCTGGCGCTCTACCCTCGGCAACCGGCGGGCATGACGCCCTCGGCACTGGCGCTGAGTCCGGATCAATCGAAGCTCTACACCGTTTGCTCGGATGCCAACGCCGTGGCCGTCACCGATGTCTCGGGGCCACAGTCCCGCATGCTGGGCTTCATCCCGGTGGGCTGGTATCCGACTGGCGCGCGCATTCTGGCCGATGGCCGGGCGTTCATCCTGAATGGCCGGGGCTCCCGCAGCTTCCCGAACGTGAATGGTCCGCAACCCGGCAAGGCCCCGGCCGTCAGCCATGAAGGCATTCGCAACCCGGGCTATGTGGGCAATCTTCAGGTGGGCACCGCCTCCGTGATTGCCGCCGACTACGACTTGACCAAGGGCACGGACATCGTTCGACGCAACTCGCCTTACTCGGACGAGATGCTGCAGCGCGCCGCCGCCAGCAACCTGATCGTTCCGGCTGGCTCCGGCCGGAAGTCGCCCATTGAGCATGTCATCTACGTGGTGAAGGAGAACCGCACCTACGATCAGGTGCTGGGCGACCTGGGCAAAGGCAATGGCGATGCCTCGCTCACCTTGTTCAACAGCGACTCCGCGCCCAACCACAAGAAGCTGGCGCGTGAGTTCACGTTGCTTGATAACTTTTACGTCAACGCCGATGTCAGCGCCGATGGCCACAACTGGTCGACAGCCGCGATCGCGCCGGACTATGTGCAGAAGATGTGGCCCAACAGCTACGCCGGACGCCGCAAGCACTACGACTATGAAGGCGGTGAACCAGCCGCCCTGCCTCCCGGTGGCCGCATCTGGCATGCCGCCCTGCAGAAGGGCTTGATGGTGCGCAACTACGGCTGGTGGACCGAGAACCTTCCCGGCGCTGCCAAGGCGACCGGTGAAGTGCAGATCGGCAAAGTGCGCGACCCCGCGCTGGCCCCGCACACCAACATGAAGTTCCGCAGCTTTGATCTCGACTATCTGGATGTGGAACGGGCCAAGGTCTTCCTGGCTGATCTGCGCCAGTTTGAAGAGACCGGCAAAATGCCCAACCTGATCTTCTTCCGCATCGGCAACGACCACACCTCGGGCACCTCCAAGGGCAAGTACTCGCCGCTGGCCGCCATGGCCGATAACGATCTGGCGCTGGGCATGCTGGTGGAGGCGATGTCGAAGTCGAAGTTCTGGGCTAAGACCGCCATCTTTGTGCTGGAAGATGATGCGCAGAACGGGCCCGACCACGTTGATTCGCACCGCTCCCCGGCCTACGTGATTTCGCCCTACTCGCGCACCGGACGCATTGATTCGACGCTCTACAACACCACCTCCATGCTGCGCACGATGGAGCTGATTTTGGGTCTGTCACCGATGACGCACTTTGATGCTGCTGCCACGCCCATGGCCGCCGCGTTCAGTGAAACGGCCAACATGGCCCCTTATGCCGCGCTCACTCCGAAGCAGCGCCTGGATGAGCGCAACGGGGCCGATGCTCCGATGGCGGCGCGCTCCGCGCAGATGGATTTCGATGAAGCGGATGAGATCGAGGATGACGTACTGAACGAGATCCTGTGGCGCGCCATCAAGAAGACCACGCCCCCGGTGCCGGTGCGCTCAATCTTCGGCAAATAGCCGCTCGATCCACCAGAGCCAGTGATACACTCACGGGCGATGCGACTGCCCGTACTTGCTCTGTTAGCCCTGCCCTTGTTGGCGGAAAATCTGCTGGACCCCGCTCGCCTGATCCGCGTGGTGCCGGAGCGGATGAAGGAAGCCGTTGCCCGGCAGGAAGTGCCCGGCGTCGTCAGCCTCGTCGTCACTCGCGAAGGCATCATCCATCACAGCGCCACCGGCTTTGCCGATGCCGCGCGCAAGCAGCCGCTGGCCACCGACGGCATCTTCTGGATCGCCTCCATGACCAAGCCGATCACCGCGACGGCCGTGATGATGATGCGGGAGGAAGGCAAGCTCGCGATCGACGACGAAGTCTCGAAGTACATCCCGGAACTCGGGGCGCTGAAGACTGCTGACGGCCAACCGGCGCGCATCACCATCAAGCAACTGCTGACCCATACCTCCGGCCTGGGCGAAGCGACGGACGCCGAAGCCAAGGCCGCGAAAACGCTGGCCGACCTGATCCCCGCCTTTGCGAGCAAGCCGCTCACCTCGGCCCCCGGCACCAAGTGGCGCTACTGCCAGTCCGGCATCAATACGCTGGGCCGCATTGTCGAAGTGGTGTCCGGGCAATCGCTGCCGGAGTTTATGGAAGCTAGGCTGTTCAAGCCGATGGGCATGGTGGATACGACTTTCTACCCCACGCCCGCCCAGATGCCGCGGGTCGTCACGCCGGTCAAGCTCGATCAAGGCAAGCTGGTGGACGCGCCATGGGCGTTTCTCTATGGCCGCTCACCCACGGACCGCCAGCGTTACCCGCTGGCCAACGGCGGCCTGTTCTCGACTGCCGCTGACTACGCCCGCTTTGCGCAAATGATCTTGAATGGTGGCCGTTTGGGCCCGAAGCGCTATGTCTCGGAAGAGAGCGTCCGGATGATGTCCACCATCGCCACCGGTGAGTTGGTGACCGGCTTCACGCCCGGCAATGGCTGGGGTTTGGGCTGGTGCGTGGTTCGCCAACCGCAGGGCATTACGGCGCCCTTGTCCGCTGGAACGTTCGGGCATGGTGGCGCTTATGGCACGCAGGCTTGGCTCGACCCGCAGCGCGGCGTCGCCATCATCCTGATGGTGCAGCGCAGCAACTTCGCCAACTCCGACGCCTCCGACATCCGGAAGCTGCTGCAGGACACCGTGCTGACCGCAGCCAAACCCGGCGGCCTCAGCCAGTAGGCGTAACGCCCGAAATCCGTACCGTCGCGGGCGCTGGCATGATAGACAGATGACGCGCCGTCAACTGCTCGCAACCGTGGCTGCCGCGGTGAAGACCGCTCAGGGGCAAACGCCCACCGAGACTGCTTCCAACGAAGACTTTTGGATGCAGGCCCGGATGGCCTTCACTGTCGACCGCAACCTGCTGAACTTCAACAACGGGTCCGTGTGTCCAGCCCCGAAAGTCGTGCAGGAAGCGATGGAGCGCTACTGGACCGTCACCAACATGTCGCCCTCGCACTACGTGGACGAACTGCTGCTGCCGGAAACCGAGATCATCCGTACCGAGCTGGCGCACGAATTCGGGTGCGACCCGGAGGAGCTGGCCATCACGCGCAACACCAGCGAAGGGTTGCACAACGTCATCCTGGGCCTCGATTTCAAGCGGGGCGACGAGGTGGTGACCACGACGCAAGACTACCCCAGCATGATGACCAGCCTGGAGCAGCGCGCCGCCCGTGACGGCATCGTGCTGAAGAAGTTCCCTTACCCCACGCCCCCGCCCAGCGCCGCGCATCTGGCCGAACTCTTTTGGAAGAACGTCACGCCCAAGACGCGCGCCATCCTGGTTTCGCACATGACGTTCACTACTGGGCAGATCTTCCCGGTGGGCGACATCTGCCGGGAGGCCAAGCGCCGGGGGATCTACTCGATTGTTGATGGCGCGCACGGCTTCGCGCACCTGAAGTTCAAACGCGATGATCTCGACTGCGACTTTTATTCGACCAGTCTGCATAAGTGGCTGACCGCCCCCGTCGGCACCGGCTTCCTCTACATGCGGCGGGAGCTGATCCCGCGCGTGTGGCCGCTGCTGGCCACGCCGTCTTCCATGGCGTCGAACATCCGCAAGTTTGAAGGCGTCGGCACGCAGCCGGTGGCCATGCGCAACGCCATTGCGGACGCGCTGGCCTTCCATCGCGGCCTCGGCGCGGAGCGCAAGCAGGAGCGTCTCCGTTACCTTCGCCGCCGCTGGGAAAGCGCCGTCCGTGGCACCCCGCGCATCATCCTGCGCAACGCCGACGACCCGTCACAATCCTGCGGAATCGGTGCCGTCAGCATCGACGGCATGGCCGCGCCCAAGATCACTGAGGTCCTGCAGAACAAGTACCGCATCCACGTCCGGACGCGGGTGATCCCCGGTGAGTTTGACTGCATCCGCGTGACGCCAAACATCTACTCGTCTACCCAGGATGTCGACCGTTTTAGTCAGGCTCTGCGCGAGATCGCGCGGGGATAGGACGGGATCGGCCCACCGCAGCCGCTGGCAGGAACGGCACAGAACGTTACACCCCGCCCACGCCACTGTTCCGTATCGGAATGTTTTGCCATACGGCTGTCTTCGCGAGAAGGCGGCCAGTGGGGGTGCGTTCGGTCATTGTTTTGAGCGGGTTGGCCGATCCTGGCCGCGGGCGGAGCTTCCGATGTAGCACTTGGCGGGCGATTTGCATTTGTTTTCATGAGCGAGCCGCAAGGAGCGTTCGAATGAAATAGGAAGTAAAGAAGTCAGATGTACTTGAAGAATGCCGCCCCGGCGCCCCGTTCCCGCGCGCCTCACTTGCTGGCGCCGCCGAGGGAACTGCCGATTGGTTTTCAAAGGCCCCGCGCCGTTCCAGGCGCTCCCGGAAGTGGCCTGGTCTGGATCCTCTTCCGAGGCCCCGGACAGGGAACCGCCGCCGGACAAGCCAGCCGCCAGAATCTCTGCACTCCGGAACCCCTCTTGCTGCCGGATTCCGGCACCCGGCCCGCCAGCCCGCGCTCCAGCCGCCCGCATTCTGGTGAGGAGGCCCCGAATGAGTCTCAGGCATTGCGCCCCCAGCCGAACGTCGCGCCGGGCGCTGGGCAGCCGCACCGAACTTCAGCACCAGCGCCGCCGCGGGCCGATGTCGTGCCCGGCTTTCTGAGCCTGGTGGCGAGCACCCGCCAACAAGTGCAGGCGGCCGCCGCAGCGGAAGACTGGCCGCTCGCCGAACGGCTGGCCCACTCCCTGAAACACACCGCTTGCAGTTACGGCTTCCACCAGATCAGCGACCTCGCCCTCCGCGTCACCCAAGCGGCCGCCGCCGCCGATCTGGCTGGCCTCCGTTCTGCCGCGGACCAGTTGGAGCAGTGCCGCCGTCAAGCCGTTCGGCTGCCCGCCCACGAGGCGGCTGCGATGCTGTGCGGGCCGGGTGATGGGGTAGTGTGCGGTGTTGCCGCCCGAGCGGCTGGGGCTTGATGGGCTAGTTCGTCGCCACTCATGCGGGAGTGGAAGATCTCTACCCTTACTCGGTTTTGCAGCCCACCTCTTCAGTGGGTGGCAACCGTGCTGCTTGTGAGAGGCTGGACACGGAGGTTTGTTTGTCGCACACATCGAGTCGCCGTCCACAAGTCTGTATTCTTGGTAGTGCCGACCCCGGATCCGCTGCTTATGAACTAGCAGGTCAAGCTGGCGCGCTGCTGGCTCACTTGGGCATTACGGTTGTGAGTGGTTGCGGCAGCCCCGCCACCAGAGTGGCTGCTGTGCGGGCTCTCGAGGCTGGCGGACTGGTTGTCAGCATCATTCCGCCTGACGAAATGCCTTCGGGTGATTGGCCAGCTACTGTTGTCATCCCCTGCGGGATTGGGGATGGAAGGAATTTGCTGATGGCGCTGGCGGGAGACGCTTGCATCGTCATCGGCGGGCGGGCGGGTACGATATCTGAGGTTTGTTTGGCGTGGCTTCACAAGCGCCCGTTGCTTCCGTTGACAGGTTGCGGCGGCTGGTCGGAATCGTTGCCATCTAATCCTCCAGATGAGAGACAGAATTCCTTGATCCTGCCGTGGTCCTCGGTGGCAGACCTTGAGGCCCAACTCCGCCAGCTCGGACTTGTCAGGGGGTAACCCTTCGCCACTAATGCTCAAAATGCAGGTCGAGCTCGCAGGTCCGCCCCGAAGATTTGGTGCGGACCCGGTCGCTTAAGCGACTGAGCAGTAGCCCGGCCATCGACGCGGTGGAGACGCCGCCGGAGAGGGCTTCTTCGGGGGACAACGCCTTGCGGCCGATCTCCGGCAGGAGTCCGTCATAGCGCAGGTTCAGGTCCAGGCTGAACTCATCGAAGCTTGCTTGCACGGTAATCGGGCCCTTAGCCAGGCCTTCGCCGGCCAGCACTTCGTAGCCTTCCACCAGGGCGCTGACCGCGCGCTCCACCACTTCGCGGCGGGCTCCCCATTGGGCGCCGGATTCTTCCATGAAGTCGTAGATCTTGTCGACGTCTTCGGCGTTGGGGTCCAGCACGATCTTGTGGCGGCGGGAGGTGCCGATGCGGAAGATCAGGTTCAGCAGCACCACCAGCACGGTGGCCAGCGTGAGTCCAGAGGAGAACAGGGGCCGCAACCAGCTGGGCAGGTCGCGAAAGGCACCGGGGATGGCGTCCGTGGTCAGGCCAAACAGGAGCGAGATGCCGATGATGTAGGTGTGCCGCGCCTCCATCATGCGCGTCATGATGATCTGCATGCCGGCGATCAGGTTATAGGAGACCACCAGCAGCAGCATCGCGCCGACGACGGGGGGCGGTGCGGCCCCCACCAGTGCCACCATCTTCGGGAAGAATGCCAGGGAGATCAGCGCGCCGCCGCAGTAGTAGCCAATCCGGCGGCTGACCGCGCCGGTGGCGGCGGAAAGGCCGACGTTGCTGGATGAGCTCATCATGGCAAAGCCGCCCAGCAGGGCGGAGACCATGGAACTGAGACCAAACGTCAGGACGGCCGCGCTGCTCGCCTTCAAATCGGCCCGCTTCCAGTCGGCGTCGCTGACCTTCTCGCAGATGGTCAGGTCGCCCGAAGATTTCAAGGTCGCGCTCAAGCCCAACACCAGAAACGGCAGAATCAGCGTGCCGTCAAAGGCCAGCCCCGGCGGATGGATCACCGGCAGGCCGATCCAGGGCGCATCCAGTACCCGCTGCCACAGCTCCGGCTTCACCATGCCGGTGTTCAAGCAGACGATGTAGCCCACCACCAGGGTGATCAGCGAGCTGAACAGGCGCAGCGGACCCTTGCCCCACACCGTCAGCCCGGCCAGCAGCGCCAGCGACCCGCCGGCGATGATGATGTGCGTCAACCCGGGCTGCTGCTCCACCCGGTCCATGCCGAGAAATCGCATCACCGCCAGCGAGGATTGTGAGGCCCCCACCATGAACGCGATCAGCCCCACCACCTCCGGCGGAAACAGAAAACGCCACCGGGGCAGCACGCGGGAGAGCAGACAGATGGCCATGCCCGTGATCAGCGTCATGCCCGCCAGCAACGCCAGGCCGCCCATGCGAGCCGCCAGCACGGCCGCCGATACGAACGAGCTGAAGATGGCCATCGGGATCAGGTGCCCGAAGCCAAACACCGGCAGCCGGGAGGCCGCCACCATGGACCCGATGCCCGACATCACCAGCGTCGCCACAATCATCGTCTCCAGCTCCTGCGCGCTGGCCCCAATCGCTGTCAGCAACGCCACCGGTAGCGTGATCTTGCTGGCCGATTCAACGGCATGCTGAAACCCCAACACCACCGACGTCGCCTGCGGCGGAGTGTCCTCGGTGCCGTAAATCAGGTTGGCCGGCCGGCGGCGGTGCTTCGCCTTTCGGTGACCGAGCTTGGATGGCACCAAACGGCTGATTAGAGACTTAAACATGCAAAGGAAGCGCCCAGGGGGCTCACGGAGGGTGATCCGGACAGTCGATGAGCTTATCATGCGGGTGTGACAATTCCATGAACCAGCTGGGCTTCAGCCTCCTGGCTGGCGGGGACAGCACCGGACTCCATATAATGGGGCTTCGTAGCATTAGCACTTCCCTCCAGGCGGGTGCCGTGGAGAATCAGTGCGGGAGCAAGCATGCCGGTTGAGATAGCCTTTGAGAAACACGCAGATGTGCAGGTGGTGGCCCTCCGGGGCCGGCTGGACGCATCCGGTTCGCCGGACCTGGAACGCCAGTTGAGCGACACGATCGGTGCCGGGAACAACCGGCTGTTGATCGATTGTTCCGAGCTGCGCTATGTCAGCAGCGCCGGTTTGGGTGCGTTTCTGGCGTCGGCCAAATTGGCCCAGTCAAGCGGCGGATCGATGAGCTTCGCCGGTCTCACCCAGCATGTGCGGTCAGTTTTTGACATGGTGGGATTCTTCAGCCTGTTTGAGGTTTACTCCACCCGCGAAGAAGGCCTTTCAGCCGGACGGGGTGCCTAGCAGCCGTCGGAAGAAAATCCGCGCGTAGCCCAGGATCAGGCCTTGGAATTTGCCAGCCTGCTGGGCGGTGGTTGCTTTTAAGCGGGGTTCGCTTCAGATCACAATCGGCGTAACGCCGGACAGCCGGCACGCCACCGGAAATTGGCCGCAAAACAAAGGATGTCTCATTGAAAATCAACCGCCGCGCTGCGGACCGTCTGCGGCAGGGTCACGTCTGGGTTTACGTCTCTGACCTGTTGCCGGGTGCTACTGCTGAACCAGGCGAAGTGGTTCGCGTAGAGGACGAGAAGGGCCGCTTCATCGGGCAAGCCCACTATTCGTCCACTTCACAGATTGCCCTGCGGCTACTCACCCGCGACGCTACGCCCGTCGACCGAGACTTTCTGCGGGCGCGCATCCTGGCGGCCTTCGAGTACCGTGAACGGCTGCGGCCCTACTCTCCTCCCACGGATGCGCTGCGCCTGATCTTTTCCGAAGCGGATCAACTCCCGGGGCTGATCGTCGACCGTTACGGAGAGACGCTTTCGGTCCAACTGCTCACCCAGGGCATGGACCGCCTGGAGCCGCTGATTCTTGAAATCCTGGAAGAGCTGTGCCACCCCGCCGGCATCGTGTTGCGCAACGATGGCGCGGTGCGGGCCAAGGAGTCGCTGGCGCGCGAGGTTCGTCTGATTGGCGAGGTCCCGGAGCAGGCTGAGATCTGGATGAACGGCTTTGTCTGGGCCGCGGACCTGCAGCACGGCCAGAAGACCGGACTATTTCTCGATCAGCGCGAGAACTACATGGCCGCGCAGAAGTACGCGCACGGCCGGGCACTGGATTGCTTCACCTCGTCCGGCGGCTTTGCGCTGCATCTGGTGAAGGTCTGCTCCGAGATTGACGCGGTGGATGCGTCTGAGGCCGCCGTGGCCCGGGCCAGCGCCAACGCCCAAGCCAACGGCGTCGGCCATATCAACTTTCACCGGGCCGATGTGTTTGACTACCTGGCCGGATCGCGCCGGTTTGAAACGATCGTGCTCGACCCGCCGGCGTTCGCCAAAAGCAAGGCCTCGCTGGACAAAGCGCTGGCGGGCTACAAGGAGATCAACCAGAAGGCGCTGCGGCTGCTGGCGACGGGCGGCGTGCTGGTCACCTGCTCCTGCTCACAGCACGTCAGCGAAACGATGTTCCAGGAAGTGCTCACTGCTGCCGCTCTCGATGCGGGCAAGACGCTACGGATTCTTGAGCGGCGGGTCCAGGCCAGCGATCACCCGGTGCTGCTCACGGTGCCGGAAACGCTGTATCTGAAGTGCGTGATCGCGGAAGTGATCTAGCGTGCTGAGTCAGAAGTTCGTTGAACAACTAAAGGGGTGGGTTGGAACCAGATAGGCTGCGGGGAAAGAGAGCAGACCGCTCCTGCTGGTCGCGGCTCGGTACGGCTGCGGCTTTTGTTTGAAGCACCTGTGATTCTTATGGGCGCTCTGCTGGCCTAACCCCAGTCAGGTAGTTGTTCACCCGTTGTACCAGTCCGGAATCTTCAGCATCGGTGCTGGCTTGTCGGCGGGCCTCCAGGTTGGAACCAAGGGAAGATAGGCGGGGCCTAGTTGATTCGGTTTGGCTTTGACGTGGCTGGTCCAACCTTCGGCCAGATTCACCCGGAAACCAGCCGTCAGGGCAACGTCCACCAGCTCCTTGAAGTCCGCCATGGTTTCCATGCCGATCTCCAGGCCGGACGGCGCGAAGGCGATCATGGGCAGGTCGACATCGGTGACGCCGGGCCGGGCCGCTTCGTCGCTATGCCAGCAGACCATCCGCTCCGGGAAAGGGCCGCTCGGCACGGAATTCGGGCTGACCGCGCCGCCAATCGCGGAGTTGAGCAATTGGCACAGTTCGTAGAGACGGTCGGTGATGTTGCCAATTTTGGTGGCCTGGTGGTGGCCGTCCACTTCGGTAAAGTTGTGCTCCATGCGGTCGATGGCGGGGCCGTCCGTTAACGCGTTTTGGGTGCCCAGAATGCGCCGGTCCTTGCCCCAGTGGTCGTACGCCTCAACCGTGGGCCACAGGGCAAATAGATCGTAATCGCCCGTGATGGCATTGCGGAAGTCACCGGTGGGCCAGGACGTGTAGCCAATGGGATTGGTCATCGCCAGCATCGCTTCATAACGGGTGCCGAAACGCCACTGCTGATAGTAGTACCGGCGGGCCACCCCCACTTCCTGCGGAAACAGCCGCGGCGTGGAATGGTTGTCGAGGTAGACGCCCCAGACGTTCTGGCCGCCGAACTGTTCGTAGATCAACACGAACTGAAAGGCGATCCCAGTGGAATGGCGGGCGGTGCCGGTATACCGGTTGGAGTCCTTGCCAACGGGGGTGATGTGGATCAATCCTTGGCGCTGCAGCCACCGCACGCGAGCCGGGTACAGCTTCAGTGGCGTGGTGGCCGCCTTCCAGCCCGCGTGGTTGGTATCGACAATCGCTTCCTGGTGCTGCTCGCGGTTAAACTCGATGCCCACCGCCCCCTTTTTGTTCAGCCGGGGGTCACGCAGCACATACCCCGCCATGGGGCCCCAATCGCAGGACTTGGCGTGAACACGGAAGCCCTTGGTGTCAAAGCCCTGTTCCAGTAACTGACAGCAGGTGGGCCCGGGCGACCGGCAGAGGATCAGGTAGTTCTCCTGAACTGCAATCTGGCTGAACTTTTCGGCATGGCTGGCGGGCATGCCGATCTTTTCCAGGCGAAACTTCGGGTCGTTACGGTGAATGGCCAACTTATCTCTCCTGCGCGACGGCGACAGCCGCCTGCATAGGCTAGCATACGGCTGTCCAACGGACGCCTTGGCCCGCTAGCCGCCGCGAAAGCTATGTCGATTGGAACCGGGCGCCTGGAGCAGGTACAAGGTGGAGGCCCTGCCAGCCTCCCACGAACCCTGATACCGTAATCAATGAATGCTGAGCCCTCAGATCTTCCGTGAGTACGACATCCGCGGCGTGGCGGATGAGCAGTTGCTTTCGCCTGACATTGAAGTGTTGGGACAAGCGTATGGCACCTATTTGAAGCGCCATTCCGGTGCCAACATTACGCTGGGCCGGGACACGCGGTTGAGCGGTCCACGGCTGCATGAAGCCCTGCTGAAAGGCTTGCTGAAGGCCGGCTGCCACGTCACTGACATTGGCATCGTGCCGACGCCGCTGCTCTACTATGCGGTCTACCACTTGAAGACCGATGGCGGCATCATGATCACGGGTTCCCACAATCCGGCCGAGTTCAATGGCTTCAAGGGCATGACTTCGGAAA
>JAPKYX010000195.1 GCA_026394075.1 Acidobacteriota bacterium
TTGTAGCTTCCCGCCAAGCCGCAAAGCAACCAAGGCAGCTCTTTGCGTCTTTGCGGGAAACCCTGCACTGAACCTACAGAATCTCGAACACCGCTTCCACTTCCACCGCGACACCGGTGGGCAGCGAAGCGAAGCCCAGCGCGGACCGCGCATGGTAGCCATTGCCGGTCTTGCCAAAAATTTCGTGCAGCAAGTCCGAAGCGCCGTTGATCACCAGGTGGTGCTCAATAAAGTCGGGTGCTGAGTTCACGCAGCCCAGCACCTTCACCACCCGCAGACCGTCCAGCGTGCCATGCGTGTTCCACACGGAGTTCAAAATCTTGGCCACGCAATCACGCGCCGCGCCGTAGCCCTGTTCAGTCGCCAGGTCAACGCCCAGCTTGCCTTTCAGGGTGCTGACATGGCCGGAGGAGATCAGCTGGTTGCCAGAGCGGATACACAGGTTCAAGTATCCCGGCGTCTGCTTCTCAAAAGTGAGGCCGAGCGATTCGGCAATCTGTTGGGGAGTCATGGGTGAGACTTAAGCGTAGCGAAAGGCGGCGCAGCCCGGCAACGCGGGCCGTCGAAAACTCAGCAGAACGCTTTCTAGGCATCTTGATGGACGATCCGGACACGCGCGCAGTGCCCTAGCAGTCGTCTTCCCCTTCCGCCAGGTAAGGCCTCGGTCCCGGTTCAGCAGGAGGCGCCTCTCTCGTCGCGTGGCCACAAGCCTTCGCAGCGGAGATGCGCCCCCGGGCCATACCAATCAGCGGAACCAACGGTTGCGCATAAGCAATACTGCGGCCAGACATGAGGCGGCCATGATTCCGGAGGCCGGCTCCGGCACCGCGCCACCGGTAGAGATGATGGGATACGTCGTGCCGGATTCACCAGTGAATGAGGCAGGAGTAAAGTTCTTGTTGCCATCCACCCAACCTGTGGAGATCAACTTTACTGTGTTTGTCGCGTTCAGGGATTCAGGATTCCCCCAGCCCACCACGATCAAGCTGATGAACGCTTCTACTTCGATTTTGGTGGCGGCTCCCGGGGTAACCGGGGCATCCAGAGCACAGGTAGCGCTCAGTGGGATGCTGGTTCCATAGACGTATCCGTAACTTCCGCCATAGCTGATTGCCCCTGGTGCGCCAGCAGACGTGCCGCAGTGGGCGGTTCCTAAGAAGCCGATGCCGCTAGCAGGCCGGCTAATAACGCTCGCTGCGAAATAGAGTTCACTGTCTCCACCCGTGTTGTGCACTTGCGCCACGCTGAGATCAAAGACGAAGCGGGCAAAGGATTGGCCTACCGGGGCATTCACAACGACGTCATCTGTAAACTTCGATAAACCCTGACTACTGTAATAGAGGATTGGCTGGTTGTATGTTGTTCCCAGATAGCTGGAGGCCGATGCCTTGAGGACACCGTAGTCAGACTGGGCAAACCCCGTGGCATAGTAGTCGCCTGCCTCAACTGAGGCCGCGGCCGCTGTGTTGTCGTTCCGGATCACCGAGGTTTGCGGCGGGCTGGGTAGCGGGTAACTGTACAGGGCGGGAACGCTCGCCGCCGAGAAAAGTGCAGGCGTGGCCCAAGCCGGCGCAGCCACCACCAACACCAGGCTACCCAGCGCGATACTCTTGAAATCAAACAAGATATAATTCTCCATGTTGGAATTGCGGACGCAGAATGGTATCACGCTTCGGGTAAAGCGGTGGGCTACCAAAATCCACTACCGAAATCCACGGCGCGGACATCGCACCCCACCGCCGTCACCAGATCGATATAATCGCGCTGCACATGAGCGCTACCTTTCGTGTCGGCATCACGCCGGACTTCTTTGTCGAAGCCCAAGGCAAGTTTGAGAAGGAACTGGAATCCGTGCTCGGCCCGGCGGGCATCACCTGGGAAAGAATGCCGGAGATGCCCGGCAACGTCGCCACGCCCGAGGCCTGCGACCGTTACGACGCCATCTTCGCCCTTGCCACCAAGTTCACCCGCGAAAGCGTCACCGGCGTCCATCGCCTGGCGCTGATCTCGCGCTGGGGCGTGGGCTACGACATGATCGATACCGACGCCATCACCGACAATGAGATCGCCCTCGCCATCACGCCGCAAGCGGTGAAACGTCCGGTTGCCGAAGCGATCCTGACGCTGCTGATGGCGCTCTCGACGAACTTGGTCAAGCAAGACGCTCTGGTCCGGCGCGGCGGCTGGCGGGGCGACCTGCCGTCGCTCGGCTGGAACATCAAGGGCCGCGTCCTGGGCTCGCTCGGCTGCGGCAATATTGCGCGAGAGCTGTTCAGCATGGTCCAGTCATTGGGCTTTGGAGCCTTGATTGCCCATGACCCCTACATCGACAAAGCCCAAGCCGCCGCGCTGAATATCGAGCTGGTCGACAAAGAAACCCTCTTCCGCCAAAGCGACTACCTGGCCGTCAACACCTTCCTGAACGCGCAAACCCGCGGCCTGGTGGGCGAGCCCGAATTGCGGATGATGAAGCCCACCGCCTACTTGATCAACACCGCCCGTGGCCCCATCGTGCAGCACGAACCACTGGTCCGCGCGCTGAACGAAGGCTGGATCGCCGGCGCGGGCCTCGATGTCTTTGAGACGGAGCCGCTGCCGCTCGACCATCCGTTGCGCGAATGCCCCAACACCATCTTCACGCCCCACGGCCTGCCCTGGACGCTCGAGATCGCGCGTGACAACAGCCTGGAGGCTTGCGATAACATCGTCACCGTGGCGCGTGGCGCCGTGCCGGCCGCGATCGTCAACAAGCAGGTCCTCGGCCGCGAGGGCTTCCTCAACAAACTGGAGCGTTTCCGTTCATGAAAGTTAATCGTTACCGCCAGGCCCTGGCCGAAGGCCGCATCCCCATTGGCCACATGGTGTGGGAGTTCGGCACCCGCGGCATGGCCAAGATCCTTGATTCGCTCGACCTCGACTTCGTCATCTACGACATGGAGCATTCCTGCTTCGGCGTCGAACGCGTCGCCGATCTGATCGCCTATTCCAAGGCCGCCGGCTACGCCCCCTTCGTGCGCGTGCCCCAGCCGCAGTATCACTTCCTGGCCCGCATCATGGACGCCGGAGCGCTGGGTGTGATGATCGGCAACGTGCAAACACCGGAAGAAGCCGCCCGCATCGTGCAAGCCGTAAAGTTTGCCCCCATGGGCAGCCGCGGCGTCGGCATCGGGACCGCGCATACGGACTTTCTGCCGCTGGAACCAGTGAAGTACTTCCGCGACATCAACGAATCGAGCGTGGTCATCTGCCAGATCGAATCGCCACTAGGTGTCGAGAACGCCGACGCCATCGCCGCCGTGCCGGGCGTCGACAATCTCTGGGTGGGCCACTTTGACCTTTCGACCCAAATGGGCATCCCCGCCGAATTCCAGAACCCGCGCTTCCTAGAGGCCCTGGACAAAGTAATCGCCGCCACCCGTAAGCATGGCAAACAAGCCGGCATCCAACCCGGCGCCATGGAACAAGCCGACCAATGGCTAAACATCGGCTTCAACGTCATCAGCTGGGGCGCAGACTCAGCAGTCTACCGCGGCGCCATGCAAACCGCCATCGGCAACTTGCGGCAGCGCATCGCGCAGAAGTAGATTCGGTGGGGCCTTTAATCCTGCGAGTTCAATGCTGGTGCAGGATCGAGTTCCAGCGCAATGTTGCACTCGTCCCTTCATCTTTAGGCAGCGCTTTCGCCAACCAAGCAAGAGATCGATCTTGTATAACTGGTAAGGTCGTGAGAAAGACACTCCTTCGGTATCGCTGTTGACAGCGTGCGGTCGATGCCGGAAGGAAGAAAGACGGGTGGGCTAACCAACGAAATGCTTGAGCAGAAGGGCAATCGGTTTACCCAATACTTCGCACCGCTTCTCGACGCGCTGCGTGCTTCGGACCCGTCTCCCATGCGGCCTGCTGCAGTCCGTGCTTGGATACGTTCACAAGTCGACGTAACGGCCGAGGATCTGAACCGGTTTATCAAGAAGAAGGGAAAAGCGGCAGGTACGCAGTCCATCTTCGAGAACGACGTTCACTGGGCAAGATTTTACTTGGCCAAAGCCGGCTTGATTGGTTCGGAGAAGCGTGGGATGTGGGGCTTGACTCCAGCGGGGCGGGACACGCAGTTGACGCGCGAAGACGCCGAGGCTTTGTGTATCCGCATTCGCACTTCTAGCCGCCAGGCATCCCCTGTGGAGGAAGAGAATACTCCGGCTCCCGGCATTGATGAAGAGGGCGATGAAGATGGTGATTCATTTTGGTTTGTGGGTGCCATCTGGAATAACGCCGACGATCAAATGCCGCGCTTTCTCAAGGAAGGCATTTGGCAGAACGGAGACCCGCCACCCGATGGGCCGACGTCCACACGTGAGATGGACCTTGTTCGGCAGATGAAGCCGGGCGACCCCATTGCGATTAAGGCGAGCTTCGTGCGAAAGCACAAGCTGCCGTTTGACGTGCGTGGCAAGCCTGTCTCTGGCATGCGTATCAAGGCAAAGGGCACTATCCTTGAAAACCTAGGTGACGGGAGGACCGTCAAAGTCGCCTGGGATCCGCCATTTCCACCGCGAGACTGGTACTTCTATACCTACCGGACGACGATTGTCAAAGCCGACTTAGAACGAGAGGATGCCCGGCGTCTAGTCAAGTTTACTTTCCAAGGCGCGCCGCAAGAGTACGATTGGTTTTTGGCTCAACCCTACTGGTTTGAGAAGTATGGGGTCACGCCTGCAAACACCTTTGCCGAAGCGGCCGTGGAACTGCCCGACGTTGACGAAGAAGACATCACCGAGACCGATGAGGAGCCAGCGTACGGCGTCGACAACATAATCACCGACGGGTCTTTTCTGAGCGCCGAAGAACTCAATGACATCATCAAGCGCTGGCGGTCGAAGAAGAACATTGTTCTACAAGGCCCTCCCGGTACTGGCAAGACGTGGCTGGCCAAACGCCTGGGATTCGTCATGGTGGGTTCAAACGACCGGGAAACCACACGATCCCGCCTTCGAATAGTCCAGTTTCACCCCTCTCTGGCTTATGAAGATTTCGTGCGCGGCTGGCGGCCGCACGGCGACGGGAAGCTGGGCCTCGTGGATGGCATCTTGATGGAGGCAATTGGGGCAGCTGCCAGTGAGCCAGACAGGCCGTTTGTCCTCGTCATTGAAGAGATCAACCGTGGTAATCCCGCGCAGATATTCGGCGAGATGCTCACACTTCTGGAGGATAGTAAACGTCGCCCCACCGAGGCCATGGAACTCGCCTATCGGAGAGCTGCTGGCGAGCGAGTTTATATACCTGCAAACCTATACGTTGTCGGCACCATGAACGTCGCTGACAGATCTCTCGCCATCGTCGATCTTGCCCTCCGTCGACGCTTTGCCTTCGTTGATCTCGAGCCTAGGCTGGGACCAGCGTGGCATGATTGGTGCATCAAGCGAGGTATCGAGAGCTCTACACTGACACTCATCAAGGCCCGGATTGATGCCCTGAACGCCGAGATCACTTCTGCGGTTTCCCTAGGCCCACAATTCCAAGTCGGGCATTCCTATGTGACACCCGATATCGAAGAGTCGATAGCCGATGGCCGCGTATGGTTCCGGGCTAAAGTCGAGACGGAGATCGGCCCGCTACTCGATGAGTACTGGTACGATGCCCCGGAAACGGCAAGAGCTGCGCGAACCAAACTCCTCGCGGGGCTCGTGTGACAGTGGCACCGGACACTCGCGGCGAGCACCTGATCGGCCGCATTCCGGTGCGAAACTTGTGGCTCTTGATGCTCTACGCTTCTGACCTAACTAGGGTGAGAGGCGCTTTCGACGCGATCGTGGACGAAGACCTAGATGATTTGCCGGATTTAGTAGCACACCTTTTGGCAGCATCCGTTGAACGGCGGCTCCGCAGAAACCTGACGCGCGGTTACCGTCACCGGGAAATGGTTCTTACGCGGGTTCGCGGGCGCATCAACGCTCTAAAAACCGAGGCTCGCCAGTTATTGTCAAGGGGGGAGGTCTTCTGTCGATTTGAGGAATTGACGAGCGACACCCCACGCAACAGACTCGTTCGCGAGGCGTTGCATCTAATGGCGCGGGTCGTTCGAAATGATGAATTGCGCCGACGCTGCAGGGCCTTAGCGTTCAGCTTGGCAAATATGGGCGTCGGTTGCGGCCGACCATCTCGCGCCGACTTGGCCACAGATCAAATCGGCCGCAACGACGCATCAGATCGTTTCATGATCGCGCTTGCGAGGCTTGCCTTTGATTTAGCGCTGCCAACCGAGATTTCTGGGCCGACAGCCTTGGTCGAGCCGGAACGGGAAGAAGTTTGGGTGCGTCGGTTGTTCGAGAAGGCTGTCCTTGGGTTCGCTCGTGTCGAGTTGGAGCCAAAGGGGTGGTCAGTTCGTGGCGGCATTTCACTTAACTGGCAAGTGTCGTCATCCTCTGAGGGACTTTCCGATATTCTTCCGGGCATGGTGACCGACATTGTGCTCGATCCGCCGAACGGGGGCCGCCGCATAGTGGTCGACACGAAGTTCACCTCAATCATTACGACGGGCCGCTTTGAGAATGTCCGCCTGAAGAGCGGCTACCTTTACCAGATGTACGCTTATCTTCGCTCTCAAGAGGGGCACGAATCTCGATGGGAAGATGCCTCGGGGCTGTTTCTTCACCCTGCGATAAATCAGCAGGTCCGGGAGTATGCAGTCATCCAGAACCACGCCATTTCTTTCGAGACGGTGGACCTTAGTGGGCCGGCAGCCACCATTCGGAACGAACTGCGGCGGACCCTCTCGCCCCACAATGGGCATCCTTGCCCAATCGATGACTCACCGCCGTCCCCCCATCACCGCCCCCCGTCGCCCCGATCTTCCCTCCCCTCCAGCACTTAGCCAGCCCCCTCAGGCAACACCCGCTCCCCGCCGTGCTAATTCCCGTAACGGAGGACCTGTGCCCAAACCACCATCGCCATTCCCGTCCCAAACACCAACCCGTCCCCGCACACCCCGCCGTAAGATGCCTGAAAACGTAGTACTTTACTGTACACACGGCCTTCCCGCCGATCCCGTGACGCCTCCCGTATCTCATGCACGAGAAAACTACTTAGTCCTCCATTCGGCCTCGCGACGGGAAGAATTTCGTTTTTGCGAGCGCTACACCCCAATGCGGGTATTCACCAGCCGAAGTACTACTCACCCACCATCGCCTCACACCGAGCCGCGACAGAATGGAGCGGAGTGCCCTCCAGCGCAACAGCCTGCCACCCACCAGGGAACAAACGTCAGAAACCTGCCGCGCACACCACACCCCAGCAGCGGGATGATAGTGGTCATGAAGCTGTCCATCGCTCTCTGCCTCACCGCACCGCTCGTGCTCGCACAGGACCCCGCGCCCAAGCCGGTTGACCCGGCGATGGAGCGGACTGTTCTGCGCATGGCGCGCGACATCCAGCGGGCCGTGCTGAACCTGCCCAACTACGGCGTGTTTGATTCCATCACCTTCGGCATCAAGGGCTATACGGTGATCCTGCGTGGCGTCGTCTCCCGGCCGGTGCTGAAGGCCGATGCGGAGCGGGTGACGCAGAAGGTGGAAGGCGTCACGGCGGTGGAGAACAAGATCGAGGTGCTGCCGCTGTCGCCCAACGATGACACCATCCGGGCGCAAGCCTACGCCCGCATCTACGGGCACCAGACGCTCAGCCGCTATTCAAGCGCTCGCGGCGGCGGGCAGTTCTTCTCACTCGGGCGGGCGGCGGGGGGCATCACCAACGATCCGCCGGTGGGCTGGCATGCCATCCATCTGATCGTCCGCAACGGCACCCTGCGCCTGGAAGGCGTGGTCGATTCCACCATGGACCGCACCATCGGGGAAATGCAGGCCAACCAAACCTCCGCCTTTGTGGTGGAAAACAATCTGCAAGTGGCCAACCAGGACCAGCAGAAACTGATCGCCCCGAAAAAGTAGTGGGTTTTCGGGTGTGGCTTTATACCCAACCGTCCGGCCGCCAGTTGCAGTACGCGCCGGATGTGCGGCGGTTTGTTTGCTATCTGACGGGAAGTGACGACGCGGCGGCGGAGATCACCTCGGAGACTCTTCTGCGGGCCTGGACGACCTCAGGCCGGATTCGCGAAGAGTCGGCCAAGGGCTACCTGCTGGCCATCGCCCGCAATCTGGCTGCGCGATAATTGAGGCATATGCGCCGAGAAATTACTGGTTGGTACAGTGAGCGGTTGTTCCAACACATGCCCCTGGTGGCCTATGGTCACTACGGACCGCCCGTGCTGATGCTGCCCACCGCGGCTGCTGACTACTTGGAGTACGAGCGGTTCCAGTTGATCGACGCGCTGTCCTGGTGGTTTGAGAATGGCCGCGCCAAGGGTTATTCAGTGAACAGCGTCAACAAGCAAGCGTTGCTGAATGACGCAACAGCTCCGTGGGACAAGATCGAGTGGCTGAAGCGTTACGACAGCTACCTGATCAACGAAGTGCTTCCGCTGATCAGCAACGATTGCGGTGGCGGTGACGTGAAGCCGATGCTGTTCGGCATCAGCCTGGGCGCGACGCTGGCGGCGACGACGTTCTTCAAGCACCCGGATCGCTTCAGCGGCGTCATGCTGATCGCGGGCAGCTATGACCTGCGCGGCTACATGGATGGCCACTACAACGACGACGTCTACTTCAACAACACCGTGGACTTTGTCGCGGGCTTGAACGACGACTACTACCTGCCCATCCTCCGCCACGGTGGCAAGAAGATCATCATCTTCACGGGACAAGGCCAGTTTGAAGCCCCCAACCGCGCCCGGCAGTTGTCGAGCATTCTGGCGGCGAAGGGCATTCCACACCAGTTGGATGTTTGGGGCCACGATGTCGCGCACGACTGGCCGTGGTGGCGCAAGTGCGTGCCGGAATACTTTGGGCAGCTGTTCGGGTAACTGGCCCCCGTTGCGGGGCCGCTAAAATAGAGTGATGAGCGTACTCGGAGTTGCGGCCACCTCGCTCATCGTCCTCTACAGCCTGCCAGCACCCCAAGCCCCCGCCAGAACACCCACTGCGGCGCGGCCCGGGGAGATGCAGAAGGCCATCGAGGAGTTCCGCGTCCAAAGCCGCCGCCTGGGCCTGGTGGAAGGCGTGGCGGCGCAGGTGACCTCCGGCACCGGCCGCAAGTCGCGCTGGCATGGGCGGCTGTTCGAGAACTTCCGCAACGACTTCCTGGATGCCGTGCCGCACGAGGTGGCGCAGCGCGGCGGGAAGAAAAACATCCTGCGGCGGAACCAGTTTGGGGTGAACCTGAGCGGCCCGGTGTTGATCCCCAAGTTGTTTGACGGCAGCCGGACGACGTTCTTCAGCCTCACCTATGAGGGCATGCGCGAGAAGACCGGGCGGTCTTCGCTGAACACCATTCCCACGCTCGCTGAGCGTACCGGCGACTGGTCCAGCGTGGTGGACCCGGCCGGTGAGCCGCTGCCAATTTTCGACCCGGCCTCGACTGCGCTGAATGCGGCCTTTGATGCCGCGCAGCCGGTCACCGCGAGTAATCTGCAGTATCAGCGCAGTCCGTTTCCGGGCAACATCATGCCCGCCGCTCGCTTGAACCCCACGGCCCGCGCCGCCGCGCAGCTTTATCCGGCACCGAATTCTGACGCCGGACCGTTTTTCCGGAACAACTATTTCGTCTTCACGCCAGAGGTGAACAGCGCCAACGGCTTCATCGGACGCCTGGACCATACACTGAATGAGCGGCACCGGCTGGGCGGCTCGCTGAACTATTCCAAGGGCCTGGATGGCGCGGCACCGGTGTTTGCCAACGCGGCCAATCCCGGACCGGTGGTGCGGGACCGGCAGAGCCAGCGCGCGGGCGTGGAGCACACCTTCACCATCTCCCCGCAGCAGTTGAACAGCTTCAGCATTGATGTCTCCAGCGACCGGATCGTCAACCTGCCCGAGACGGTGAACGGCCGGGTGTTCCCCAACTACAAGATGGGCGCCTATCTGCCCATGGGCCGGGCCAACGGCGAACTGCGGAGCGCACGGCAAGTCTTTTCGATTGCGGAAGGCTACTCGACGCGGTGGCGGCAGCACCGCTTGCGGATGGCGGCGCGTTGGTTCCGCGATCAGGTGAACATCTATTCGCCCACCTACGGCGAGGGCAGCTACCGCTTTGGACCCGGTCTGACCAGCTTGCCGGGCATCAACAACACGGGTCACGCCTTTTCGAGCTTTCTGCTGGGCCAGGCCGAGTTTGCCGAGCAGAGCATCGTTCTCAGCCCCAGCTACTTCCGCCGCAGCCGCTACTCACTGGCGATCAGCGATCAGTGGGAGGTCTTCAAGGGTTTGGTGGTGAGCATCTCGGTGGGTCTCGAAATGAGTGGTGCCCGGCAGGAGAAGTATGACCGTCAATCCACCGTGGCTCTCGACGCCTTGAACCCGGAGAATGGCCGCCCGGGGGCACTGGTGGCGGCGGGCGTGGGGGGGCAAGGGCGCACCTTTCAGCCCTTCCTGTGCAAGGGCGAACCCAGCCTGGGCTTGGCGTGGAACCCGCTGGGTAGCACCCGCACGGTGGTGCGGGCCAGCTACGGACGGTCTTATTCGGCCATCCCGGTCTATGCCTCGCAGTGGGGCACGCAGGCCTTCAATGGCAACCCGGCGTGGGTGTCCCGCAATCCGCAACTGGAGCCGGCGGTCATCTTGGCCGCATCGGCCCCGGCGGGTGGGCGGACGTTCCCTGATCTGCGGCCGGAGTCGGCCAACAACACGATTGCCGACCTGGTGGAGAGCACGGGGCGGCAACCGACGTATCAATCGTTCGGCCTATCGCTGGAACGGGAGTTGCCCAACTCGCTGTTGCTGACGGCGGGGGTGGGTCACGCGCACGGGCGGAATCTGCTGTTGGGCAACACGGCCTCCAACCCCAACGCCATTCCCCTGACTGCGCTTGAGTACCGGGATCAGTTGAATGATGAAGGGTTTAACCGCGCGTTGCGGCCGTATCCGCAGTATCAGCGCTTCAACGTCTTCAGTTCCTGGCCGGAAGGCCGGTATCAGCGCGATGCGGGCTATGTGCGACTGGAAAAGCGATCTTCGGCGGGGCTGGTGCTTTCGACCACCTATGAGGTGTCAAAGCAACTGGACAACTACTCCGGCCCTTATGGCATCCAGGACTATTACAACCGGGCCAACGAATGGTCGTTGACCTCCAGCAACAATCCGCAACGGCTGACCTTGACCTACAGCTACGAGATTCCGATGGGCCCCAACCGGCTGCTGTTTCCGGTGACGGACTGGCGGCGCTACCTGGTAGAGGGCTGGTCGGTGAGCGGGGTGACGACCATCGTCAGCGGCTTGCCGCTGGCGCTGCGGCCGCAGTTCAACAACACCGGGCGGGTGGTGGATACGCTGTATGTCGACGTGGTGCCGGGCGCGGATCCGCATGTGGCGGAGGCGACGCCGGAGCGGTGGTTTAACCCTGATGCGTTCGCGCAACCGGCCGACTTCACCGTGGGCGACGCCGCCCGCACGCATCCTTCGCTGCGTGGCCCGGGGGCGCAGAATCATGATCTGTCATTGAACAAGCGGATTTCGCTGTCGATCGAGAAAAGCGTCGAGTTCAGCATGGTGGGCTTGAACTTCATCAACCATGCCAACTGGGCCGACCCCGACACGATGATCGGCACGGCGGCGGCACCGAACGTGAACGCGGGCCGCATCATTGGGTCGCGCGGCGGACGGGTGATCCAGTTGGGTTTGAGGTACAGCTTCTGATGCGCCACCGCTGGACTGCCGTCGGGTTACTGGGGAGCGGGCTATTGCTGGCCGCGCCGCCGCCCGAGGTGCGCTCCGCCCGATTGCGGGTGCCTTTCCGCGCGCCGGGTGAGCCGCTGGAGGCCGGTGACGTGGTGGTGAAGGTGAACGGGGCCGCCGCCAAGGTGTCGCGCCTGCTGCGACCGGGTGATGAGCTACTGCTGCTGATCGCGGTTGATCTGTCGGGCGACTTGACGCTGGTCGATCAGGCGCGGGAGACGCTGCTGAAGCAGGTGGAGGCGCTGCCGCCGTCGGTCAAGGTGGGCCTGTTGCGCGCGGGGGACGAACTGCGGGTGGTCGAGGAGCCGGGGGCTTCCCGCGAAGCGTTGGCGGCGGCGTTGCAGGCGCTGACGATCAGCGCGCGACCAGGGCTGCTGAACTCGCTTGAGGCCACGCAGCAGCTGGCAGATTCGATTGCGGCGAAGGCCCAGGTACGGGTGGCGACGCTGTGGGTGAGCGACAGCAACGTGGCCCGGTATCGCGAGGATTACACGAACCCGGTGGTGAATTCGAGCGATGCGGGCGACATGAGCCGCCGGTTCCCGGAAGGCCTGATCCAGGAGCGCATCCGGCAACTGACGGCCTCACTGAACCGTGGGGAGACTCCGGTTTCACTGGTGCATCTGCAATATCAGGGGGACCGGCTGAACACCGCTTATCAGACCGGCTTGAACGATTTGGTGCGGTCCAGTGGCGGAGCCAGTGAGTTTTGCCGCTCCGTGGCCGAGATTCCGGCGGCCATCGAAAAGGCCTTTGCCGATCTGCTGACGCAGTACACCGCGGAAGTGGAGTTTCGTCCAACGAAGACGAAACAGCTGGACGTGGCCGTCGAGACGGGCGACCGCGCGGTCCAGTTCCGGGCGCGGCGGCGGCTGGTGGATGTGACCGCCAAAAGGAGTACCGAATGAAGACCCGCGGTTGGTGGGGATGGGGTGTGGCGGTGCTGGCCTTGGCCGGTGCCGGCGGGGTGCTGTGGCAATCCCAGGGATCGCGCAGCGCGGATGCAGTGGAGATCCAACGTTTGCGTCAGGCGGAGCTGGACCTGCGCCAGCGCCTGACCGCGGCCGAGCAGCAGTTGCGGGCGCTGGGGCAACCGGTGCCATCGCCGGGGAGTGGCTTGGCCAAGTCCGGGGCACCCAGCGCCGCCCAGCTGTCGGCGGCCCGGCAACATGAAGAAGAACTGACGGCGCAGCTGCACGCCAAAGATGAGCAGTTGCGCGGTAGCGAAGCCACTTTGGTATCGGTGCGTGACGCCGCGAAGGAGTTGGAGCGACGCCTGGAAGCAGCCGAGGCGGGCCACCGCCAGGCACAGACCGCCGAGGCGGCCTTGAAAGAGAAGGTCGAGGAGCTGGGCCGTCAGTTAGCGACCTTGCAAAAGTCAGCCGACAGCAAGGACGCCCGCGTGACGACACTGGAAGCCGCGCAGCGGACGCTGACCGCCAAGGCGGAAGAAGCCGGCCGCAATAGCGCCAAGTGGCGCAAACTGACCGACGATTTGGAAGACGTCGCCCGCCGCCGGGAGACACTGGTCACCAATCTCGCCACCCGTTACCGCGAGGCCTCCGACACGCTGCGCACGCTCTCGCTGCAGTTGGAAAACCGAGGCGCGGGCGCCGCTTCAGGCCCGAACGATCTCTCCCGTATCCAGAACGCCGTCACGCTGGCCGAAGAAGATCTGCGGCAGCTACGAACCCTCACCACCCGGGCGCGGCAACTGCAGAAGGATTTGGCTGCGGCCAAGTAAGCGCCGGAGCCGGTGGCGATTTAGTCCCGCAGCGGCGCTAGTCCCGATACGCCCACTTGAGCAACGGTGGCGCTACCACGGTGGTCATCACCGACATAAAGACCACGGCGGCGTAGATGGGTTGGGGGATGACGCCGAAGGAGAGGCCGATTTGGGCGACGACCATGCCTACTTCGCCGCGCGGGATCATGCCGATGCCGACTTTGATGGCGTCGCGGCGGCCTAATCTCCAGGCACCCAGGCCGGAGCCGAAGAACTTGGAGAGCACGGCGGCGACGAAGATGGCGAGGGCGGGGACCAGGGCGACGGGGTCCAGGAAGACCTTGGGGTCCAGTTGCAGGCCGATGTTGACGAGGAAGAAGGGGACCAGTAGCTCGGCGGCGCCGCTTGTTAGTTCATGCACGCGCTTATCGGCACTTTCGCCCAAGGTCATGCCGGCCAGAAACGCGCCGACGATGGCCGCGACGCCGGCATAGACGGCCATCACGCTCAAGCCAAACAGCAGCACCAGGGCCAGCACGAAATCGGCCTCGGCAATCCGCAGATGGCCCTTCACCCAGGGCAGGAATCGCGTGGCGGTGCCGACGCCCCAGAAGACGATCAGCAGCACGAAGCCGATGGCCAGCGCGGCGGTGAGGCTCAACTGCAGAAAGTCGATGCCGCCTGTGGCCAGGCTGGATCACGGCCGCCACCAGAATAATGCGGCTGGCGCGATGGTTCAACAGGCCGCGTTGGGTGAGCACCTGGGCGGTGATGCCGACGCTGGTGGCCACCATGGCCGCGCCGACGAAGATGGCCTCGATCTGCGGGTGGCCGAGTTGCGAAATGATCAGGTAGCCGGCGATGAAGGGCAGGATGACGCCACCGGTAGCGGCCAGCATGGCTACACCGCCCACGCGGACCAGCTCCGAGGCGCGGACCTCCAGGCCGACGCGGAATAGCAGAAACATCACACCCAGATCAGCGAGTGAATGGATCAGTTCGCCGGGTTGAATCCAGTTGAGCAGGCCGGGGCCGATCAACATGCCGGCGATGATTTCGCCCGCGATGGCCGGGGCGCGCAGCCGCTCACTGATCTCGCCGCAGAGCTTGGCCAGGCCGAAAACGATCAGCATCTGGAGCGGGAGATTGGTGGCGCTGGTGCTGCCGGTAAACAGTGCGATCCAGGGGGCCAGGTCAGGCATCGGCAACCCTCAGCGTAGCATCCGGCATGGTGCAATCCGCTACAATTCGAAGCGTGGCCCGCCGCCGCGGAGTGAGTTCTCCACGGGGTTCTTGGTTGAGCAAATGGGTGGGCCGCGTTACTGCCCGAAAAGTCCTCCGTGCCGAGGCCCATAGCCGCACCACGTTCCTGGTGGGCCAGAACGCGTTTTGACGACGGAGAGATCCGAATTGTCCCGTATCGACAGTGAAGAACCATTGCCCGACGGCCTGGCGGGCCGCGCCGCCCGCGTAGAGAGCGTGGTGGTGGCGGCAGTGCGGGAACACTTGTTGACGCCATTCAACGGTCAGATTGCGGTGTTGGCCGTAGGCGGATTTGGGCGGCGCGAACTGTTCCCGCACTCTGATGTGGATCTCCTGCTGTTGGTGGAATCAGCGGAGCAGGCGATGGAGCAGCGGGACGCGATCGCGCATTTCCTGCGGGAGCTTTGGGACAGCAACCTGGAACCCAGCCATTCGGTCCACACGGTGGAGGAATGCTGCCAGCTGGATGCCTCCAATGTCGAGCTGACCATCAGCCTGATCTCGCAGCGGCTGCTGTGCGGCAGTGAGGCGTTGCATGGGCGTTTGGCTTCGCGGTTGCCGGAATTTCTGCGGCTGCAGCGGCGGTCCGTCACAGCCCATCTGTTACGGCTGTCGGAAGTGCGCCACGCCAAGTTCCAGAGCACGATCTATCATCTGGAGCCCGACGTCAAGGACTCGCCCGGCGGCATCCGAGACCTGCACTTGATTGAGTGGCTGGGCGGGTTGCGCGGAGCGGCATTTGAGGAAAGTCTGGAGTCGCTGAAGCCGGCGCGGGCCTTTCTGGCGGAGCTGCGCACCCGGCTCCACCAGCGTATCCAGCGCGACGACAACCGGCTGACTTATCACGCCCAGGACGAGCTGTTCCCCGACCCGGAAGGCGCGATGCGGGAGTATTACCGCCATGCGCGTCATGTCTACCGCGAAGTGAAGCGCGTGATCGCGCAATGTGATGAGCCGGGTAGTGGGATGCTGCGGTCGTTTCTCGATTGGCGCAGCCGGTTGTCGAATTCCGAGTTTACGGTCAGCCGGGAACAGGTGCTGCTGCGGTCTCCGCAAATGCTGGCCAGTGATCCCAAGCTACCCATCCGGCTGATGCAGTTTGTGGCGCGGCACGGGTTCCAGCTGGCACCGGACACGGAACGCCGGCTGATCGAACTGGTCCGCGGGGGAGCGATGATTCCGCAGTTTGGTTTGTGGCGCGATCTGCGGAACCTGCTCTCGTTGCCCTATGCGGCGCGGGCGCTGCGGGTGATGCATGAGACGGGACTGCTGAAGGTGATTCTGCCCGAATGGTCGCGGATTGAATGCCTGGTGACGCGCGATTTCTATCACCGTTACACGGTGGACGAGCATACGCTGGTGACCATTGAAAGCCTGGAGCACCTGGCGGCCTCGAAAGAAGATGACCGCACGCGTTTCCGGGAGCTGCTGGCGGAGACGCCCGATCTCTATCTGCTGCGGGTGGCTTTGCTGCTGCACGACATCGGCAAGGGCGGCGGTACCGGTGAGCATGCCACCGAATCGACGCGGATCGCGACGGAAGTGCTGGCCCGGATGGGAGCCGACGAAGTGGAGACCGCCACCGTGTTGTATCTGGTGGAGCAGCACATCGCGCTGTCGATTCTGATGACGACGCGCGATCTGCACGACCCGGAAGTGGCCCGGCAGGCCGCGCACGGCATCGGGGCGATCGAGCGATTGCAGTTGCTGACCCTGCTGACGTTCGCCGACATCAGCGGCGTCAACCCCACGGCCATGACACCCTGGCGCATGGCGCAGCTCTGGGGTGCCTACCGCGCCTTAAGCCTGGAACTGACGCGCGAGCTGGACACGGATCGCATTCTGCCGGAGCCTTCGGTGGATGCGGCCAAGGCCAAGTTTCTGGAAGGTTTCCCGACGCGGTATTTGCTGATGCATTCAGCCGCCCAAGTGGATGCCCACTTTGCGATGTTCTCCAGCTTGTCCGGCGACGGAGCAGCGGTGGAGTTGGTGCCCTCCGGCGGCTACTGGCAGCTGACTGTCGTGAGCCGGGATCGCAAGGGACTGTTGGCGGATTTGGCCGGGACACTGGCCAGCTTTGGCATGAACATCCTGAAGGCGGAGGCGCTGGGCAATGCGCACGGCGTGATTGTCGACATGCTGCGGTTTGCGGACACGGGCCGCCGGTTGGAGTTGAACCCCGAAGAAGTTCCGGACTTGCGGGTGTTGATCGAGCGCGTGGTGCGGGGCGAGGAATCGGTGGCCCGGCGGTTGAAGGGCCGTCCGTCTCCGCTGCCACCCAGCCGTCGGGGCCTAGTGCCTCCGGCAATCCGTTTTGATACGGCGGCGTCGACGCGCGCCACTCTGCTGGAAGTGGTGGCGCAGGACCGTCCGGGTTTGCTTTACGATTTGGCGCGCGCCGTTTCAGAAGCCGGTTGCAACATCGAAGTGGTGCTGGTGAACACGGAGGCCCACAAGGCGCTGGATGTTTTCTATCTGACGCATGCGGGCGGCACTGTGCCCGCCGGGGTGCGGGACGCGCTGCGTGAGAATCTACTGCGAATCTTGACGGTCTGATCGATATGGACGGGCGTTCGGATTATTTGTGATGACATATATTCTCTCTAGTCAAGCCGGGCAACCCGGTATAAGATAAACGCAGAATGCTTCAAGGACCGGACCGGAGAAACTTCCTGGTTCTGGCCATTCAGGGTCTAGGCGCAGTGATCGCCGGTGCCCTGGGTGTGCCAGCGCTTAGCTATCTATTTTCGCCTGCCAAAACCAAGAATGACGCCACTTGGATTGACGTGGCCGACTTGGCCAAGCTGCCATCCGGCGAGCCGGCGGAGATCATCTTTTCCCGCAAGCGTGTCGACGGCTGGAAAGTGGTGACGGAGAAGACATCCGCCTGGGTGGTGAAGACGGGCGAGACCGAGGCGTTTGCCTTGGCCCCGGCTTGCACACACTTGGGCTGTGCGTACCACTGGAAGCAGGAATCGAAAGAATTCACCTGCCCTTGCCACGCCTCGTCGTTCTCGATTGACGGCAAAGTGCAGGCTGGCCCGCGCCGCGGCCGCTGGACCGGTATGAATCGCGGGTGATGAACGGCAAAGTCCAGGTAGGTCGCGTGGTGTCGAGCGAGAGCCAGGGCGCCAACGGAGGGAAGGCCTGATGTTGCGCGGAGTGCTCGACTGGCTGGACGACCGTACCGGCGTTGTCTCCGGCGTCCAACACTTTCTCAATGAAGACATCCCGGCATCGAGTGGCTGGCACCAGGTGTTTGGGTC
>JAPKYX010000114.1 GCA_026394075.1 Acidobacteriota bacterium
TCCTGACGGCCCAGATGACACGCCTGGAAGAACAATCCCGCCGCCGTGAGATGAACGCCGCTTACCTCACCTCACAGCTATCAGGCATTGCCGGTATGACGCCCCAGAAGCTCTATCCGGGCTGTACCCGCAACGCCTGGCACCTGTACATGTTCCGTTACCAGCCGGAAGCGTTTGCCGGGCTGACGCGGGAGCGGTTCATCGCCGCCATGCGCGCGGAAGGCATCCCGGTCTCTTCCGGCTATTCGCCGCTCAACCGCGAGCCGTTCCTCGAAAACGTCCTCAACTCCCGCGGCTTCCGGCGGATCTATGGCGAAAAGCGCTTGGCCCAATGGCGCGAGCAGAACCAGACGCCGCAGAACGACCAACTTTGCCAGGAAGCCCTGTGGCTGACGCAGACGATGCTGCTCGACACCCGCGAGGGGATGGACCAGATTGTGGAAGCCGTCCGCAAGGTGCAGAAGGCGGCGGGTCCGTTGACGCAGGCGGCTTGAGCCGCTAAGAGTAGCTTGGGCTTTCCGGGCCAACATTTCTGTTCCGCCCGTATTCGCCAGTGGTCCTAGTGTGTGAGGCGCGTCAAATCCCGGTTCCGGCCGGGGCGGTGGCGCGACGGAGTCACACAAAGGAATTCACGATGAACCATAAACTCACCCGAGCCCTGGCGGCGGGGCTTTTCAGCTTGAGCGCCGGATGGACGGCCCAGGCCGCCGGGATCCCGGCACTAGTCAATTTCGACCCACCCAACTCTCCTCAAGGCCCCAGCATCTTCGTGGCCGTGCCCGGCCCCCAAACGATCACCACCACACCCGCCACCTTCTCCGGTGGCGTTCTGCTGGGCTTCGCCACTTTCTTTCCGGCGATCGCGTTTGCCTCGGCCCCCAATGTCTACGGCACCGCCGATTTCGGCAACCACCTGGCCAAAGAGTTGACCATCGACATCAACCCGGCCTACATGACCACGGAGGTCAGCTTTGCGTTGTTCAACGGCGAGACGTTCAACCAGTCCTACGTCGTCAACGCCTTTAACGGCACCAGCGTGGTCGCCAGCCAGACACTGGCCAACATCGCACCCAACTTTAACTCGGGCTACGCCCTGGCGGATCTGGTCAGCTTGGCGGGCATCACCAAAGTGACCATCGCGCCCACGGGAGCGCCGTCGGTCTGGGACTTCCTGATTGACTCTGTGGCGTTCAACCAGAACATCACCAGCGTGATCAGGATCAGGCCGCTACGCAGTGCGATGTTGCGGGTCGATACGAACAGGCCGAGCGGAACCAGGATGAAAGCGGTGGCATGAAACATCGCGCCCCGAACCGGCCTCGTGGATGCTGCTGCTCGGCGGACTTCCACTGTTGGCCGCCCTCCGCCGCAAAAGCTAGCCGATCAGCCGGATGGAGCCGACGCCGCCGCGGATGTCCAGGCGGACCGTCACCTTGGATTTGCCGTAGAGGTCGTTGAGGTACTGGTTGCCGTCTTTCCGCAGGTTGCCTTCCACCTGCAACTCGCCCAGTCCGCCCTTGGCGTCGGCAATCACGCCCACTCCCTTGGGCAGGTAGACGACCGCTTCACCCACGCCGCCGTGGATCTCGACCGTGTAGTCGCGCTTGGGTTCCGGACCGCGCAAGTCCATCCGGCATTCACCGACCCCGATATGAACATTGACGCTGCGCAGAGCCAGCTGGCCCAGGTTCAACTGGCTTTCACCCACGCCGAGGTTGACGCTTAGATCAAGCGGCACATCACGTTGGACCCGGAGGTCCCATTTGTTCTTCATGTCGCCGCCCAAACGCAGAGACTTCTCGCCGGACTGGGTGACGCTTAAGTAGCCACGGAATCCGGCATCGTCATACCGCGCGGTGGGCTTGAGGAACGGCAGGTTGTACTCGAAATCGGCATCCAGCAGCTTGGTGGCGTTGGCGGTATTCTCGCGCAGGTTCAGTTCGCCCACGCTCATCTTTACGTCCATGCGGACCATCTCCGCCTTGCCGCGGTCGCAGGAGAACGTGCTGGTCTGGACCGGGCCCACTTCGGAGTTGCGCTCGACGACGACGCACCCGGTCAAGAGCGCGCCCAGAGCCAGCGTGGAACCAACTAGGTAAATCCGCATGCTGATCAGCATACGCTCACGCGGTGACGGAAGTTCGCAAAACTTCAACCGGCACTAAAGCCGGGCTTAGCTGGCGACGGCGCGGAACACGCGGGTGTCGGCCGTACGGGGGAACAAGTCGGTAAACAAGTGGACCAGTTCCGGGTCACGCCAGCCCATGCGGGCTTCGCGGCGCAGGATGTCCATCGCTTCCAGGTGACTGAAGGCGGGTTTGTAGGGCCGCGCCGTGGTCAATGCGTCATAGATGTCGGCGATCTGGAGAATCCGGGCCAGCAACGGGATCGCTTCCCGCCGCAGTCCATCCGGATATCCGGTGCCATCCCACTTTTCGTGGTGTGACCGGATGATGGGCAGCACCGGGGCCAGCGTCCGCATCTGTTTGCAGATCTCTTCGCCCCGCGTGGTGTGGCTGCGCATCACCACCCACTCCTCGGCCGTGAGTGGACCGGGCTTAAACAGGATGGAGTCCGGCACGGCGATCTTGCCGATGTCGTGCAAGAAGCCGCCACGGTAGAGCGCCTCCACATCTTCAGTGGACAAGCCCATCCGGTGGCCCATCCGGACACTTAAGTCCGCCAGCCGCTGGCAGTGGCCGCCGGTGAGCGGATCACGCTGCTCAACTGTCTGGGCGAGAGAGAACAGGATGGTCTCGACGTCTTCCCGTTCATCAGCGGCCCATTTCCGGCGAACGTGGGCCCAGACTCGGGCTTGCAGCGCCGGGGCGGAAATCGGCAGAGAGATGAACTCGTCGGCACCGGCAGCCAAAGAGTCCGCTTCATCGGCTGGCTGGTCAGAGAGACCCAGCACCATCACCGGCAGCAAGCGTGCGCGGCGTTCACGCCGGATCTGGCGGCACAGGTCAGCGGCGGTCATGTCAGAGAGCCGGTCGGCCACGATCACCATGTCGGCCTCGGCGATTTCTAGAAGGGCAAGCGTGTCCACGCCCGTGTCGGTTTCCAGAACCTGAAAGTTCTGGAAGTGGTTAATCAGCGGAGTCATAACAGCCCGCTGCCGCGCCCTCAGGCGCCCGACCCCCTTCGCAACAATCAATAAAGAATGGCGGTGTTGAAATTGCACTACTTTGCCTCGGGGGAGAAGCTACTTGTACAAAGTCTATCGTATGCCGGGTCTCAGAACTTCACAGCAAATCTTTTGAACCACCGCAGCAATCGCCTCCCCGTGATACAAAGATTTCATGACCAAAGTTTGCCTCGCCCTCATGGCCACCTGCCTCACCGCGTTCACGCAGGAGTTGGCCCAGGGAGATCGTGACCGCACTCTCAGCCACCTGCACGGCACCCGCAAGCTGCTGCTCGATCAAGTGGCGGGCCTCACCGACGCCCAGTGGAAGTTCAAGCCGGCCGACGACAAGTGGTCGCTGGCGGAAGTGGTGGAGCATCTGGTGCTCACCGAGAAGGGCCTGTTCGGCATGACGGTGAAGGTGGCCCACGGACCCGCCGTCGCCACGCCGCCCGCCAACAAGACCACCGATGAGGCGATTCTGAAGATGGTGCCCAACCGCGACACCAAAGTGAAAGCGCCCGACATGTTTGTCCCCACCGGGCGCTTCGGCACCGGCGAGCCGTTGGTCCAACAGTACAAGGACGCCCGCGCGGCCACGCTCGACTTCACCCGCACGACGAAGCTGGACCTGCGGCACCACATCTCGGACTCCCCCATGGGACCAACGGACTGCCTCCAGTGGCTGCTGTTCATCTCCGCCCACAATGAGCGGCACCTGGCTCAGATCGCGGAGATCAAGTCAGACTCGAAGTATCCACGGTAAGCCATTGTTAATAGACCATTTGCCATGACACACGAAGAGAAGTCTCCCAGCCTGGACGCCTTGCGGGCCACACGCAGCCGATTGATCGATCTGGTCGGCTCGCTCACCGCTGAACAGTGGAACTTCCATCCGGCGGAGGGTCAATGGTCGGTGGCCGAGATCGCCGAACACATCGTCCTGGTCGAGAAGCGGGTGATGAGTGCCTTGAAACCCACTGAGGGTGGCACATCTCCCAAGCGGGATTCCACCATCACCCGCGTCGTGCCGGACCGCAGCACCAAGGTGGTGGCTCCGGCCCCCGTCAGCCCCACCGGACGGTTCACGACGTCCAGCGAATGGTCCGAAGCATTTCAGGAAGTCCGCGCCCAGACGATTCAATGGCTGGAAAGCACCGAGGATCCGCGAGCGGTCTGGCTGAACCACTTTGTGTTCGGTCCGCTGGATGGCTACCAGTGGACGCTGTTCGCCAGCGCGCACCTGGAGCGGCACCTGCTGCAGCTTGACGAGATCATGCAACACCCGAGATTTCCCGCTTAACAGTTTGATTTATTGACATCTTCCTCTTTCACAGCCAACACCTTCCGGACCGTTAAGGCCGACGCGGCGGACATCTGGCTCAAGTTGCGGCGTCGGGCGGCCGATAGAGACCTGAATGGTCGTATGGATGGCGGCACTGATTCTGGCACAGGCTGCGGCCACGGGTCAGCCAGCCGCAGGCGCTAAACCGGCCGCGCCAGGCGCAAAGCCTGCGGCTCCAGCGTCGAATGTGCCGGCCACGGCGAAGCCCGCCGCGACCGCCGCCAAGACAACTGATCCGGCCTCCAAGCCATCTCCGGGCAAAGCCCCGGCAGCGGCGACGCCCGCGACACCTGCCGCA
>JAPKYX010000053.1 GCA_026394075.1 Acidobacteriota bacterium
TCGCCCAGATGGTAGCCGTGGTCGCTCCAGAAAACGACGGCGGTGCGGGCCAGCTCGCCCTTCTTTTCCACCGCTTGCAGTACCTGGCCCACCAGCGAATCCATGTAGCTGACGGAGGCATAGTAGGCGCGCAGCACTTCGCGCTTGTCCCGCTCATTCATCTTCATGTCGCCGCCGCGGCGGGTGATGGTGATCTCGCTGAGTTGCGGGATGTCTTCCAGGTCGCCCGCGGGGTTGGTGCGGAGGTCCACTTTGTCGAGCGGATAAAGATCAAAGAACTTCGACGGAGCCACCAGTGGCACATGGGGCCGGAGCAGGCCGAGGCCCAGGAAATAGGGCTGCTGGCGCGGCCCACGGATCAGCTCGACTGCTTGTTCGGCGGCACGTTGATCCGCCTGATCGCGGCCATCACCGGCAAAGGAGATCCAGTGAAAGGCATTGCCCGAAGGAAAACCAGGAGTGGGGTTGCGGCCTTCGCCCATGGTCTTGTTCTCCGGGCCATCGAGGCTGAAGGCGTGATTCCAGGACGGCGGGTCGTCCCACTTGTTGGTGCCGATCGATTCCGGCACATCCATGTGGTACATCTTGCCCAGGCGCGTCGACTCCCAGCCATTCTGCCGGAACAGCTGGGGCAGGGTAATGGCGTCAGGCATGCGGTCCCGCACCGCCAACTGGTTCTCCCAGATCTTGGTGGTGTCCGGCCGCACGCCCGACAGCATCGACGTGCGGCTGGGTCCGCAGAGCGGGAAGTTGCAGTATGCGCGATCAAAGCGGACGCCGCGGGCGGCCAAGCCGTCTAGGTGCGGCGTCTTCACCAGCGGGTGGCCGTAGCAGCCGAGCGTGGCCCGGCAGTCATCGGACCCGATAAACAAGACGTTGATCCGCTCCGCCGCCGTCTTGCGGGGCAACGCCAGCATCGGCGCTGCCAGTGCGGCTCCCGCGAGAAGGCTGCGGCGCGAGATCATTTGCCCTTGCGCTTCTTTTCGTAGGCGGCAAAGCGGTCGCCGAACTCTTTGAAGCCCTTGCGGCCCATCAGCGCGAAGGTGAACTTCTTGCCCAGCTCGACGCCTTCCTGGTCAAACGCGTTGATGCCCAGCAGTTCGCCCATGAAGGCGGTCTGGAACTCGAGCAGTTGCAGAAATGCGCCCAGGTGCTCTTCATCCAACTTCGAGAGCGTGTAGTTGCAGTTGGGGCGCTGCTCTTCCGTGAGTGCGGCGGCGGTGGCCTTTTGTTCGGCGTCGATCAGCTTGGCCAGCGATTGCCCGGCCAAATAGTCGAAGCCTTCCAGGCCCAGCTTGCCCTTCGGGATCTTGCCGGAGGTGGAAAACTTGTCCACGGTCCAGAAGCTGAACACCTTGTCGTTGGGGCCCTCCATGTAGAGCTGCACCTGACTGTGCTGATCCGTGGTGCCCAGGGCGGCAATCGGCGTCTGGCCCACGTGCACCACTTCGCCCGCACGGTTCTTCTTCTTGCCCAGCGACTCCGCCCACAACTGCCGGAACCAGAACGCGGTGCCCCACAGGCGGTTGACGTAGGGGAAGGCCACTTGCAACGTCTTGCCCTTCTTGGTCCACACCAGATGATGGAACTGCGCTGCCCGGAGGGCGACGTTCTTATCGAGATCCTTCGTCCAGCACAGCTTGGTCATCTCCGCTGCGCCCTTGCAGATCTTCTTGATGTCGAAGCCTGCCAGTGCCGCGGGCACCAGGCCCACGGCGGAGAGCACGCTGAAGCGTCCACCGACGTTGTCCGGCAAGTGGAACGTGGTGTAGCCCTGCTGCGTGGCCAGAACCTTCAGGTCGCCCCGGCCTTCGCTGGTGACGACGGTGATCCGCGCCGCGGCCTTCTTGCCTAGCGCTGCTTCCAGCCAATCCTTGACGATCATGAAGGTGGCCACGGTCTCGGCGGTGGCACCGGATTTGGCGATCACGACGACGTGCGTCTTCTTGGGCGTCATCGAAGCCAGTGCGCTTTCGACAAACTGGGGGTCGACGTTGTCCAGGATCGCCAGGCGCGGGTTCTTGGCCGAGAAGGCCGCCTGCAACGGGTGCTGGCCGCGCAGTCCGCAGTCAAGCGCCCAGGTGCCCAGCGCGGAGCCACCAATGCCGACGACGCACACCGTGTCATAGGTGCCCGCCACCTTGCCGGCGTAGTCCGCGATGGAGGCGATCAGCTCCGTCTGGAACGGCAGCAACGGAAAACCGTAAGTCCCCTGTTCGGCGGACTGCTTAAAAGCGGCCAGAGCAGCGTAGGCGGCGTTGTCGGAGCCCTTCAGGTCAGCCGGAGTGAGGCCGTGTTCGGGGCCGATCAAGCTCGAGAGAAGGTTGGAGGAGTCAAAACTGATGCGCACATTTGTCAGCTTATCAGGCTATGCGCCTGCTGACGTCAATGCTGGCGTATCAGGCCGCTGGCCAGAGCACTTCAATTTCCTGGGCGCGGCTGGAGGGCAGGGGTATGGCGAGGCCCTCTTCGCGTAGGCCTTCCAAATGGAATTCAATCGCTTCGCGGATCCGCTCGCGGACCTTGGTCAAGCGATGCACCGCTGTGCGCCGTGACCTCTAAATCGAGCCCAGCAAAATGCTCCGGCGAGCACGCAGGAAACGGAGATCAAGGTGAGAACGGCGAACAGCGGCGATTGCACGCAACTATTCGGGCCGTTTGAGCCGCCGAATCCTGGCGGCGAGCAGCCCTGCACCGCCAAGCAACATCAGACCGATACTCCCCGGTTCCGGCACCACATTCACCACCGCCATCGTTTCCGTTGTGAAACCAATCGCGGGATTGTCGCCACCGAACACGAGCGTGTGCTGCCCGGCCGGCAAGGGCTGGAGCATGATCCAAAAGCCGCCCGAATATGCTTCCGTATAGACACCCGGGGCGCCGAGTCCGTCGGGTGGAATCGTCAGCGAAAACACTGGCGATACCTCCCAACGGGAGAACAGATCGGGGATCGGCACACCATCCACACTCGCGTGCAATTCCGTGGTGGTAGCGAACAACCCATCAACAAACTGCTGCGCGTCGGCCAAAGTATCTCCGGGCCCGACGTAGAAGGCTACGGTAAACATCGGGAAAAACAAAAACCTGTCGCCCGGAACCGTGAACTCCCGGCTAACAGTCCCGGCCCCCCCGGCGGCGACGAAAAACACGGGGCCGCCCACATCTCCCAGATGCGCAAACTCCCCCGTAGTATCGAGCAGAGGATTTGTCGCAACCGGAAAGGAGAACGCCCATTTCCAGTATTCCGCCGACCACTCTCCAAGCGTCTTACCTTCGACGACAGCGCCCGGCGCCACTACTCCGGCACGAACCGGGAGCGCAAAGGGCAGTAACAGCAATGCGCCGAGGATCAGCGCGGATGATCGCAATCTGGTCAGTAACATGTGTTGTTCCTTCTCTTTCAAACTGTCCGACAGCTTGTTGAGAAGGCGTCGGCGACATCGACATTCAGGGAGGCCACAGGACCTAGCGATCCAGGCAGTGTCGCACAACCGTATCACATATTTTCCGCTACGCCAAAACTTATTTGGCTACACCAAAAAAACGGGAAGTTACACTGCTTCTCTTGTGAAGCCCAGGGCTGCGGGGCCATTGATCCGTGCAAGGCGGTCAAGAGCCTGGCTTTGAAGACTCAGTCGCCTTCAGAGGGAACTGGGAACTAACCTTTGGCGGCAGTCGCCTTCGGTGGCATCTTGCGGGCGATGTAGTTGGTGTCTATCCGGGCAGCGCGGAAATCTTCGTCGGCCAGGATGCGCTTTTGGAGCGGGATGGAGGTGTAGATGCCTTCCACCACAAACATGTCCAGCGCGCGCAGAGACCGGTCAATGGCTTCTTCGCGCGTCGCGCCGTGGCAGATCAGCTTCGCCACCAGCGAATCGTAGTAGGGCGGGATGACGCCGTCGGTATAAACTGCCGTGTCGACGCGGACGCCGATGCCGCCGGGGAGGTTCAGGCCGGTGATGCGGCCCGGTGAGGGCGCGAACGTTTCCGGGTGCTCCGCGTTGATGCGGCATTCGATGGCGTGGCCGTTCAGCTTGATCGGGCGCACTAGAATGTCCGAGAGCTTGGCACCGGCGGCGATCAGAATCTGGCTCTTCACCAGGTCGACGCCCGTGACGGCTTCGGTCACCGGGTGCTCCACCTGGATGCGGGCGTTCACTTCGATGAAGAAGAGGTTGCCCTCGGGGTCCATCAGAAACTCGACCGTGCCCGCGTTGGTGTAGCCGATCTTCTTGAAGGCCACCTTCAGCCGCTCACACATTTCGGCGCGCAGCTCCGGTGTCACTACCGGTGAGGGAGCTTCTTCGATCAGCTTCTGGTGACGGCGCTGGATGGAGCATTCACGCTCAAACAACACTTCGCCATCGCCGTGCTCGTCGGCCAGCAACTGGAACTCGATGTGGCGCGGGTTGGGGATGTACTTTTCGCCGTAGATGTCCGGCACCGAGAAGGCGGCGCCAGCTTCGGTCTGCGCCTGCAGCAGTTGCGTCGGCAGCTCTTCCGCGGAATGGACCACGCGCATACCGCGTCCACCACCACCGGCGGCGGCTTTCAAGATCACCGGGTAGCCGATCTCATTGGCGATCTCGAGCGCCTCTTCGGCGGAATGGAGCACGTCAATGGAACCAGGCAGCGTGGGTACGCCCGCTTCCTTCATGGCCGCGCGAGCCTTTTGCTTCAGGCCCATCATGCGGGTGACGTTCGGGCTGGGGCCGATGAACTTGACGCCGTGCGCGGCGCAAACTTCGGCGAAGTCGGCGTTCTCGCTCAAGAAGCCGTAGCCCGGGTGGATAGCGTTGACGTTGGTGATCTCAGCGGCGCTCATCACGGACGGAATGTCCAGGTAGCTGCGCGCGCTTTTGGCCGGGCCGATGCAGACGGCTTCGTCGGCGAAGCGGACGTGGAGGCTGTTGCGGTCGGCTTCTGAGTAGACGGCCACCGTCTTGATGCCCAGGTCCTTACAGGCGCAAATGATCCGGAGGGCGATTTCGCCGCGGTTGGCGATCAGAATCTTTTGGAACATGGGTACAGCTATGCGGGGCGCACGGCAAACATCGCTTCGCCGTACTCTACCGGGTGGCCATTTTCGACCAGCTTGGCGACGATGGTGCCGGCGTATTCGGACTCAATCTCGTTCATCAGCTTCATCGATTCGATGATGCACAGCACTTTGCCCACGGAAACCGAATCGCCCACTTTCACGAAGGGCGCCGAGGTGGGCGAGGAGGCTTCATAGAAAGTGCCCACGATCGGGGACTTGATCAGCACCACGTTCGGGTCGCTGAGCGGGTCCGACGAGGCGGGCGGGGCGGGCAGCGCGGCTGAGGCCGGCGCCGGCACCACGGCGGTCGGCACCGGGAAATAGTCATTGGAACCGGCCAGCTTCACGCGAATGCGGTTTTCGCCGCGTTGTACTTCCAGCTCCGCCACGCCGGTTTCCTGCGCCAGGGCGATCAGCTGTTTGATTTCTTCGTTCGTCATTTCAGATAGACATCAATTCTTTGGGTGTTGGCGTCAGTACTTCCGGTCCGGAAGCGGTTACCAGCACAGTATCTTCAATCCGGACCCCGCCGACGCCTTCGCGGTAAACGCCCGGTTCAATTGTGATCACCATGCCCGCTTCCAGCTTGCGTTTCTCACTCTTGCCGAGGCGCGGGCCCTCGTGAATCTCTAAACCCAGCCCATGACCGGTGGAGTGTACAAATTCCTTGTCCAGGCCATGGCTCTTCAAAACATCGCGGGCCTCACGGTCGATCTGCCCGCCGCTCACTCCCGGCTTGATCCGGGCAATGGCCGCCAGTTGAGCCTCCAGCACCGCCGCATACATCCTTTTCAGCGCTCCTGAAATCCGGCCGACCACCAGTGTTCGCGTCATGTCGGACGCATAGCCGTCCACCATCGCGCCCATGTCTATTAATAATAACTGATTGGGCTGGATTGGATTGGCCCCGGGATGCGCATGGGGCAAAGCCGTCCGCGGGCCGCTGGCCACAATCGTGTCAAACGCAGGACCGTCGGCCCCCAACCGGCGCATCTGGTAGTCGATCTCGGCCGCCAGCGCCGCCTCCGTCATCGTGGGCCGGAAGCGCTGCAGCGCTCGCAAGTAGGCCTGGGAATTGAGGTTCACCGAGTGGCGGATCTTGGCGATCTCCTCGGGTGTCTTCACCATCCGGAGCGTCTCGATTACATCATCGAGCGCCACCAATTCCGCCTTTTTGTCCAGCGCCGCCGTCAGTGCCGCATGTCCGGCATAGCTCAGCCGGTTCTTCTCGAACCCGACTTTGCGCAGCTTCCGGCGCGTGATCAGTTTGGCTGCCGCCAGCGGCAAGCCGCCGCGCTTGATCACTTCCACCGGGCCTGAAAACTCCGACGAGGCCTGGATGGTGTAGCGCGGATCGGTGAACAGCGTCATCCGCCCGCCCTCCACCAGCACCAGCCCATTGGACCCGGTGAAGCCGGTGAGATAGCGGACGTTGGACGGTTCCGCTGTCAGGAACGCCTCAACGCCTAAAGCCGCCAGATCTAGAGTGCTAGCGTCAAAGCTCATTGGCTGACCGTCAGCACCAGCTTGCCCGCCGTTTTGCGGCCTTCCAGATCAAGGTGAGACTGGGCCGCGTCGGCCAACGGGTAGCTGCGGTCCAGGGCAAATGCGAGCTTGCCCGCCGCGCGCCACTCAAAGATCTCCTTGGCGCGCCATTCCAACTCCTCGCGCGTGGCGACGTAATGGCCCAGGCTGGGGCGGGACAGGAATAGTGAACCCTTCTGGTTCAGCACCTGGATATCAAACGGCGGCACCGGCCCGGAGGACTGGCCGAACAGCACCATCATGCCGCGAGGACGAAGTGAACTCAGGCTTCCTTCGAACGTGGTGGCTCCGACGCCGTCGTAGACCACATCGACGCCGCGTCCATTGGTGATGCGCTTTACTTCCGCGACGAAGTCCTGCGTCTGGTAAAGGATCACGTCATCGGCGCCAGCGGCCTTGGCCTGTTCGGCCTTGGCTTCGTTGCCGGCCGTGCCGATCACACGCGCGCCGACGATCTTGGCGATCTGGCACAGCAGTCGCCCGGTTCCGCCGGCCGCGGCATGCACCAGGCAGGTATCGCCGGGCTTCAGGGCAAAGGTGGAACGGGTGAGATAGTGGGCCGTCATGCCCTGCAACATCATCTGCGCCGCTTCTGCCACGGGAACCCCCGCGGGCACCGGCACCAGCTTGTCCGCCGCCACGACGCAGTATTCGGCATAGGCGCCGCGCGTCATGGCAAAGGCCACCGGGTCGCCCACCGCAAACGACGTCACGCCTTCGCCCAGCGTCTCCACGTAGCCTGACCCTTCCATCCCTAAGCGCATGGGCCGCTCCGGGGCGGGGTACATGCCGCGCCGGAAATAGGTGTCGATGTAGTTCACCCCGGCGGCCACGATCCGGACCAGCACTTCGCCCTTTCCGGGCTCCGGCCGCGCGATCTCTTCGTAACGCAGGTTCTCCGCGCCACCTGGTTCATGGACAACAATCGCTTTCATGAAAACACCTTTCGACGGGTATGGACCATCAGTGCGTACAGCAACAAATAGGTTAACGTGAACGGAAAAGCCAACAGGCGCAACGGCTGCAACAGTGCGCCCGATCCGGACAGGCCACTGCGGAAGGCGACGAACTTGCGGACAATATCCCAGTTGCCGCGGTCCAGCCAAAACCAGTCGCCATTCTCGTTGATGATGACCACTTTGCACTTCAGCTTCAGCGCCGTGTACCACTTCCACTTGGTCATCACCGGCTCTTCGGAGCAGATGATGGCGACGACGTCGTAGTGGTTGGCCAGAAACTCCGTCATCAGCGCCTGCCGGGCGCCGTCGATCCGGTAGTCATTGGTGGAAAACACCGCTCCCCGCGCGCCGTCGTAGTTCTGGGGCGCTCCGTCGTAGCAAGTCAGCAGGTCAACGGAGGCATGCGGATGTTCCCGGTTCAGCCAGCCCAGCCAGCCTTCCGCAATGGAGCGCGAGCCGGATTCAACCAGCAGAATGCGGCGGAACGGGGCGGTGCGCCGGGATAGGAAGCGGTTCAATGAAGTGGATCCTATTGGTAGGCCCGGCAGGACTCGAACCTGCTACCCCCGACTTAGAAGGTCGGTGCTCTATCCAGATGAGCTACGGGCCCGCTCCGCCATTGTACGAATCTCGCCCCGGTTCCGCCTTCACCCAAGAGTTTTGCAACTTGCCGGGCGCCGGAACCGTTTATCGTGGTGTAAGGAGTTCACTGATGTTTATCGCCACCATCGCCCTGGCCTGGCTTGCTCAAGACGCCCCGGCGGCTACCCCGCAACCGGCGCCAGCGGCCGTGCGCGTCGAGACCGGCACGCGCATTCCGCTCAGCCTGTTGAACTCGGTGAGCACCAAGAACGCCGCCGAAGGCGACCGGGTCTATCTGGAAACGGTGTTCCCCATCATCGTGGCCAGCCGGGTGGTGATCCCGGTGGGGTCGAGCGTGGCGGGCACGGTGACCACCGTGAAGCGCGCCGGCCGAGTGAAGGGTCGCGCGGAGCTGTTCGTGCGTTTCGATACCTTGATTCTGCCCAACGGCATCATCCGTGACTTCCGGTCCCGCATGTCGAACGTGGATGGCACGAACCCGGGCCGGCTGGACCGCGAAGAGGGCAAGATCCAAGGCGACGGCAACAAGTCCGGTGACGCCAAGGGCATCGGCGAAGCGGCCACCACCGGCACTATCGTCGGAGCCATTGCTGGTTCCGCCGCGGGACGTGCGGGCATGGGCGCGGGCATTGGTGCCGCCGCCGGAGCCGCTGCCGCGATGATCGGCGTGCTGGCCACTCGCGGACCCGATGCGGTGCTGGGCAAAGGGACTACGGTCGAGATGATTCTCGACCGGCCGATCACCTTTGATGATGCGGAGATCGATTTCTCGCGTGCCCTGCCGGTGACGCGCCGCAGCACGCCGGGCGACACCACCGCTCCGGCGCGGCAAAGTGCGCGTCCCGGCTGGAAGCGCGCTGCGGGTATCCCTTAAGCTCGGCGCAGACGCAGCGAGTTGGCCACCACACTGACGCTGGACAGCGCCATGGCGGCGGCGGCGAACATGGGCGATAGTTCCAGGTCCGTCCAAGGCCGCAGGGCTCCGGCAGCCAGTGGGATGCCCACCACGTTGTAGGCGAACGCCCAGAACAGGTTCTGCCGGATGGCCGACAAGGTGCGCCGCGCGAGGCGCAAGGCTTGCGGCACCTTTCGCAAATCAACCAGTCCGCCTGTCGAGACCAGCGTCACATGCGCGGCCTCCATCGCGATCTCCGTGCCGGTGCCGATGGCGATGCCCACGTTGGCCATGGCCAGGGCCGGTGCGTCGTTGATGCCATCGCCCACCATCGCTACCTTGGACCCTTGCTGTTGCAGTCGCTTCACCCGGTCCGCCTTTTGGTGAGGCAGCACCGGCGCCAGCACATGAGCGATTCCCAGTTCGGTTGCTACCTGTTCGGCGACCGCCTTGCGGTCTCCCGACAGCAGCCACGGTTCAATGCTGAGAGCCCGCAGTTGCGCCACCGTCTCCGCCGCCTCGGTCCGCAGCATGTCGGCCAAGGCGATCCGGCCCACCTCGACGCCATCGCGCCGCACCAGCAGCCAGGTGGCCTCTGGACGGCTCTCATCGGTGATCACTTCCACCAGCGCGCCATCCACTTGCGCCCGTGCGCCCACGCCCGGTAGCGCTTCAAAGGCGGTCGATTCTCCGGCGGTGCCCGCGCGGGCCAGGATCGCTTGGGCCAGCGGATGTTCGCTCCACCGCTCCACGGCGGCGGCCAGGGCCAGCGTCTCCGGCGCACCTTCGATTTGCGAAACCTCGGGCCGTCCGCGCGTCAGGGTGCCGGTCTTGTCAAAGATCACGGTATCGATGCGGGCGGCGGCCTCCAGTGCTTCGCCGCCCTTGAAGAGAATGCCCAGTTGCGCGGCCCGGCCGCTGGCCACCAGGATCGCGGCCGGGGTCGCCAAACCCAACGCGCACGGGCAAGCCACAATCAGCACTGCAACAAAGTGCAGCATCGCCTGCTCCGCTGTGCCGGCCACCAGCCAGACCGCTAGCGTCATCAGCGCGACAATGATCACGGCGGGGGTGAACCAGCCGCTGACTTCATCGGCCAGCCGCGCAATCGGCGCGCGGGAGCCTTGTGCCTGCTCCACTAGGGCGGCAATCTGCGACAGCATCGTCTCGCGGCCCACGCCCTTGGCTTCGACGCGGAAGGCGGAGGTGGTGTTCACCGTGCCCGCATAGACGCTGTCGCCCTTGCCTTTCGAAACCGGGATCGGCTCACCGGTGAGCGAGGATTCATCGATCGACGCCGTGCCCTGCTGGATGACGCCATCCACCGGCAAGCGCTGCCCCGGGCGCACCACCAGGATGTCGCCCACCTTCACCTGCTCCAGCGGCACGCGGAACGGAAAGCCACCCCGCAGCACTTCCGCTTCACGCGGCATCAGTTCGGCCAAGCCCTGGATCGCCTTGGAGGCTTGTGCCCGCGCCCGCGCCTCCAGCATGCGCCCGGCCAGGATGAAGGTGATGATGACGGCGGCCGATTCAAAGTAGACATCGCGGTGTGAGCCTTGGATCAGCGTCACCGCTGAATAGACATACGCCGTGCCGGTGCCGGTGGCGATCAGCGTGTTCATGTCGGTAGTGAACGGCATGCCGTTCGCCCGGGCCCACGCCCCTTTGGCGGCGGCCCGAAAGAATGGGAAGCCGCACCAAGCCACCACAGGTGTCGCCAGCAGCCACTGCACCCACCGCGTCTCATGCATCCACGGGCCCATGGCCAACGCCATCAGCGGCACCGTGAACGCGGCGGCGATGATCAGCCGCTGCTTCAAGTCCTTTGATTCGTCCTGCTGCTCCGCCACGCCATAGCCGGCTTCCCGGATAGCCGCCGACAGCTTTTCGCGATTCGATTGCTGCGGGTCAAACTCGATGCTGGCGCGCCGGGTGGCGAAGTTGACGCTGGCGGTGGCTACGCCGGGGGCTCGCTGCAGAGCATCGGTGACCGTCTTGACGCAGCCCGCGCACGTCATGCCGCTGACGGGCAAGTCCAGGCGAACAGTGGCGGCCATCGTCTCGCTCCCCGCGCTACTTCAGCAACGCTTCGATCTGCTCCAGCTCTTTGCCTGCTTCGCCGAACTTGCCTTGCGACATCAGCTCGCGATAACGGCGCATGCGGCCACGCAGTTCATCCATCCGCCGGTCGGGCTGCACGCCCACCGGCGCAGGGGCCCCGACAGCTTGTGCGCTGCTTGCCGCCACGGTTGCGGCGGCCGGCATTTGCGAATTAGAGATCTGCGCCAGCGCCTGCTCATACGTGTCCGCGTACGCCAGTTGATTGCCCAAAGCCAGCGCCACTTTCTTCAACTGCGGCATCGGCGCTTGCGAGGCTTGCAGGTAGATCGGCTCGACGTAGAGGAACGTCTTGTCGATCGGCAGCACCAGCATCTGGCCGCGGATCACTTTGGAGCCTTGCTGGTTCCACAGCGTCAAGTCCTTTGAGATGGTCTGGTCCTGGTTGATGCGCGCCTTGATCTGCATGGGGCCGAAGATCAGCTCCTGCTTGGACAGCTCCAAGATCACGATCTCGCCCAGCTTGTCGCCATCGCAGCGCGCCACCATCATGCCGATCAGGTTGTCCTTGTTGCGCGGCGTGAAAGGGATCATCAGCAGGAACTCGGGTACATCCGAATCCGGCAGCGTGGCCACCAGATAGGTGGGCGTTGAGGGCGCCGCCTCACCTTCCTGGCTGCTGGTGGTGCGGGCGATGTCCCACAAGTCTTCCTTGTTGTAGAAAGCCTCCGGATCATGCATGTGGAAGGTGCGGAACAGTTCGGCCTGGATGCGGAAGATGGTCTCCGGATACCGGGCATGTTCCCGCAGGTCGGCGGGCATTTCGCTGGCCGGCTTGAACAGGGTGGGGAAGAGGCTCGCGTAGGCCTGCACGATCGGGTCGGCGGGGTCAAAAATGTAGAGGCTCACCGTGCCGTCATAGGCGTCGATGGTGGCCTTCACGGAATTGCGGATGTAGTTCAGCGGGCCGAACTGCGTGGTGTTCACCAGGCGCGCATAAGGGTGCGCATTCGAAGTCGTAAAGCCATCCACCATCCATACCAGGCGGCCATCTTTGGCGATCACCAGATACGGGTCCGCATCCCATTTCATGAAGCCGGCCAGATTTTCGAGGCGATCCAGGACCTTGCGCCGGATCATCATGCGGCTTTCGGGCGTCAGGTAGCCCGTGAGCACGATGTTCCAATCGCCCTCCGCCAGCGCCGCCGCGACACGCATCGGGAAGCTGGAGACCGGGAAGCCGCCCTTGCCTTCATAACGCGTGTGCACGTTGTCGGAACCGGACGGGTAGTCAAACTCCGGCTGTCCCGTGCGGACGAAGACGGGCTCATGCACGGCTTCGCCGTAGTAGATCTGTGGACGGGTCACCTTTAGGCCGCCCGTGCGCGTGGTCAGCGGCGCATCCTTGATCAGCAGTTCCGGCAGGCCATCGGACGTAATGCGGTTGGCTTCGGCCATGACCACGCCATAGCCGTGGGTGTAGATGAAATGCGGATTGATCCAGCGGCTCTTGACGTCCGGCAGTTGGCGCACGTCCAGCTCACGCGGTGTGACCAGTACTTGCCGGATCTGGGCCGGGCCGCCACCATCGCTCACCTGGTAGCGGTCGACATCGGAATCCGGGAACACATAGTAGGGCCGCAGCGCCTGGATCTGCGTGATGGTGTCATGAAAGGCGCGCCAATCCCACAGCCGCACGTTATCGAGCAGTGGCTTGTGCTTAGTGGCATCAATCTGGCCCGTGATTTTGGCGCCGAACTCCACTTCCCGCAGCCGCTTGTCCAGGCCATAGGCCGCGCGCGTGGTGGCGATGTGCCGCTCAATGTACGGCCGCTGGATCGAGATCTCATTCGGGCGGACGTACGCCCAGTTCACGGCCTTCGCCACCGCACCGGGGACCAGCACCGCCGCCGCCACCGCCAGCAAGGCGGGCCGGAAACGCCCCATCGAAATCAGACCTGCGGCGATCACGCAAGCGCCAATGGCGGCCCAATTGAGGGGCAGCGAGATCTTTTCGGCGACGTAATCGACGCCCACCATAAAGCCATGGTCGGCGGTGAGCAGCGAAAACCGGTCCAGGTAAAAGCTGCCCGCCAGCGACAACAGAAAGATCACGCCCGCCCCACGCACCAGCAGCGAATCGAGCAGACGCGTCAGCCCCAGATCCCCCAGGTTGATCGGCGTCCCCGGCGGCAGGTTCCGCAAATCGAGCAGCTTGCGCAGATGGCTGGCCACCCAATAGACCACCAGCGTCGCCA
>JAPKYX010000229.1 GCA_026394075.1 Acidobacteriota bacterium
GCCGGCTATGGCATCTTCTATGCGCGCTACCCGGGCGGCGTGGTGAGTACGCTGTTTCTCGAAAACGGCTCCTATCAGCGTTCCATCCAACTGGAGCGCCGCTTTCTGTCCGATCAGGAGTCCGGACCGGTGTTCCCCAACCGCCTGCCCCCGTCAGCGGCCTCGAGCAGCGCCCTGGCGGGCCTGCCAACAGATCTGACGATGGCTTCGCCGGACTACCGGAACCCCTACACCCAGCAAGGCGACTTGGGCATCGATCACGCCGTGAGTTCCAGCCTCAGCATCAATGCCTCCTACATCTGGAGCCGGGGGCTGCACCTGACGACGGTGCGCGATAGCAACATCGGCCGGATGGGTGCGCCGATCTACTATTCCATCGAGGATGCGTCGGGCAGGGAAGTGGGCGAGTACGCAACGCCCAGCTACCGCCTGATCAACCGCGTCAATCCGAATTGGCGACGGATCAATCAGATCGAATCCGGAGGCAATAGCTACTACAACGGCCTGGCCGTGCAGGTCCGGCGGCGGATGCGGCAGGGCTGGGAAGGCTTTGCCTCCTACACCTGGTCCCACGCCATCGACTTCAATCAGGGCGGCGGCGCCGACAACATCTTCTTTAGCGAAGGGCCGCGGACACTGAACAACGGAGACTACCGGGCTGAAAAGGCTTCGTCGCAGCTGGATCAACGGCACCGGCTGGTGGTCAGCTCCACTTGGGAGGCTCCGGGTACCGGGACCGGGCGTCTCCAGCGGCTGCTGAAGGGCTGGCGGTTTTCGCAGATCTCCACCTTTGCTTCCTCCCAGCCCGCGACGGCGGTGGTCTTCGTGTCGGGCGTGCCGTTTCCGGGCGCGGCCTTCAACACGACGCTGAACGGCTTCGGCGGCTCGCCCCGGGTGCCGTTCTTTCCCGCTAGCGGCCTGGACATCGACACCGTGGCCCGCACCGACGCTCGCCTGGCCCGCGTGATCCCCCTGAAAGAGCGGCTCTCCTTGCACCTGAACCTGGAAGCCTTCAACCTGCTGAACCACGTTTCAAACACCGCCGTGAATACCCTCGCCTATGAAGCCAAAGGCGGCGTCCTGCGCCCCATGCCCGGCCTGGGCCAAGGGGTCGAGTCCCAAGGCTACCCCGACGGCACCAACGCGCGGCGTCTGCAGATCAGCATGCGGCTGATCTGGTAGCAACCTCACCTCCTCGGGAGCGCCCGCCCGCATCCCCGCCTCATGGCCTACCATCAAAGAAGCAGTGCTGGTCACCATCAATTCCTCGTCTTCTAAGCGCCCGGACTGGTTGCGCGCGCCCGCGCCTGTGGGTGAGAACTACCGCGACCTCAAAGATCTGGTGACGCGGATGAAGTTGCATACCGTCTGCGAAAGCGCGGCCTGCCCCAACATCGGCGATTGCTGGAACCGGCGGACGGCGACGTTTATGATCGCGGGCAACTTCTGCACGCGGCGGTGCGGGTTCTGCGCGGTGCAGAAAGGTGCCCCGCTCGAAGTCGATTGGGATGAGCCGCGCCGGGTGGGTGAGGCGGTGGCGCAGATGGGCTTGAAGTTTGCCGTGGTCACCAGCGTCAACCGGGACGACTTGAAAGACGGTGGCGCCACGCTGTTCGCCATGACCATCCGCGCCATCCGCGAACGCAACCCCGGCTGCGGTGTCGAAGTGCTGGTGCCGGACTTCCAGGGCTCCCGCGAGGCGATGGATATAGTGCAGGACGCGCGGCCCGACATCCTGAACCACAACACGGAGACCGTGCCGCGGCTCTACAAGCAGGTGCGGTTGGGAGCGCGGTATGAACGGTCGCTTGAAATGTTGGCCTATGCCAAATCCGTCCGTGCGGATGTGCCCACCAAGAGCGGGCTGATGCTGGGCCTGGGTGAGACCAACGAAGAAGTCCGCTCCGTCATGCGGGATTTGCGCGAGCATCAGGTGGACATCGTGACTCTGGGCCAGTATCTGCGGCCTTCGCCGAAGCACTTGCCGATCATCCGCTACGTGCCCGTGGAGGAGTTCGCGGAGCTGAAGGCTTACGGGCAGCAACTGGGCTTTAAGCATGTTGAAAGCGGCCCACTGGTGCGCAGTTCCTATCACGCGGACGAGGGCGCCACCGTCGCACAAGATGCCGGTGTCGCGCACGAGGCTGCGCCTCCGGTGGACACTACGTGGACGACCTCCGCGCCCAACTCGCACTGCTGAAGCAGCGCCTGGACCGCCAGCGCTCCGCTCCGGTTGAAGAAGAGTTTATTGAGGACCCGTTGCCGGGCGAAGAAGTCTCGTCTCCACTGGGCACGCACTGGGAAGCCTTCACGCACTGGGACAACCTGCGCCGTCATGGCTCCTTTGAGATCTCCACGCTGAGCGAAGTGGCGCAGCCCAACTGGGCGTTTTTGGATACCGAGACGACGGGTCTTGCTGGTGGTGCCGGGACGCTCGCGTTTCTGGTGGGCGTGGGGCGGTTGACCTCCCGGGGCTTTACGGTAAAGCAGTACTTCTCGCGTGACTTTGATGAAGAGGCCAGCGTGCTGCATACGCTGGCTGAAGACCTGCGCGACGTCGATACGCTCGTCACCTACAACGGCAAAAGCTTCGATGTGCCGTTGCTGGAGACGCGTTATACGCTCGCGCGCCAGCGTGCGCCGTTCGCGCGCATGGAGCATCTGGATCTGCTTTACGATGCCCGCCGCCGCTGGAAGCTGCGCTATGACAGCTGCCGTCTGGTGGAACTGGAGACGCAGGTGTTTGGCCTGGAGCGGCAGGGCGATGTGCCCGGCAGCCTGATCCCGCAACTCTACTTTGAGTTTCTGCGGACGCGGCAGCCGCACCGGTTGGTGCCCGTGTTCCGGCACAACGCGCTGGATATTGTGTCGCTGGCGTGCTTAAGCGTGGTGGTGCCGCGCACGGAGTTGACCCATGCGGCGGAGATGGTCGGCATCGCGCGGTGGCTGAAAAAGCAGGGCCAGGCTGCGGAGGCGATCGAGCTGCTGGAGCGGGCGCACTCGCGTCCGGGCGAGTTTATGCATCTCCCCGCGGCACGGCAGTATGAGGCGCTCGTGGAGCTGGCCAAGCACTATGAGCGCACCCGCAAGGAGCCCGCGCGCGCATTGGAGTTCGCCATCGAAGCGCGCCTCATGAACGGCTGCGACGAAGCACGACGCCGCGAGGAGCGGCTGCGGCGGAAGGCTACTGCTCCACTTCTACAATCTCCGCGCCCGCCGGCGGAGTGAAGCGGAAGAGTCTGGCATCCACCGGCACATTGCGCCGCTCGGCGCTGAAGGAGAACTCCATGACGGAGGCATCCTGGCCGGTCACTTTCACTTGCGCGATGCGGCCATCAGGTTCGGCAACGAAGCGGACTTCGCGATACGGCCCTTTCTCTGATTTGGGAATGGCCACGATCTCATTGCCTTCGGTGCGGACCTCGCGGAAGTCTCGCGCAAAGTTCAGGCGACCCAGCAGAAACGCCAACGGGGCGCGTAGATCGTCCGACTGCTTCACCTTGCTGCGCTCCGCGCGATTGGCGCTGGGGACGTAGAGCCACAGCACCTGGCCATCGGTGACGAAGACCTTGCCGCCCTCATAATCCCAACGCATGCGGCCGGGCTTGAGCAACGTCAGGGAACCCGTTTCGCGGCGGGTGCGGCCTTGCTGCGCGTAGCTTTGCTCAAACTGCATCTTGAGTGATTGCGAAGCGTTGTAGCGCTGCTCCACCGCCAGTGCCGCCTGCGGCACATCCGCCGCCACCAGAGCGGCCAACACTAGTCCGATCACGGGGCCAACCTTTCGCGCCGCCACACGCCATCCTCCAGCGTGTAGAGCAGCCGGTCATGCAAACGGCTGGGACGGCCTTGCCAGAACTCAATCTCCTGGGCCATCAGCCGGTAGCCGCCCCAGTAGTCCGGCAGCGGAATTTCGCCTTCTTCGAAACGGGTGGCCATATCTCGATACTGCTGCTCGATGGTTTCGCGATCAACGACGGCCGTCGATTGCCGGGAGGCCCAGGCACCGATCTGGCTACCGCGTGGCCGGGAGTGAAAGTAGGCATCGCTTTCGGTGCGGGAGACGCGCTCCACGGGTCCGCTGACGCGCACCTGACGCTCCAGTTCGCGCCAATGGAAGCACAGCGCGGCGTGCGGATTGGCATCCAAGTCCTGCGCCTTACGGCTCTCATAGTTGGTGAAGAACACAAAGCCTGTGTCGACGCCCTTTAACAGCAAGGTTCGGACACTGGGCAGACCTTCAGCGTTGGCCGTGGCCACTGACATCGCGTTCACGTCACGAATGCCCGCGCGTTCGGCGTCCGAGAACCAGCGGTGGAACTGCTCGATCGGGTCCGGGCTGGCGTCGTGCTCCAGCAGTCCGCCGTAGGTGTAGTCTTCCCGAAGTTGGGCAAAGGCGTCCATAGCTCTATTGTGGGCTCCATGTGGGCACAAGTGCACTGGAGGATGGTTGCGGCAGGACAATATAGCCGGTCTGCTCATCGCCCAGCACTTGATTCTGCTCGCTGCCGTAGCGCCACCAGTGCCACCCGACGTAGGCGGCCACGATCGCGTCCATCTGATCTTCCACCGCCTTCAGCGGCTTGCCGGCGGTGGGGATCGCGGGTAGTCGCCACGGATGGAGGCCACGCAGCAGGCGGCGGTAGCGCTTCATCTCGGGAATGCGGCTTTCAAGCGTTCCCTTCTTGTACTTGATGATGCGGTCCAGGCCGAACAGGCGCACCATCGCTCCATGCGGGTGCACTTCGATCTGGTAGCGACCCGGCAATCGTGGCGTGATGGAGGCGGCGTGCGAAAAGCCGCGTTCGGAAAGGCTGCGGGAAAGGCTCAGCACGCGCGCGGCAAACGGACGCCCCAGGTTTGCCGGATAGCAGCCGGCGTCGTAACGGCCCAGGTGGACGTGCGCCAGCCGGTCCACGGGACGCATGCCGGTTGCGTTGGGGATCAAAAGCGGCGCATCGACGGCGGCCATGGCCGGGCCGGAAAACTGGTCCACCCAATCAAGCGTCGCCTCCGGTGTGTCGCAGCGGGTGAGCGAGAGCAGGTTCAGATCTTCATCCAAGGCCGCGCAGCCGGAAGGTTGGCTTTGCCAGCCGAAGTCGATGCCCAGGAATACCACGATCAATTCCGGGGAAGGTTGCGCAGCGCCTGCAACCATTCGTCGGGCACGCGCACGTTGCCTTCGTAGCCGAACCCTAGCTTGAGCCGCGGCTTGTTATCGCCATGAAAGTCGGAGCCGCCGGTCATGGCCAGGCCGAACTCGCGCGCCAGCCGTTGATACCGCAGCGCTTCTTCCAGCGAATGATCAGAGTGGATCACTTCCAGCCCCGCCAAGCCCCTATCGGCACATTGGCGGATGAACTCGGTCTCATCGGCCCCCAGACGCATCCGGCCCGGGTGGGCGATCACCGGCAGTCCGCCGGCTTCGCGCATGCGCGGAATGGCCTCGTCCAGCAGCACGTCCTCCATCGCCACATAGGCCGGCGCGCCTTCGGCGAGATAGCGGTTGAAGGCTTCCTTGATGTCGTACACGTAGCCTTTGGAGATCATCACGCGCGCAAAGTGGACCCGCCCGGTGACGCCGCTCCCGAGCGCTTTTGCTTCTTCCAGCGTCACGTCCAGCCGCAGGCCTTGCAGCTTGGCGGCCAGCTTCAGGTTGCGCTCATGCCGGGCCTGATGCTGTTCGGTCAGCCAATTGGTGAAGCTAGGCGTCGGCGCGGCATGCAGAAAATAGCCCAGCAGGTGCACTGGAAATCTGGCCGTACGTGTCGAGAGCTCGATTCCGCAGACCAGCTCCAGGCCCTGCTCCAGCGCAGCGGGCCGGGCCAGCAGGTAGCCGCCAAAGGTGTCGTGATCGGTGATGGCCAGGGCGCTGAGCCCCGCCGCGCGCGCGGCGCCCACCAACTCCTCAGGAGCCGTGGTTCCGTCTGATTGGTTGGTGTGGGTGTGCAGATCGATCAAAGTGTGAAGCCATTCACGGAGCAAAGCGGTCCGCCGCTGGTGGGCCCTGGCCCCTTGCCGCCGTGGATCCATCGCCACCGGCGAACTACTATAGTAGCGATGCAACGCAGTCTGGCTGTGCTCTCTTTTCTTCTGTTGGCTTCCTGCATGACACCTCGCGACCCTATTGCCGATTGGCTGCTATTTGAAGACGACTACTTTAATGAACTGTTCGCCGCCGCGCCCACCTTTGGCGTGATGAGCGGCTATCACCAGTACGACGCGGAGGTGGAGGACCTAAGCGCTGCCGCCGTGGCCAAACGAGTGAATGCCTTGAAGGCGCAGGCCGCACGGCTGGCCGCGATTCCGAAAGATCGCCTGGAGCCCGCGCAACAGATCGACTACGAATTTCTGGCCGCTCGCATCGATGGTGAACTGCACGACGTGGACGTGATTCGCGCCTGGCGGAACAACCCGATGGGCTACGTCTCCATGCCTGGCTCAGTGGTGGACGTCATCATGAAACGCAACTTTGCGCCCGCTTCGGAGCGTGTGCGCAGCGTGGTGGCGCGGTTGCACGGCATCCCGCTGATGGTGGCTGCGATGAAGGCCAACGTGCAGAATCCGGCGCCGGAGTTGACCGATCTGGCCGGGCGGCTGGCCGGTGGCTCAGTGGGCTATTTCCGGAACGACGTCGCCATCTGGGGTCGCGCGGCGGCCAAGGATGATGCCGTGCTGCTGGGCCAGTTTGAAGCCGCCAATGAAGCCGCGGCGAAAGCTTTGGAAGACGCGGCCGCGTGGTTGAAGAATGATCTGATGAAGCGCTCCAAGGGCGGTTATGCCATTGGAGCGGATGCCTACATCAAGAAGCTGAAGTTCGACGAGATGGTGGACTTGCCGCTCGATCAGGTGCTGGCGATCGGCGAACGGAATAGGTGCTGGCGATCGGCGAACGGAATCTGGAAAAGGACTATCAGGCCTTTATTGAGACCTCGCGGTTGATCGATCCGAAGAAGACGCCCGCCCAGGTGATGGCGCTGTCCGCTGAAGCGCATCCGGCGGCCGATGATCTGCTGCCCGCTGTCCGCCGTACCGCCGATGGCATCCGGCAGTATCTGATTGACCATGACATCGTCACCGTGCCCAGCGAGGTGCGGGCCACTGTTGTCGAGACGCCGCCGTTCATGCGCAGTGGCACGTATGCCGCCATGGATACGCCCGGCGCTTACGAGACGAAGGCCACCGAGGCCTACTACTACGTCACTCCGGTCGAGAAAGAATGGCCTGCTGCACAGAAGGAAGAGCACCTGCGGCTGTTCAACAAGTACACCATCGACATCGTGACGGTGCATGAAGCCTACCCCGGACACTACGTGCAGTTCCTCTACGCACCCAAGTTCCCCACCAAGACCCGCAAGATGCTGTTCGCGTATTCCGCCGCCGAAGGTTGGGCGCACTACACCGAACAGATGATGATCGAGCAGGGTTTTGGCGGCGGTGACCCGCGCTACAAGCTGTCGCAGCTTTCAGAAGCGCTGCTGCGCGACTGCCGCTACGTGGCTGGGATCAAGTTGCATACGCAGGGCTGGACTGTTGAGCAGGCGACGGAATTGTTCATCACCAAGGGGTTCCAGGAGCGGGCCGTGGCCAAGGAAGAGGCGCGCCGTGGCGCGTTCGATCCGCTTTATCTGGCCTATACGCTGGGCAAGTTGCAGATGTTGAAGCTGCGCGCGGATTACCAGGCGAAGCTGGGCCCGGCGTATTCGCTGAAGAAGTTCCACGACGCGTATCTGCGCCAAGGGTCGCTGCCGATCTCGCTGATCCGGCGCGCGATGCTGGGCGCGGATGCGGGCCCAAGCCTGTAGTGCTCTAACCGCCCAGGCCGGGCGTTCATTCCGCTGCAACTTCCGTGCGCTAACCTGACCAGGTGTTGCCGCATGGAGAGTCGGGCAGCGCTTTCCGTATCGTCCCCTCGCGGGAGTTCGGATTGCAGCATTTCCGCTATCACGAGCCACAGTTCTTTCCGGAGCGCCGTCTGCCGGAGTACGCTTTGGTCTGCTGTTTTGCCGGACAGATTAATGTCCTGGAGGACGGCCGCTCCATCACGCTGCACGCGGGCGACATGATGGTGGGCCACCCGGGCCTGATGCGCGGCAGTACGTACGTTCCCCACAACGGCCCCTGCGAAGGCGCGACCGCGATTATTGGGACCAAGGTGATGGAGCGGGCGCTGGCGGATGTCCGCGTGGCACCGGAGGGTCTGGCGGCGCTGCTGGGCGGCACGCTCCATGAGCCCCGGCTGGTGGCGCAAATGAAGGCGGCGACGGCCGCGGTCAGTGCCCCGCGTCCGGGTGTCGATAGCTATATTGAAGGCTACCTGCGGCAGTTTTTGGTGGACCTGTTGTGGCAGTGGCCCACGGCCAATATCCGCCCCCAGCGCCTGACCACTGAGCAACTGCTTTCACGGCAACACTTCGTCCAGGCCGTGGAATTCATGCACCAGTGCGGCAAAGAAGACTTTGCGGTCGACACGCTGTGTGAGGTGGTGGGCGTCAGCGGCGCGCATTTCCGGCGCCTGCTGCATGCGTCAGCTCGCCAAAGCCCGCTGGAACTCTACAACAACGTCCTTATTCATCGGGCGGAACAGATGCTGCGGGCCGATACCGGCGTGAAGCAGGTGGCCTACGGATTGGGTTTCCCGTCGCCCAGCCAGTTCGGCAAGCTATTCCGCCGCATGACTGGGTACTCGCCGTCGGAGTATCAGGAGCGGTCCCAAGCCGGCCTGGCTTGCCCGCCCGCACAGGGCAGCACGAAGCCGCTGATCTCCGCCGCCAGCTACTAGCCAGATTCGCTCAAAAGGGGCTCCAAGACGGTCGGAATCGACCATCACTTCTGATTGTCCCCACCGTCCTGGCGGGCCAGAATCAAGTAACACACATCTCGTTCATTTCCGATCGCGCGCCCGTCCTGGCGGGCCGCGTCGGTTTTCACTTATCTGTCACAAACATCAAGTTGTAACTTTGGCCAGACCAGAGAAAGAGGACTACTTATGCTTCGGCTCTACCCATTGATGGTGTTGCTGGCCCTGACGGCCGCCGCCCAAACCGGCGCCCGGTTGGAAGGGCATGTGGAGGATCAGTCCGGTGCCCGCATTGCTGGCGCCAAGGTCATTCTGCGCGCCACGGCCACCAATCAAGTGTCCACCAGCTCCACCGGAGCCGACGGGGCGTATCGCTTCCTCCGCCCGGCTGCCGGCAAACTAGAGCTGCGCGTCGAGCACCCCGGCTTTACGGCCTCGGTCCGCACGCTGGAGATGGATACCAATGCGGAAGCGACCGTGAATGTTGTGCTGTCGGCGGGGTCGGTAACCGAGAGCGTCAATATCGGCGGCACCACGACCATGCTGCAACCGGCGGCCTCGGCCCAGACCTCGACGCTGTCCTCAGACCAGATCCAGAAATTGCCCACCGCCTCCCGCAACTACACGCACCTGATCGTGGGTGAAGCGGGTGTGGCGGCTCCTCTGCCGGACCGCACGGGCAAGGGCATGAACATCGCCACTTCGCCCGGTGGCCAGGGCGATGACGGCACACAGTCACTGAATCCGTCGGTGAACGGTGCCCGGCCCACGAATAATTCCCTGCTGATCAACGGCGTGGATGCGACTAACATGATGAACGGCGGCGGCAGCCTGGGCAACAACATCACGGTGCCCCTGGATGCGCTGGAAGCAGTGGAGATGCAGACCGCGCTCTATTCGGCTTCGACCGGCCGCAACGGGGGAGCGAACGTGCAGATGCTGACGCGTGTCGGCACCAATGAGTTCCACGGCAGCTTTTCCCACTTCTTCCAGAATGAGCTGTTCAATGCCAATGAGTACTTCCTGAATCGCTCCGGAACGGCGCGCCCCAAGTTCCGCCGCAACGAAAGCTACGCCGGCATCGGCGGCCCCATCTGGAAGAACAAGACCTTCTTCTACGCCGCCGTGCAGCGGACGGATTTCCTGTCCGGCTACGCCACCCGAGCCATCGTCACCACGGCCAGCCCGGATGGGCTCGGCGACATTCGCACGCCGGCCTCGATTGCCGGGGTCGCCAACCAATGGCTGCAATCGGGTGCGCAGGACAATCCGGCTTTCGCCGCGAACTTCCTGACCACGCTGCGCCGCTTCCCCGCCGACCAGATCCCGGGTCTTGAGCGCAAGTTCTTCACGAGCGTCGCCAACCCGGCGGCCCCGGTGTTCCGTCAACTGATGCCGTCGGATATTCACCCGGTGGCGATCAACATCTTGAACGTCAAGCGCAACGGCCAACTGCTGTTGCCTTCGGTAGGCCCCAGCAACCGCCTGCTGCCCGGTAACGCCACCTACGGGCGGGAGCGGGAACAGGTGAATGCGTTCCCCACCTTCTTCAACTCCTGGTCTGGCTCCTTGTCGCTGGAACACAACTTTGCTGGCAACGACCGGTTACGCCTCAGCTACGTCAAGTCGCAACAGTTTGTGGAGGAGGCGTTCCCCTGGGCCAATTCGTCGGTGTCACCCACCCAGGGCCAGACTCCCGGCTACGTCGCGTCCCTTTCTCACCTGCATACCTTCGGGCCCCGCTGGATCAACGAACTGCGTGGTGGCGTCTTTGAATTGTTCAATACGCGCATCTCAAGGTACAAGGACATTTTCAATTCGACGCTCGGCATCTACAACCCGCTGGAATACGCGGTGGGCGGCTTGGCGTCGCTGATGCCGACCGTTGATATCGTCACGCAGCGCTCCGGTGCGGGCATCGGCAATGCCTGGGACTTCTATGACCGCCAGCGCAACGTCTACTTGACCGACACGGTGACGCACGTCCGCGGGTCGCACTCGATCCAGTTCGGCGGCGAAGTTCGGCGCACCAACCTGAAGGGCGAATACATGGCCCGCACCAATGGCGACCTGGATTATGACAACTGGATCCTGTTTTTCACTGGCCACGGTGCCTCGGGCGGTGGCTCCGATCTGGACCAGGGCGACACCAAGCGCGACTACAACATGGTGGACATGTCACTGTTCATCCAGGACGACTGGCGGATCCGCAAAGGGCTGACCATCAACGCCGGTGTCCGCTGGGACTACTTCGGCTGGCCGGATGAGACGCAGGGACGCACCGGCACCTATTTCAACAAAGCCGACGCCGCGCGTGCCGGCGTTGAGCAGGGCTACTACATCAATGAGAAGCATGTGCTCTTCCAGCCGGGCTTTGACCCGCTGAAAATGGGCCTGGCGGTGTCACCCTATGTGCTGCCGCTCAACCTCAGCCAAGTCCACAAGGCCTCGCGCAACACCATCTTCCAGCCGGACTTCAACAACATTGCGCCCCGGATTGGCTTTGCGTGGCAGCCCTGGTTCTCTGATCGGCTGGTGCTCCGCGGCGGCTACGGCATCTACAATGAGCGGCCGTCAGGTTCGTTCAAGTCCGACCTGCAGCTGTCTTCGCCGTTCTTCATCTACCAGAACGTGCCCGCACCGGTGGACATGGCGAACCCCTATCCACGGCTGAACATCAATCCGTTCACCGTGCCGCTGCAGGTGCAGATCGCCCGCGACTCCAATGGGGCGCCCAGCTGGCGGCGCTTTGACGGCACAGCTTTTCCGGCGACGGAGCCGTTTGCCGCCAAGAACTTCACCTTCATTGATCCGTTCATCAAAACGCCTTACGTCCAGCAGTGGACTTTCAATCTGCAATTCGAACCGTGGCGCGGCAACATGTTCGATGTCCGCTATGTCGGCACCCGCGGCGTCGGCCTGATGGCGAAGCTGAACCTGGCGCAGGCGGTTGACCCTCGGGTGACGCCGGTGAACGGCTTCACTGACATCCGGACGCGCACCGGAGCGCTGATCAACCCCGACTTCTTTGTGCCGTCTGAGTACCTGGGCTTGGGCCGCCAGAGCGGCTACCGCGTCCGCTCCAACTGGGGCGCATCCACCTATCACGGCCTCCAGTTCAACTACCGCCGCCGCTTCCAGCACCGGCTGCTGATGAACGCCGCTTACACCTGGGCCAAGACGCTCGACAACATCTCCTCCGACGGTGGCACGGTGGAACACGATGCCCGCAACATGGCCAACAACAAAGGCCCGGCGGACTTTGACCGTACGCACCGCGTGACCGTGGCCTACATCTACGAGTTCGCCACGCCGTTCAAGTCCAATCCGGTGTCCAAGTGGGTACTGGGCGGCTGGTCATTGAACGGGATGGCGACGCTGCAGAGCGGCACGCCGTTCTCGATCGTCGGCGCCGCCACGGCCAACGCCTATTGGGCCCAAGTGGCTCGTGTCCGGGTGGATATGGCACCGGGCCGTACCATCGATAGCGCGCGCAAGGACGGCAGCGTGCAGAGCCGCATCGACCAGTATTTTGACCCTGCCGCCTTTATGAATTCGGAAGACCGCTGGGGCAACACCGGCCGCAACATCTTGCGCGGCCCTTCACAACGCCAGTTCGACTTTGCGCTGGCCAAGACGACACGGTTCGCGGAACGCTACACGGTGGAGATGCGCTGGGAGGCCTTCAACGCCTTCAATCAGGCGGTTTTCACCAATCCCAACGCCTCGCTGCCGGCGGCCGGGTTTGGCACCATGGGCGTGATCACTTCCACGATCGGTGGTCCGCGCACGATGCAGATGGCGCTGCGGCTGAAGTTCTGAGCACCCCTGCTGGCCCTTGGACCCGCCGCCGCGATCTGCCTTCAGCGGCGGCGGGTTACCAGAGCTTCCAACGCCGAGCGGTCCGGGGGTCTCTAATGGAGTTATGGATGCCACTGACCGAAAAGCTCTCAATGCGCTAATGGAGCGCGGACGGATGACGTGGGCCGAATTGGGTGATCTGCTGGGATTGTCCGCACCAGCGGCCGCGGAGCGGGTACACCGGCTGCAGGAGCGGGGCGTGATCCACGGGTTTGCCGCGCTGGCTGACCCGGAGGCGGCTGGATTTCCGGTGCTGGCCTTTGTCTTTGTGACGCTCGACAATCAAGCGCAGCGTTCTGGTTTTCTCGCTGCCGTGCGCGACCATAGCTCCATCCTGGAATGCCACCACGTGGCCGGCGAAGACGACTATTTGTTGAAGCTCCGTTGCCAGAGCTTGAAACAGCTGGACCAATTACTGAGCGAGGATTTGAAATCCCGCATGGGTGTAGCCCGCACGCGAACCACCATCATCCTGGGCACGGCCAAAGAGACGCCCCGGCTGCCGGTGGAGGCCGTCTAGGTCTGCATCCGGGCGATCAGATAGAGACCGGCGAGAGCAAAGATGGCGTCCGGTGACCAGGCGGCCACTTCCGGGGGCAGCTGGTTCAGGTATCCAATCTGCTCAAATAGCTTGCTCACCGACAGATAGGCGATGGCCACCGCCAGGCTGACGCCCACGCCGGTCATGGTGCCGCGGCGGCCGGCCATGAACGCGAACGGGGTGGCCAGGACGGCCATGATCAAGGCGAACAGCGGCACGGCAAACTTGCTCTGCCATTGTACCTGCAGCTTGATGGTGTCGAGACCAGCTTGGCGCAGTTCACTGATGTAGTGATCAAGCTCCTGGAAATTCATCTGCTGGGAGAGCTTTACTTCCTGGCGGAAGTAGCTGGGTGGCTCGTCGAACTCCGGGAAGGTTGCGGTTTCGCCAGCGAAGTCCTTGTACTCCAGCACCTTGATGCCCTCGATGCGCCGCATCTGGCCGTTCTGGAACACCCAGGTGTTCAGCGTGGGCTCCCAACGGGCGCGCTCCGCGTTCACCAGGCGGCGCAGGTGGAAGGTGTTGGGATCAAGATCGTAGATGCTGACGCCCAGCATGACGTTGTCGGTCTGCTCAAAGTACCGGTAGTAGTAGATGCGCGACCCACGGCCAAACACCCACCGTCGGTCCGGGCGCTGGTAAGTCCGTACCGGGCGGCCCTTGATCTCGTTGCGAATGGCGTCCTGGCGCTTGTTGGCTTCCGGGACGTAGTAATGGTCAAAGGTAAAGATCAACGCCGACAGCCCGCCGGCGGCCAGCAAAACCGGCATGGCCAGCCGGTAGGTGCTGACGCCGCAGGCCTTGAACGCGATCACTTCGTTGTTCTTGGTCAGAATGCCGAACGTCGCCAGCACGCCCGCCAGCACGGCCAAGGGCGTCATCTCGTAGATCAGTTTGGGTGCCAGGTTCAACATGTAGACCAGCAACCGGGCCATGGGCACTTTGTTGCGGACGATGTCGCTGAGCAGTTCAAAGAAGGTGTAGACCTCAAACAGCATCACAAAGCTGACCAGCATCAGCGCGAAGTAGAACAAAAAGCCCGACAGCACGTACGTGTCGATCAATTGGGGCAGCAGGAAAAAGCGGCGTGGCAGCAGACGCAAGGGCGTTTCGGGCAGCCGGTCAAACTGCTGGAAGAAGGTTTCGGCGCGCTGGCGGACCCAGCCCAGCAGATCAAAGTCGCCCGGTCGTTCCAGGCGGGCCAGCAGTATGATGCCGGCGAGGGCGAACAAGATGTTGGGGGTCCACGAGGCCAGCGCCGGTGGCAGCAGCCCTTGACGCGCCATCCCGACCAGCGGCAACTGGCCCATGTAGTAGATCAACGCCAGCAGCACCGTCAAGACAAAGGCGGAAGACTTGCCCGCCTTGCGCGACGACACCCCCAGCGGGATGCCCACCAGCGCCAGCAATAGACAGCCGGGCGGCAAGGCCAGCCGCTGGTGCAGTTCCAGTTGGGCGTCGATGGCATCGCGGGCAGGCAGCGTGCGGCTCAGCTTGTAGAGCGGGATGGTGTCCTGCTCAATGTAGCGGCTCACCTTCACTTCATTCGGCTTCTGAGCCTCCAGTGCCTGCTCGCCGCGCGGGAACGAGGAGTTGTAATCTTCATCGGGCTTCTTGCCGGCTTCATGTGAATAGCCGTTTTGCATCGAAAGCTGGATGCGGTTGCGGGCCGGGTCCGGCATGGCCACCGCCGATTCGGCAATGGTGATGGGCGGGGCTTCACCGGATTCCCGGGCGCTGCTGCGGCGCTGGTCCGGCGGCCGCAGATCGGCCATGAAGATCTTGCGCCAGCGGGTGACGGGGCCGGAGATGACGTCGCCCACATAAAGGATGGTGTTGGGGAAAGACTCCTCAAAGACGCGCGGCTGGATCTCGGCCGTCAACTGCGTGGCCGCCAGTTCGTTCGAAATGCGGAGGGTCTCGCGGATGGACCAGGGTGTCAGCCACAAGCTGGCTGCAAAGGCTGCCAGCATGCCCAGCACGGCCAGTGTCAGCACCGGCCGCAACACGGTGCGGGCAGGGACGCCAGCGGCCCGCAGGGCGGTGATCTCGTTGTCGCTGGACATCCGGCTGAGGCCGATGAGAATGCCCACCAGCACGCCTACCGGGACGGTGAACGGCAGTGTCGGCGGCAATCCCAGCGCCACCAGATAGGCCACGGTTTGTGGTGGTGCCGCGCTGCGCACCAGCAGGGAGAAGATGCCGCGTTCCCCGCCCAGCCGCTGGAGGAAGAAGATGAACGAGAACAGCGTGACGCCCAGCACCGCGCCGGTGGCAATTTCGCGAAAGATGGCGCGGCTGATCAGGCGCATGTTTGGGCAGTGGGGCCGTTAGGCCGTGGGCGGCGGCGGAACCACCGGCAAGCGCGGCAAGTCGTCGGTGGCCACTTCCAGCTCAAGTTCTTCAAACAACACCGACGGAGCGACGACGGTGCTGAGGTACACGAATCCTCCGGCACCCATCAAGGAAAACGGCGCGCCGTTGCCCAGGAAGTCAAAGGCCGTTTCCGTATCCGAGGCGGCGAGAATCTCTTTCAGGCTGCGCACCGAAACTCCCCGGAAGCGCAGGCCGCGTACCAGTTCCTCCCGGCTATCGGGGTAGACGCGATAGGCCAACAGCGGTAGGCTGATGGGCCGGTCACTGCTGCCGGCTGCCAGCCGCCGCACTTCGGCAATGGAGGCCGACGACGGGAAGTCCATCTTGCGGATGATGAAGCCGTACGGCTTGCCGCGGTCGGCTACCTGCTTCAACAACTGGGTCTTCAGTTCGGCGGCGGGCACCGGCTCCGCACACTTCACAAATAGATTGCTGATGGCGGCGGACTTGGCTCCGAAAGAGCCCGGCAGCCGGGCGTGGCCATTGGAAGCAGCGGCATCCCGGGCCGGTTGCCGCGTGGACAGAATTGATTTGAGGACGCCCTTCTCGATGACGGTGACGGCCTGGGCCGCCACGCCTTCTGAATCGACGGCATAGGCGCCCAGCAGCGGCCGGCCGCGCCACACTTTCTGCGTGGGATCATCGGCGACCGTGAACGACGTGGGCAGCACACGCGACCCGATCTTGCCTTCAAACGGGCTGGGCTGGAAAGGCACCGGACGCCCCGGTTCGCCCACCGGCTTGCGCTGGGCCGGCAGCGCGGCGCTGAGCAGTTCCGCAAACAGTTGCGCGGCGGCCGTGCCCTCAAACATCACCGGACCGGTGTAGTTAGCGCCCAGAGGAGCAGCGGTCAGCGCCTTGATATTCTCCGCGACATTCGTTACCGCGCGCTGCAGGTCCAGCTCGGCCGGCAGTTGCGCGGGGTCCACGGCTGGGATGACGGCGTGGTCGCGTAAGCGCATGCCGTCGGGAGCCTGCCCGCTGGCCCGGACCCGCGCGTAGGCCAGATTGTCGGCCACGATCACCGCGGTACCTTCCGTGTTCACGAAGTAGGCCGCCGATTGCGTGAAATCGAAATCAACGGTTGATTCCAGTGCTTCCGGATAGCGTTTAAAGATGGCCGACAGCGCCACGACACGATTGCGCCACACCACCTCGTCCAGCTTGATCCGCTTGGTTTGCTCAAACAGCCGCTGCGGCTGAACGGCGGAAAAGTCGGGTAGCTTCTCGTTCTGGGTGACGTTCTGCAGCGCGGCCCGCTTGCGGCCAATGGCCTCCTGCGCGCCCTTGAAGGCGCGGTCGGTGGCCAACCACCAGCCTTGCCGCAAGGTGTTGTAGTCGTCGTCCAGCGAAAACTGTTCCGGATCGAACCGGGAGCCGAAGTAGTAGTCAGACAGGACGTAGTTGCCGTTGTCAAAGGTCGGCGCGCCCAGGCGCAGCGTCACCCGCGGTAGCCGGAAGCGGTTGCGGCGTTCACCCAATAGCCCACCCAGAGTGGCGCTGACCGTGTAGCTGTCGGCGTCATCCAAGGCGTATTCGACGTAATAGACCGGATCCCGGCTGACCAGCCGCAACTGCCGGGTCCGTCCGAGCTCGTCCAGCATGGCCCGCAACAGCACGGGTGGAGCCGCAGCCTGTGCCGGTGCCGCACCAGCGGCAGCAGGATTCTGGGCCAAGGCGGCATTTTCAGCGGCCACCGCGCCGCCCGACAGGGCCAGCCACTGGCGGCGCGATAACTTCCAGCCAATCAAAGGTAGCTTCATGGGCGTACGCTCCCGCGGCCTTCACGTTTGGGGGCTTCTGGCTCCGGGTCCGGTCGCGAAAGCAAGGGCGGCCGATCCTGGGCGCGATCTTTTTTCTGGATCTCGATCTCGGAAACAAGCAACGCGGGCGACGCGGCCGAGACGGGGACGGAGCCGGATTCGGCTCCACAGTAGCCATTGAAGATCTCGGTCTTGTCGCCGGTCGCCAGAATTTTGGCGAAGCTGGCCAGCGGCGTTCCGACAATGTCGGCACCCCGGACCAACTCATCAGGCCGGCCATCGGCCCACACGCGGTAGACCACCAGGGGGATCACGGTGAAAGCCTGCAGGCCGCGGCGTCCGGTGGTGGTGAAGCCGCCGGTGACGCTCTCGAAATAGAGCCCGTAGGGTTTGTTCTGGCGCTTGGCTTCCTCAATCAGGAGTTTGCGCAATTCAGCAAACGCCACCTGCTTGCCGGATTCCACAATCAGGTTCGATTGCCGGGACACCACTTCCGCGCCCGGTTGTTTGCGGCCATGGCCGTTGGAGTTGGCAAAGCCATCCACGGGTGACCGGGAAAGTAGAAACGTCTTCAGGACGCCTTGGTCCACCAGTTTGACCTTGCCGGCCTTGACGCCTTCATCATCAAAGTCGTACCAGCCATTCAAGTCGGTCGTGCCGATCTGCTTGCGCGTGGCGTCAAACGTGACCGACAGAAACTCCGGCAGCACCTTCGTATTGATGCCCTTGGCAAACGTCTGGCCCTCGGCCTCATCTTTTTGGCGGTGGCCTTCGATGCGATGGCCGAAGATCTCATGGAAGAACACACCGGCCGCGCGTCCGGAAAGGATGGCGGGGCCGACATAGGGTTCCACCAGCGGTGCCCGCAACAGACCTTCAAGGTCTTTCTGCACCTTTTCGATGGCCGCCAGCACGGGCTTTTCGTCGCCGCCCAAACCGGGCAGCCGGTTGACGTCGGCGGCCTCGAAGCTCTCGCTCGTCGCCAGATCCATGCCGTCGGCGGCTTTGCCCTGGGCCGAGATCACGATGCGGGCATAGATGCGGCCATGCTCAATTCTGGTGCCTTCCGTGGACACCAGATACTTCACTTCGCGTTGGGCCGAGATGGAAACCTGGGACGCCAGCACTCCGGTTTTGCCATTGAACAGAGCCGACCATTTCCGGACCCGGCTTTCCCAGGAAGCGCGATCAATCTTGAGTGCGGGGGGCAGGGCTGCGCCCTTCTCCGGGGTCTCCGTGGAGAAGTCATTCGCGGTGGAGGTCTCCTTGACGTTGTTCTCCTGCGCGGTCTTGATGCTGATCAAGCGTTGGACAGAATTGCGGTAAACGCGGTCGGTTTCCGCCCAGGCCCGCCGCCTGAGGCCGGCATTAGAGGCGTCCACCGGGACGCCGATGGCACCGGCAAACCGGGGACGGTCGCCACGGATCACATGGTAGTTGTCCAGCTTGGGGGAACCCACCCGAACCGAGACGTCCAGGAACCGGTTGATGCCGCCGCCGGTGTTCTGCAGGGAGCCGAAGGAGGCGACGGCGGCTTCTGTCTGGATCTCTGTGACGGCGTAGGAGATAAAGTAGGGCGGCGGATCGGCCTTGGCCTTCAGGACGGAGAAGTTCCGGTCCAGCTCCTGCTGCAGCACTTCAAGGACTGGCTGCGCTTGCGCCGGCAGGGTCAGCCCAGCCAGCGCGACAGCCAGAAACCAACGGCGTTTGACGGGCACCCACTTAGGATATCAGTGACTTCAAACGCCTGGATCGCTTATCGCCCCGCGGAGGTGGTGGCGATCTCCAGCACGCCGCGATCCTTCAAGCCGCTGAGCGCCAGGCCGTAGCGTCCGCGTACGCCTGTCTTCTCAAAGATGTGCTTCAGGTGGATCTTCACGGTTCCGGGGCGGATGCCCAGTTGGGTGGCGATGTCGCGGTTCTTCAGGCCCACTTCCACCAGCTCCATTACCTGCCGTTCACGCGCGGTTAAGCCGCTGCGGCGGGCGCGGTCGTTTAAGGTGCCGGCGCGGAAGACGGCTTCTTCCATCCAGCTATGGCCTTCCACTACCGCTCGCAGACAGGCCAGCAGCGTCTCAGGGGAGGCGGTTTTCCGCAGAATGCCCTGGACGCCGGCCTTGAGCAGCCGCACGGCCTCCGGCTCGCTGACGGCGGTGCCCCAGACGATGGTGGCCGCCGGGCCGCATTCGTGCAGCCAGGCGGGCAGGGAATCGAGCCCCATCGCCTTGTCGACCAGCACCACCGCCGGCCGGATGCGGCTGGCCAAGTCGCGCAACCCGATGATGGAGTCGCAGTCGGCCACCACATCGAACTCAGTGTGCGCGGCTGTGACCGCGCGGACTCCTTGCACCGTTAGGGGCTGTGACTCACAAACAATCAAAGAGTAGCGGGGGCGGAAAGACAGGTCACTCATTTCAGTTGAATTGGTAGTACCTTTGGGCCGGTCAGTTTCTCACAATTTCATAACGAGACTGGATTGGCCGATGAAACCTTGTACGGAACATATGAGCACTGTTGGCATCGCACGCAACTGGAAGATCCTCGTTCTGGGTCCCAGTGCGGAGCTGGGTGCTGCCATGCGCGCGCTGCTATCGGAGCAAGTGCCATCGGCTCAATTGTTTGAGGTGAAGTCCTACCCCGACACGGCGTCCCTCACCCGGTTGTTGAGCTCACAATCGCTTTCCGTCTGCCTGCTTGATGCCGCCTCCTCCAAAGAGACGGCGCTGCCTTTGATCCGCGAAATTGAAAAGGCCGCGCCGAAACTGCCGGTGATCGCTTTGCTGTCCCGGAACGACCCAGATCTGGTGCTGGCGTGCCTGCGTCAGGGGGCGGCGGAGTTTTTGATCCACCCGTTTCTGGCCGATCAGGTCGGGGCCGTCTTTGGGCGTCTGGTCACCACTCATCCCAACCTGGCGCAGCCTGACACTCAGGGGCGCCTGGTGGCCGTGGTGCCGGTGAAGGGCGGATGTGGTGCCTCGACGCTGGCCTTGAATCTGGCCTATCAACGCAAGAAGTTTGACGCCAAGCGCGTGCTGCTGGCCGATCTCGATCCGCTGTGCGGCATTCAGTCCTTCCTGCTGAAGGCCAAGCCGGCGTACAGCTTTATGGACGCCATTGCGCGCGGGTCTTCGCTTGACGGCGACGTATGGCGCGGCCTGGTGCAGACAGTGGACGGGGTGGATGTGCTCTATGCGCCGGATGCGCTGGTGGAGGGGATCTATGATCTGGCCGAACCGCGCAACCTGATCAGCTTTGCGCGCGGAATGTATGAACTGGTGGTGGCCGACGCGGCTTCGGTCTACGGCCCGTGGAACGAAAGGATCGCCCAGATGGCGGACGACGTTCTGTTGGTGACGTCGGGAGAGCCGACGGCGGTCCGCTCCTGCCAGCGGGCGCTGGAGCATCTGCGGAACCTGCGGGTGCCCGCGCAGCGGGTGAAGTTGGTGCTGAATCGCGATGCCAAAGTGAGCGCCGCGGAGATGTTGCAGCAACAGTTGGCCGTGCCCGTCTATAAGGCGCTGCCCAGTGATCCGGAGGCTGTGCAGCAGTCGCTGCTGGACGGCAAGCCGGTGGTGGCGGCGTCCGGTTTTGGCAAAAGCCTCGGCAGTCTGGCCACGGCTTTATCCGGCAAGTCAGCGGATGCTCAGGTTGCCGCCAAGCCGCCGGAGAAGGCGAAATCGGGTGGTCTGGCAGGGTTGTGGGGCTTGCTGGGCCGCAAGTAGCAGCAGGTGTAACGGCAGCGGCTGACTAGAGCCTGACGTTGATCAGGCCACGGCAGGTGAGCGCGCCGCATTTGCAGACGACGTGCTGAACGTCCCAGCCAAAGCGGTAATCGATAAACAGCTCTTCTCCGGCCGCGATGTCGCGCAGGCTGAAGTAGAGGATATGCTCCTTCATGATCCGCGTCACCAGGTTGGGTTCACAGCAGTGGTTGATGTACTCTGCCCCTGATCCGCCCACCGCGCCGTCGATGCACCAATAGGAGTTCAGCGTGAACATGTAGACATGCTCCCGCTCCTCGCCCCGTCGCTTGGTCTCGATGCGGTTGCAGCGCTCGCCGGTGTACTCGATCACCTTGCGGTTCTTGGGGATCGGCTCCGCCGCAAACAGGCCCCAGCGGTGGATCCGCGACTGGCCGATGCTGAGCTTGAAGTTGCAGTGAGCGGGGTCAATCTTCGGGCGGGTCAAGGGGAGTTTGTCCAGGAGATTTAGTGGGAATAGTTTGGATGCGGGCCGTTGGTGCTGGCCCGCCGTTGGGTTGCAAGCGAGTGGTCTCCGGCCGGGTCTTAAAACTCATCCTGGTCGGCGGTCTTTTTGCTCTTGCGGCGGATCACCACAATCACCACGCAAACAACGGCCAGCAGGCCAGCCACGATTTGTACTGTCTGTTCGTCCATGAGATTCTCCTTAGTCCGGATCAGCTAGAAAGCTTAGGGTACAGGAACACCCGGCGCGGAAACAAGTTGCCCGTGGGGGCTCAATTCGCGACCTCCTAAATACTTAGGACATCGATGTCTCGCACGACCCACCAACTCACCCCGCTCGAACTGGAGATCATGAACATCCTCTGGGAGCATGGTCCGGGTAACGTTCAGGCCGTGGCGCAGCGATTGCCGGAACGGGATGGTGAGCCACTGGCCTACACCACCGTGCAAACGATGCTGAACGTCCTGCACCGCAAAGGAAAAGTGCGGCGCGAACTGGTGGACCGGGCCTACGTCTACACGCCGGAGCTGAAGCGGCTGGACGCGATGGGTTCGGCCGTCCGGGACTTGGTGGACCGCATGTTCGGCGGGTCAGCTGAAAGTTTGGTGATGGGCTTGGTGGAGACTGACCAGTTGACGCCGGAGCGGCTGAAGGCATTACAAGAGAAGCTGCTGGCCGCCAAAGCGGCCCGGACCAAAGGAGGCAAAAAATGATCTGGCCGGAACAAGCAAAACTGTTGGCCTATCTGGGCAACGCGGTGGTGATGGCGGCGGCGCTCGCCGCGGCGATTTGGATGGTGGAGCGCTGGTTTGCCGCGGCCTCCAGCGGTGGACGTGCCGTCCTCTGCACCGCCGCGTTGCTGGCGGCCGGCCTGGTGCCGGCGATTGCCCTGTGGACCCCAACCGCACTGCCTGCGGTGACCATGCTGGTGGACGCCAAGGCGGTGGCGGCGGCGGCCACCGTGCCGGGAACGCGCTTCAGTTGGGTGGCGGTGCTGGTGGGGCTTGCCGGCATGGCGGCCCTGATCCGTGCGGTGTGGCTGGTCCGCGGTCTGCTTGGTTTGCGCGCCCTCCGCCAGCGTTCTGCGGCTACGGCTGATCCGGCCATCCGGCATTCTCCGCACGTGGCCACGCCGGTGACGTTTGGCTTCCTGCAGCCAGTGATCCTGGTGCCTGAGGCGCAATGGGGCCAGATGCCCGCTGCGGTGCGCGAAGCGGTGCTGGCCCATGAGCAGGCCCATATTGTCCGGCGCGACTTTCTGTGGAACCTGGGCGTGGAGGTGGCGACGCTCACGCTGTGGTGGCATCCGGCCGTGATCTGGCTGAAGCGCCGTTTGACGCTGGCCCGCGAATGTTCGTGTGACGAACTGGCGGCGGCGCGCGTGGCAGACTACGCGGAACGTTTGCTGGAAGCCGCTACGCAGTTGGCTCCGGGCCGGCCGCCGGCCTATGCACTGGGTGTTCTTGATGGTGACTCGTTGTCTAATCTCAATTCGTTGGAGGCTCGTATGTTGAATCTCACTCGCAACTCTTTTCCACGTCCGGCGGCGCGCCGCGCGTTGATGGCGGCGTCCGTGGTGCTCCTGTCCGTCACCGCCTTGACCGTGACGCTATTTCCGGTGGCCGCGGCATCCGCGGACCGGAAAACCTACTCGATGAAGGACGAGGGCGTCAAAGCCCCCAAGCTGACCCACAAAGTGGAGCCCACGTATTCCGAGCAGGCGCGGGACGCCAAGATCGAGGGTACGGTGAAGCTGCATTTGGTGGTGAACGAAGAAGGTGTCGCCGAAGACATCTACGTCGTGGAGGGTCTGGAGGAATCGTTGGACCAGCATGCCATTGAAGCGATCGGGCAATGGCGCTTTGTGCCGGGCACCAAGGACGGCCAGCCGGTGGCGGTGGAAGCAACCGTGGAAGTGAACTTCCGTCTGCTCTAGTTTTGGTTGTGCCTGCTTGCCGCGCCCGCTTCGATGGCTTGGTCCATTGCAGCGGGCGCGGTTTGCATTTCTGGGGCAGCTTCCGGCAGCCATGCCCCCAAGTTCGCTAAAATCGGAGTCAGATTACCTTGGAATTGCCGCAAGCCGGTTTAACGGCCATCTATCCCGGCTCATTTGACCCGATCACCAACGGGCATCGCGATGTCATTTCGCGGGCCTCGAAGATTGCGGGCCGGTTGATCGTTGCCGTATTGAAGAACGAATCGAAGCGGCCGTTGTTTTCGGTGCCGGAGCGGATCGAGATGATGACCCAGGTGGCGGAAGAGTTTCCGAACGTGGTCGTCGAATCGTTTGACGGCCTGCTGGTGGATTACGCCGCCGCGCGCGGCGCTTCGTTGATTGTCCGCGGCATCCGTGCGATCTCTGATTATGAGAATGAGCTGCAGATGGCGCTGATGAACCGGCGCCTGCGGCCGGATGTGGAAACGGTGTTTTTGATGGCGGGCGAGCAGTATTCGTTCGTCAGCTCCCGGTTGGTGAAAGAGATCATCGGCCTGGGAGGCGATATCCGGGGCCTGGTGCCGCCGGTGGTGGAAGCGAAGTTGAAAGATCGCATTCTTGGTCAAGTAGAGAGAGGAATCGCAGTCAAATGAGTGGAGTAGCGGTGGAAAAGAAGTTGCTGGCCGATCGCGTCAGCCTGATCAGTGTGTCGTCAACCATGAAGGTGGCGGCCGAAGCTGACCGGCTGCGCCGCGAAGGGGTCGACGTGGTGGATTTCTCGGTCGGCGAACCCGACTTCCCCACGCCCGACAATATCAAGCGCGCGGCGATCGACGCCATCGACAAGAACTTCACCCGGTACACCCCCGCCGGTGGCACGGTGGAGCTGAAACAGGCCATCATTGACCGCCACCGCATCGACTACGGCACCGACTACAAGCTGAACGAAGTGATCGCGGGCGTCGGCGGCAAGCACGAGATCTTCAACCTGATGCAGGTGCTGATCAACCCCGGTGACGAAGTGATCATCCCGGTGCCCTACTGGGTGACGTTTAAGGACGTGGTGAACTATGCCGGCGGCAAGTGTATTTTTGTCGAGACCGATGAAGACGCCGGGTTCAACCTCACCGCCGACATTCTGAAGCAGCATGTGACGCCGCGGACCAAAGTGGTGATCATCAACTCACCGTCGAACCCCTCGGGCTCGATCATTCCGCGCGCGGAGCTTGAAAAGATTTTCGCGCTCGCCAAGGCGGAAGGCTTCCTGATCATCACCGACGAATGCTACTGCCGCTTCCTCTATGACGAAACGCCGTTCTCGCTGGCCTCGCTGCCGGGTGCCAAGGATACGGTGATCGTCGCGGGGTCGCTGTCAAAGACCTATGCTTTCACTGGCTGGCGGATCGGCTTCGCGCTGGCCCCGGCCCCGGTGATCACGGCCATCAACAATCTGCAGAGCCACTCCACCTCGAACCCCACTTCGATCGCCCAGAAGGCGGCCGTGGAAGCGGTGCGCGGTCCGCAGGAGTCCGTTACGGAAATGCTGGCGGAGTTCCGCAAGCGCCGCGACTACGTGATCGGCCGGTTGCGGGCGATCCCTGGCATCAAGGTAAACGTACCCGAGGGTGCCTTCTACGCCTATCCCAACATCGGCGCCTTTTTGGGCGGCCGCGTGAAGACGGCTTTTGAGTTTGCTGAAAAGCTGCTGACGGAGCAGTTTGTGGCGACCGTCCCGGGCGAAGCGTTCGGCACCAATAGCCACATCCGGATCTCCTACGCCTGCTCGATGACCGAGCTGGAACGGGGCCTGGACCGGTTGGAAGCTTTCATCAAAACGCTTTAGCCGCCCGTCTATGATGTCGGCTGCCAGTGGCCGTTAAGAGCTTTGTGACCCGACAGCTACTACCAACCTTCGTCGAACGAATCTGGGGCTCCCTGACGCTGGAGCCCCTGTTCCCCACTCCTGCTTCCGGCCGCATCGGCGAAGTCTGGTTTCCAGAACCCTCACCAGACGTTTTCGCGCCGCTGCTGGTGAAGTTCATTTTCACCACCGAGAAGCTGTCCGTGCAGGTACACCCAGGTGGACCTTCCGGCAAAACCGAGATGTGGTACATCCTGAAAGCCGAACCGGGGGCGACTGTGGCCGTGGGCCTAAAGGAGCCGTTGGACGCGGCCACCTTCCGCGCTGCCTGCCTGTCGGGCGAAGTGGAGCAGTTGCTGAGCTGGGTGCCGGTGGTCCCTGGCGATACTGTTTTTGTGCCCGCCGGAACTGTTCACGCGATCGGCGCGGGCATCACGCTGTGCGAAGTGCAGCAGAACAACGACGTCACCTATCGCCTGTACGACTATGGCCGTCCGCGGGAACTGCATCTGGACGCCGGCCTGGCTGTCTCCGATCTCACCACGCATCCGGGCGTCGAGACCGTGGTGGGCGAACGTCTGGCCACGAGCGCGTATTTTGAAGTGGACCGCTGGCCGCTTACCGGAAGCCGTGTCGCGTCAGCTGGGTGGTTGGTGGTGCTGGACGGCACCGGCACGGTGGACGGCCACCCGGTCCGGCCGGGCGAAGTTTGGAAGCTCGATCAACCGGCCACGGTTGAAGGCACGTTGGAGGTTATCCACGCCCGTGTACCGGTCTGACCGCCGCTGGTTGATTGCGGTTGTTCTCCTGACGCTGACGGCC
>JAPKYX010000057.1 GCA_026394075.1 Acidobacteriota bacterium
GCCACATAGAGCGTCTTCTCATCGGGCGAGAAGGCGATGCCGTTGGGGCGCGTCATTTCTTTGGTCAACAGCGTCAGCTTGCCGTCGGGCGCGAGGCGATAGACGCCAAAGTGGTCCAGCTCCCGGCGCGGGTCCTTCTCGCGATTCGGCAGACCGTAGGGCGGATCGGTGAAGTAGAGCGAGCCGTTCGAATGGAACGCCCCGTCGTTGGGAGAATTGAGCCGCTTGCCTTCGTAGTTGTCCACCAGCGTGCGCATGCCGCCATCTTTCTCTAAGCGCGCCACCCGCCGGTCGCCGTGTTGGAACAGCACCAGGCGGCCTTGCGGGTCGAGCGTCAGGCCATTGGAGCCCGGTTCCGCACCATAGTCAACTACTCCGGTGTAGCCGGACGGCTTGGCGAACAGTGTGATGCCGGCATTGCTGGGGGACCACTTCATCACTGAATTGCGCGGGATATCAGAGAACAGCAGCGCGTCCTCGCTCCAGCCCCGGCGCTTGGAGACCCAAACCGGACCTTCGCACCAGGCAAAGCCGGAGGCGATCACTTCGATCTTGGCGTCGGGCGCCAGGATCGCATCCAGGCGTGGGTCCAGACGGTGGACTATTCCCTTGGACGGAAGCGTCTTGGGCAACTGAGGAGCCTGTGCCAGCACCAGGGCGGCAGCGGTCAACGAGAGAGCGAACACTTTCATGGTGAGGAGAGCATATCGCAGCCGGCGGCGCGGCGGCTAGTCCCGCAAACGATGACGCGAAAGGCCCAGTTTGCGGGGCACGTGCTTCAAGTACACTTGTCAGCATGACGGCGCGGCAAGCCTGGGCGGTGATGCTGATTGGTGCCGCGGCGTGGGCGGCGGCTCCGGCTGTGGGCAACCGCTGGTCGCGGTACGAGCACGAGATGCAGGATCCCGTGGACGACCCCACCGACGCCAATGAGAAGACCGAGTTCGCCTTCGCCCGCCTGCGTTACCGTTCCAACCGTGACGGCTGGGGATATGCGCGCTGGGGCATCGATTGCAATAAGTCCGACCGGCAGTTTATTGCGGGCTTGAAGCGCCTGACGCGCGTCCATGCGCGGTCCATTGAAGAGATCATCGATGTCGAAAGCGACGAGATCTTCAACTGGCCCTGGCTGTTCGCCGTCTCGCCCGGCGACTGGGAGCTGACCGACGCCCACTGCGCCCGGCTGAAACAGTATCTGGACCGGGGCGGCTTTCTGATGGTGGACGACTTCCACGGCCCTCGCGATTGGGACGGCTTCATGTCCGGCATCTCACGGATTGCTCCGAACGCCCAGATTGTCGACCTGCCGAACGATTCCCCGATTTTCCATGTCCTGTACAACTTGAGCGATCGCGTCCAGATCCCCGGTGCCAACGTCGTGCATGGCCGAGGCTATGAGAAAGACGGCGTCGTGCCGCACTGGCGCGGCGTGCTGGACGAAAAGGGCCGCGTGATAGTGGCCGCCTGCTTCAACATGGACGTCGGCGATGCCTGGGAGTTCGCCGATTCAGCGGACTATCCAGAAAAGTTCACCTCGCAGGCCTACCGGCTGGGGATTAACTATGTGCTCTACTCGATGACGCATTAGGCGAGCGGGACAGTATGTCCCCTACAGGCCGATTAAGCCTTACCTGGCGAGATACTTGAGGATTCAGATAAACTTCCATGGCCACTGGCAATAGCTTTCATCTCAACCGTAAGTTCCTATCCGATGCCGCCGATGTGGCGGTGACCCTGGCGTCTCCGGATGCGCCGCTGTTGCTGGCGGCCTTCCAATCGCCCACGCAGCCGATCCCCGCGGGATCTTTCGAACTGGGCAGAATGCAGGCCAGCGCCGGAGGAGACGGCAAGATCGGGCTGGGCGATCAGGGCAGCGTCTCCTTTGATGGCCATGGTGAAGCCACTTTCGGTTTGGGCATCTATGCCGATGGTGCAGCGGCCTTGAAGGCCGCCATGCCCGCGGCGGAGCTTTCAGTGGGCCTCACGCTCGCCCAACCTGCGGCGACGCGGTTTATCGTGCTGGCCGCTTCCTACCAGGCCGACGTGTCCGCCAAGGGTGCCGTGGCATTGGGAGCGGGCGTTGGCGCGACGTTTGGCGTCAAGGGCAAGGCCGGTGGGGGCTACGCGCTGCTGTACCGCTTCTCGGACACGGCTCCGGCCAAGCAGGTGGCGACTGAGTTTCTGCAATGCTGGGCGCTACCCAAGCAGGTGAAGAGCGCCACCGACCTCCAGCCCGGCACCTGGGTGATGGCCGAGGTGGACGGCTCCATTGCGTTGAGCATTGGTGTGCAGGCGGGGTATGACTTCTCATGGGTGCGGTCGCTGGATGGTGCCTTGCAGGGCGACATCGGCTTGCGCGTGCAGTTGGGTGCTTCAGCCGCTTTGGGCTTTGAGGCCAGCGGCAAGTATGCGGTCGTCGTAGGCCGCGAATCGGAGGCCGAAGTGGTGCGGCTGCGCCTCTACAAGATGGCGCACAAGGGCTGGAACTTTGCCTTGGACGCCAAGGCCAGCTTCAAGAGTGTCCTGCCGCCGTTCTTTGACCAGCCGCACAAGGCGGAGGATCTGGTATCGGCGATCTTCGGCTTGAACAACTCTCAGGTCTTTGAGGTGCTGAAGGAGACCCGCGCGTTCGTGACGTCCAAGGAGAGCCTTGAGGACAAGCTGGCCGGAGTGCTGATGCACGCAGGCGGCACGGCCCTGCAGGCCGCTACCGGGTTGACTGAGTCACAGATTCAAGAGATCTACGAAGCGGGCCGCGAGAAGGTGACGGGTCTGCTGGGCAAGCTGGATCAACTGACGAAAACCGGCGGTCATGACCTGACCAGCATGCTGCTCTCCTTGAGCGGCCAGGACCTTTCGCAGTTGGAGTCCGGGCTGAGGCTGCTGGTCGATCCGGCGCAACCGGTCGAGACCGTGGTGAAGCAACTGCTCAGCAAGGCCGGCTTTGAGCGGACGCCGCTGGGTCGGGCGATTGAAGCCGCCGTCGGGCCGGGGCTGGGCGTGGTCACCAATACCGAGATCGCCAAGAAGTTGAAGACGATCGCCCAAGATGCCTTGAATGTGATCGAAGGCGGCACGCTGCAAAAGGTGCTGGACTTCATCCGCCGGGAAGTGAGTTTCGACCGGATCAAGAAGGCGGTCGATGACGCCGATTTTGCCACCGTCGACAACCTGCTGAAGGACCGCGTCGCCAAGTTCCTGGGTCAGCAGACCGCCGTATTGGCCGACCTCAACAAGGTGCAGGATGTGGCGCGAACGGTGTTTGCACGCGCCGACAAGTTCTACGAGATGGCTCTGAAAGCCGCCAAGCAGAAGCAGGAGTTTTCGTTCTCTGCCCGCTACGCGCGCAGCACCACTTCCACCGCGCTGGTTGACGTCAGCTTCAACACTCAAAATGCCGACGCCGCCACGCTGGAGATGCTGGCGCAGGCGATCAATGGCGACTTCGGCAATCTCCTGATTCACGAGCATCCGGCCATCACCCTGCACATGGCGGAACTGTCGCACAACATCTCGCGGAGCGTGTCCACTGAGTTGTCGATGCCCTTTGGCGATGTCTCGTCGTCGTCGAAGCTGCTGTCATCCGCCAAGCTGGTGATCGCCGAGGATGACGGGCGGGTGTTGGCCTACTCGCTGGACACCACGGACAAGAAATCCGAACGGCGCAGCCTGTTCGGCGCGCGCAGTGGTCGAGATAGCACGTTCACGGTGGCTGCCACGCTGCCGGCAAGCGTCAAGAACGGAGTGCGTACCTGGAAAGAGGGGACGTTCAATTACTCGTTCCGCATGGAGCGCGCCGTGCGCCAGATGCGCGCTTCGCAGTTCCAATCCGAGATCGGCCCGCTGGTGGAACAGTATCTGCCGTCCGCCTTTGCGCCGCCGGCGCATAGCTTCCCGGAGTGGGTGGCGGACCTGGATAAACTGCTGGACGCCCGCGATCCGAACTCCGGCACGCACGACATCGGTGACACGCTGGTGCGGCTGACGCTGTCGGCCCCACCGGCGTATCTGAAGGCGTGGCTGAAGGCACCGCGTGAACGCCACAGCCCCGTCTACATGGACCTCTCGCGTGCGCTGCAACGCCGGTTGAAAGAGATCGTGCTGTTCTACTACTTTGCCGATGTCGACAACTACAAGGACATCGCGGCGGCCGCGCCTCCGTTGGTCTATGCCGCAATTCCGCCCAGCACCAACATCCGCTTGTCCGGTGACACGCTGACGCGGGATCTCGATACCGACGTCTATTGGGATTGCTTTGACGCGGCGCAGGTGTTGGCGATGGCGCAACTTGCCAGTACGCGGAGGGCTTTGCAGCAACGGCTGGGCACCGTCTCCACGATGCTGCGCGGAATCCCGGACTTGGCCCAAACCGCCCGGTTCTACGAGCCCTCCGCCGTGCCCAGCGTCTTGGGCGATGCGCTAAAGAAGCATTCGGCGTCTTCGCGGCTGCCGGAGTTTCTCAGTTCGCTGCTGCAGATGGAGTTGAAGCTGGTCGGCAATGCGGTGGATGCCGGCGTGGCGATGGCCGAGTTCCGCACGTTGGGAACCGAGAACCCGGCGGAGGCATTGAAGAAGCTGGCCGCTTTCGGAGAAGAGCTGGCGACGGCATTCAATGAGACGATCGGCGACAATCCGTTCCTGTCCGGGGCGGCCCGCCCCCTGTCCACGCTGCTGTTCATGGAGGCAGCCCAGGTGTTTGACCGTTCCATCAGCGGCAAGGTAGCCGCCCAGTTGGACATCCAGGTCATCAAGAGCGGGCAGTTGTCGGTTGACGACATGCTGGCCGGAAAGATCGCTGACAAGCCTGAACTGATCCTGTTTGAGCAGCCCTTGGTGGAGGCGTGAACAGCCACGACAAGCCCATGACGAATGTATCTTATTCGGCTCTGATTAGTCAGATACATAGTTAGTTTGGAGGCTGAGCGCCAGCCGCTAACAACGCTCCAGTTTTGAGTAGACGCTCGTCGAAGTTAGGCATAGAATACGGCCATGAAACGCCGTTCCTTTCTAACGTCTGCCGCCGGGACCGCGGCGGCCACATTCTGGGCTGACGAAAGCCTGGAAGCGATGCCGCAGAACACGAACACTCGCTCGAAGCCGTCGGATCTGAAGATTACTGATCTCCGGATCGCCACCGTGGCGCGTGCGCCGATGATGTGTCACTTGATCCGCATCGACACCAACCAGGGGATTTCGGGCTACGGAGAAGTTCGCGATGGGGCGTCCAAGAACTATGCCTTGATGTTGAAGAGCCGCCTGCTGGGGGAGAACCCCTGCAACGTGGACAAGCTGTTCCGCAAGATCAAACAGTTCGGTGGCCATGCGCGCCAGGCGGGCGGCGTGTGTGGCGTGGAGATGGCACTTTGGGATCTGGCGGGCAAGGCCTACAACACCCCGGTCTACCAGATGGTGGGCGGCAAGTTCCGCGACACCATCCGGCTCTACGCCGATACTGATCAATCGCAGGATGCGGCGGAGTTCGGACGGCGCTTGAAGGCTCGCCAGAGCCAGGGCTTTACTTGGCTGAAGATGGATCTGGGTGTGGGCCTGGTCGAAAACATTCCAGGCACCGTGATGCGTCCGGCAGGCACTTCCAGCCGCGACTTCTTCCGCACGCAGCACATGTTCACCGGCATGGAATTGACCGACAAAGGTGTGGCGCTGATGGCCGAGTATGTCGGCAAGGTGCGCGAACAGATCGGCTATGAAGTGCCGTTGTCTGCCGATCACTTCGGCCACATCGGACTGAACAGCTGCATCAAGCTGGGCAAGGCGCTCGAAAAGTACAACATGGCGTGGCTGGAAGACATGATTCCGTGGCAGTACCCGGAGCTATGGAAGAAGATCACCGATGCTATCGACATCCCAACGCTGACCGGCGAAGACATCTTCCTGAAAGAGGACTTCGTCAAGCTGGCCCAGATGCACGCCGTCGACATCGTCCACCCGGATCTGGCCAGTTCCGGCGGTATTCTCGAAACCAAGAAAGTAGGCGACCTCTGCCAGGAGCACGGTGTCCCCATGACGATGCACTTTGCTGGAACGCCGGTCAGCTTCTTTGCCAATATCCACTGCGCCGCGGCGACAGAGAACTTTCTCGTGCTGGAGCATCACGGCGTTGACGTTGATTGGTGGGAGGACATGGTGGACGTGCCGGGTGTGAAGAAGCCGTTCTCGAAGGCGGGCATGACACCGGTGCCCGAAGGCCCGGGGTTGGGCTTTACGTTGAACGAAGATGTCGTGAAAAGGCACCTGGGCGAAGGCGGCTACTTTGAGCCAACACCTTACTGGAACCAGGACCGCACGAATGACCGGCTGTGGTCGATGGCGCCTTTCTGGCGCAACGGATAGGCACCGCGGCGCAACCCGTTCCGGCCGTCCTTACCAGAGCTGCGTTTCGCCGGTGGTTAGCACCCACAGCGCCAGCAGACCGTTGGTGATGCCATGTGCTGCGGCTGCGTCCCCGATGCTGCCACGGCGGCTGTAAGCCCAGGCGTAGATCAACCCAGCTAAGGTGCCCGCCAGCCAGCGTTCGCCATGAAGGAGACCGAAGGCGGTGGAAGAGGCCAACCAGGCGAACGCGCGGAACAGTGTCGGGTCCACTTGGGTGAACCGGGCGGATGAAAGCCGGCGCATCAGGAATCCGCGAAACGCCAGCTCTTCCGCCACCGGAACCGTAACCACCGCTCCGAGTACCCGGAAGCAAAGCCAAGCAGCGCGCGGCAGTACCGGGAGCGCGGCCAAGGCGGAGGAGAGCGCCGCATCAGGTGCTTGGGGCCAGAGCCGTTCCAGGCCTAACCAAAGCGCGAAGACAGCCACACCGGCTGCCGGGGCGGCCCAGCTCAGCCGCCACGAGATCTTGCGGTACTCGTTGCGGAGAAGCCAAAGCGCCGCCCCCGCCGCGATCACCCGCAACGGATAGAGCCATTCAAACCCGCCGGTCGAGGCACGCGAAACCAGACCCGCTCCCAGGATCGCCAAGAAAGGCACCAACCAAGGGGCAGTCCAGTCGCCTTCCGCGGTATCTTTCGCAACGGTACTGGCCACCAGAGAGCCTTCCCTTGATCCCGAGGCAAACCACGGCAGGCGTCGCGAAGCCCAACAGATCGCCAGCGAGACTGAGACAAACGTGATCCAGCCCGCTTGGGAGTGGAACCCACCCAGCGCGACCGATTCCCAGCCGGCGTGGCCGATCCCGATCAGGGCAGCGATGCGCAGCGTGTTGAGTACCCAGATGGCGGCCATGCCCGCCGGCAGTAACAGCAGCGCATGCGGGAAGCGGTATTCAGACCGGAAGAACCACAGCCAGGCCGCGCCAAACACCAGCACCAGCGCCACCCCTTCCAATCCCGAACATTCAGCGGCGATCTCAACCTGAAAACGGTCTGTGCCCAACTCCCGGAGTACCGGATTGGAGCGGACCGGTAGCATCGTCAACCGCAACAGCGCTGCGGCAAACTCGAACGTGAGCGAACTAACCGGTTCCCATAGCGCTCGGGCGGCCCGCGTAAGGGCCACCGCCACGATAGTGGCTCCCAAACCAAAGCCCCACACATCAACTGTACTGGCCAGCAGCGCCCGCCACACCGGCCAAGGGGCGAAGACGATGGCCAGCGTCACCAACACAGCCACGCCGCCGGCGATCCAGACGGCGGGCAAGAGATTGCCCGTCTGTCCGCTCCAGTAGAGCTGCTGGGAGAGCGCGCCAAAGGCCGCCAGGGCCAACCCATGCCAGGGCGCCAGTACCCAACGGACCGGCTGGTCAGCCAAGCGGTGGCGAATCGCCTCCAGGGCAGTGCCAGCTCCGGCTTGACCGAAAACAATCCAAAACAAGGCAAACGCGACCACCGCGCGAACCACCGTTGCTCCCCACTGCGCGACGATACCGACGATTAAACCATCCCGGCTCAGTTGGGCATTGTCGACCCACACCGAGATAATGGCGATCTCCAGCAGCAGTGTCAGCGTCATCAAGCCCAGGCGCGCGGACAGGCTCCCCGTGAAAGTTTGTAGCGGATTAACCGGGGCCGAGGGGTATGACATAGCCGAAAGAAAGACCGACGGGGAAATCTTGAAACGTTCGCTGCTATCAGAGGAGCGGCGGGCGCTCGTGAGAGACGCCCGCCATTCTCCGCGTCAACTACTTCTTCCGCGAAGAGCGGAAAACCAACACTGCGCCAGAAACCAGCGCGATGGCATTGGTGGCCATGCCGGGGTCAATCTCGGGAACGGGAACACTGATGGCCATCGCCATACCGCTGAGGGCCAGCATCAACAGAGAAACACTGAAAAGTCTATACATTTGTTATCACCTTTTGGAGTATATTCACCGGCAGCCTTCCTAACTGTCCGGTGTTAGCAGAGCATAGCATGTGGTCCATCGCCCTTGGCAATCCATCCGGATGTGGATTAGTGCCCGTACCTTCGGTCCGCGGCCCATTGGAGTAGCGTGATCGTGGCTGCCAGTGATACGCTGTCCAGCGGAAACCGCAAGGAGACTGAATGCATCGCCGTCAACTACTGAAGACTCTCGCTGGCGCAGCCGCTGCGCTCCCGCTTCCGCTGGCCGCCCAGACGGCCGCGCAGAAATCACCCGGCTCCATCCGCATCACGGGTGTCGACGTCATCGTCACCAACCCCGGCGCGACGGCGATGAACAACTTCGTGCTCATCAAGATCTCCACCAACCAGCCGGGCCTGGTCGGATGGGGAGATGCCACCTGCACCGGCAGCGAACTGGGCGTCGCCAAGTTTATGGAGGAGCATCTGACGCCCGGGCTGATCGGGCAGAACCCCATGCACAGCGAACGGCTGTGGCAGCGGCTGTTCTTCCTGCCGTACTACCGCTCCGGCAGCGTGCAGATGTCGGCCATCTCCGGCGTCGACATGGCGCTGTGGGACATCAAAGGCAAAGTGGCCGGGCTGCCGGTGTATGACTTGCTGGGCGGCAAAGTGCGCGAAGGAATGCTCACCTACACTAACGCCGGCGGGCGCGACTTCAAGCAGGTGGAAGACAACGTCCGCAAGCTGATGGAGCGCGGCTATAAGGTGATCAAGGTGCAGGTAGCGCTGCCAGGCAACGATGGCGGCTATGCCGTGCCGCAGACCGCAGCGCAAGCCGCCAAGACCAAGGACGCCTATGCGGCCGGGATGCCGCCGGATGAGGTGTGGGACCCGATGGCCTACACCCGCACCTTGCCTAAACTGTTCGACCACCTGCGCAAAACCGTGGGCGATGAGATCGAACTGCTGCATGACGTGCATGAGCGGATCACCCCGTCGCAAGCTCTGCAGTTGGGTAAGGCCCTGGAGCCCTACCGCCTGTTCTATTTCGAAGATCCGCTGCGGCCGGAGCACTTGGATACGTTCCGCCTGATGCGGCAGCAATGCTCGACGCCGATCGCGATGGGTGAGGTCTACACCGGCCAATGGGATGGCCTGTTCCTCATCACCGAACACTTGATCGACTATGTGCGTCACGACCTGGCGCACTGTGGCGGCATCACCACCGGCAAAAAGATCGCCACCTTCTGTGAACCCTACGGCATCCTGTCAGCCTGGCATGGGCCAGGCAATATTTCGCCGATCACACACATGGCGAATGCGGCGGTCAGTTTGTCGATCCCCAACTTCGGCATCCAGGAGTTCGCCACCGGCTGGGGCGACCCCGTCCGCGAGGTCTTTAGCGATGTGCCGCAATACGCCAATGGACAAGTCACGGTGAACGACAAACCGGGCCTGGGCATCGACGTCAACGAGGCGGTGGCTCGCAAGTACCCTTACGTCCGCCGCCTGCGGCCCGCCATTCGGCGGCCCGATGGGACGCCCTGGGCCTATTGAGCGGGTAAGCTAGCGGTAGATTGTTCTTCGCCAACCATACTCTCGCCCGGCGCTTGGAAGCCGCAGAAGCATTCACTTGCCGTTGCTACGGCGGGCCGACCGAAAGCATGGACTATGCGGGCGGTGTCGCCATGTTTGCGGGCGTTGGCTCGCCCCTCACGCACGCCATCGGGACGGGGATGCATGGTGTCGTCAGTGCGGCCGAGATCGAGGCCATGGAGCAGTTCTACCAGTCTCGCGGCAGCCATGCGGAGATCGACCTGTGCCCACTGGCGGATGAAGGTTATCTGCCGCAACTGAGCGAGCGAGGCTATCGCGTGGTGGAGTTGAACAACGTGCTGGCCCGGGTGATCTCCGGCGACGTACCACCCGCGGACCCGCGCGTGGTGCCGGGTGATGGGGCGACGTACTCGCGCGTGGTGGCGGAAGGTTTCTTTGGGCCGGGCGAACCGCCAGCGGAGATGCTGGCCATCGGCGCGGCTCTGTCCAGCGGCCCGTTGCAACCCTATCTGGCCTTTGTCGATGGTCGCGCTGTGGCGGGGGGAACCCTCAACATCTGCGAGAACACCGGCTTCTTCTTTGGCGACGCCACGGTCGGTGACGCGCGAGGATTGGGCTTGCAGCGCGCACTGGTGGAGACGCGACTAGCGGCGGCCGCCGCGGCGGGTTGCGACTTGGCGTTCGCCGCCACGCTGCCGGGTAGCCAGTCGCAACGTAACTACGAACGCTGCGGCTTCCGCGTGGTCTACACCAAGCTGACGCTGCGGCGGGTCTTTTAAACTCAGAACCGCAACTTCATCGCCAGTTGCACCCGTCGTGGCTCACGTGTCGACGTCACCTGACCGAAGTTGGTGGCGCCCAGCGACGTTGAGACGCCCAGGAAGTTGGTGTGGTTCAGTGTGTTGAAGCTCTCCAGGCGGATCTGCACATCCTTGCCGCGTTCGCCCCACTTGATGTTCTTAAACATCGACAAGTCATAGCGGGAAAACCCGGGGCCGACCACTGTGGCCGGGCCGGCGTTGCCGGGGCGGACTTCGCCTTGCGGCACGGCCGCGAAGGCTTCTGTGTTGAACCAATTCAGCAGCGTGTGCGGCGCTCCCGCGTTGGGGTCCGCAATGCGGTCCGGGCGGGGGGACGAAGCGCTGGTGCCTAAGATGCCCAGGCCGCCCCAATCCTGGCCCAGGCCGGAGGTCACCCGCAGCGGCGTGCCGGAATTGAAGGTCGCAATGCCGGACAGCTGCCAGCCCCGCAACGCCAGCGCGGTGGTGCCATGCGACTTAGCGGCCAGCGGCACCTGGTAGATGTAGCTCACGGTCAGCACGTGTGGGCGGTCAAACAAAGCGCGGGCGCGCTCCGCACTGCGATTGTAAGTGTTCTGCGGCGCATTGGACCGGTCGCTGGTGGCATCCGTCATCACCTTGGACCACGTATAGCTGAGCCGCAGCGAGAAACCGCCGGTGTAGTACTTCTGCGCACTTACTTGCAGCGAGTTGTAAGTGGAGTTGAACCAGTTCTGTACCGTGTTGATCGGCCCGTAACCCCGGTACGGGCGGATGACGTTCAGCCGCGGCGTGGTCTGCGTGGTGAACGGCGTGTTGGCGTCAGTGATGCCCGCCGCCACGGCGGCTCCGACGGGCACTTGGTTGATGTCCACCACGCCCAGCAGATGAGTCGATTTAGAGCCGTAGTAGCCGACGCTGGCCACCAGGTTCTTCACCAACTGATGCTGGATGTCGAAGCTCCACTGCTGGGTGTAGGGCAGTTGGTTGGGCGCGGGTGTTCCGCGCAGTGTCTTCGGTGCGGCGGAGATCAACTGCACTCCGGCGGCCGGGTTCTCCAGGCGTGTATTCGAGATGTTGATGCTGTTGACGTAGGGCGGATTGTTGAAGATGTTCTGTTCGTAGATGCCCACCAGCGTCGAATCATACGAGATGCCGTAGCCGGAACGGATGGCCGTTCGGCCTTTCTTGAATGGGTCCCAGGCAAAGCCAATACGTGGGGCGAACTTGTGGCGGTCTTCGTTGGAGATCTTGGACCCAAACGGTGAGTTGCGGTTGTTGATGATGATGCCGTTCAACTCGTCGCCCGTATTGGGCACGACATTGCCGGTGGTGGGGTTCACTTGCGGAGCTTTGGCCGGGTCCCAGCGTGATGGGTCGAAGTTGGTCAACAGGCCGGCGGCGTCATAGGGCAGATAGAAGTTGGAGTAGCGCACCCCCAGGTTCAGCGTGAAGTTCGGCTTGAGGTGCCAGTCATCTTGAAAGTAGAGTTCCCACTGCCGCTGGCGCACGTCGGGGAACAGGTCGACGGAAGCCTGGGTGTAGCTGCTGACGTTGCCCAGCAGAAAGTTTGCCCAGGCTTGTTGGGCCAGCGGTGTTGCTGTCGTGGGGCGCGGTGTGTTGGGAATGGAAAACGTCCCCGCATTGTTGCCCGCGGCGTTCTCGTTCTTCTGGTAGAGGTTCACCGAGGCACCGAACTTCCAGACGCGACGGCTCCACACTTTGGTCATGTTGTCGAAGAAGTTGAAGTTGCGGTTGTAGTTCTCATACTGGCCAAAACCGGTGACGCTCGAAAAGCCGGCCACCGATAGCGAGGGAATGCGGTCCAGTGTAGAGGCAAACGGCAGCTTCACTTGAACGGCCGGCGAGTTTGCCGCGGCGATCATGCCCACGGGCGTGCTGGTGATGGCACCGGACGAGTAGGCAAAGCCCGCCTCATTCAGCAGCGTGGGCCGCATGGTGGAGGTGCCGCGGAACATCCAGCCGCGTCCGGGTGAGTTGGTGCGCGTGGTGGAGACACCGGGCAGCGCGGCTCCGGTGAACAGGCCGCCGGGCTCTTCCGTCGGGATGGTGTCGCTGATGTAGCGCACCGAAACCTGGTGGCTGGCGGTGAAGACATGGTCGATCTTGATCAGCTCCTGCCGCGCGTTGTAGATGGAGCGCTGTGGGGTGAATAAGTTGTAAGTAGTGGGATCACCGGCCGGAATCCTGGACCAGACGCTCTGGATATAGGCCCGCGCCACCGGGTTGATGTTGGTGATCCGCGTGGCCGTGGCTTCACAGGTATTGCCGGTGAACTGCGTGCAGACTGGTGCGGTGAAGTTGCCCTGCTTCATCTCTTCGGTGGGTGCCAGCGCATTGAACGTGGCATAGGTCAGCACGCGGCGGAATTCATGGGACCAAAAGAAGAACGTCTTGTTGCGGTCGCTCTTCCGCGTGCCCAGGAAAGGCACCGGGCCGCCGATGGTGTAGCCAAAGTTGTTGTAGCGCAATGGTGGCCGGGCAATGCGACGGGCGTTGTTGAAGTAAGTGTTGGCTGACAGCACATCATTGCGGAAGAACTCATAGGCGGAGCCGTGAACCTTGGCGGTGCCCGATTTGGTGATCACATTGATCATGCCCGCCGCGCCGCGTCCAAACTCCGCCGAGTACTGCCCGCGCATTGCCTTGAATTCGGCAATCGCATCCACGGAAGGATAGTTGAGCAAGGTCAGATTTGAGCCGCGGTCGACGTTGTCAGCACCGTCCACCATAAAGTTGTTGCCACTGGTCCGGCCACCATTCAGGGAGAACGGGATGGTGTTCGTGGATCCCGTCGGATTGGTGGTGCCGATGTAGACTTCGTCGGTGGGCGAATTGTTGGTGACGCCCGGCATCAATGAGATCAGCTGGATGTAGTTGCGATTGTTCAGCGCCAGTTCCGTCACTTCGACGCCTGAGATCAGTCCGGCTGAAGTAGCCGATTGCAGTTCCACGGTGGCGACGGATTCGCCCACCACTTCGACGGTGGTGGCCGTGTCGCCGACTTCGAGTGAGAAGTTGGCGGTCAGTTTGTCGGAGGCGTGCAGTTCGAAGCCGCTGCGCAGGCCGGCCTTGAATCCGGGGGCCTCCACGCGGATCGAGTAGCGCCCGATGCTCAGCAGCGTGGCAGCGTAATTGCCTTCGGCATTGGTCTGGTAGGCGCGGTTCACCGCCTGGTCGATGGCGGAAACGGTGATCTTCGCGTTCGCGACGGGCAGGCCGGTCTTGTCCGTGACGGTACCCACGATGGAGCCGGTCACTTCCTGCGCCATCATCCAGCCCGTCGCGCAGCAAGCCGCCAGCAGTAATCTCATGGGTGTCAGGGTAGCGTCTTAAGCCCCCAGTTTCAATAGTCCAGTTGCCGAGGCGGGCAGGGGTGAGCTATCTTCGTCACTTGGCTACTACTGTCATCGCTTAGGCCGCTTGCCACGCCGGTTCCGGTGCCCGGCCGTCAAGCGCTTTCTCTCTTCGGCCCCTCGCGCCGGACGTGTCTGCATTCGCAGACTGGTCCCTCATGAAAGCGAGACTCCCTTGAATTTCAGAATTACAGCGCACCATCGTGGTGTGTGGTTGGTGGGCGATCAGCCGGTGACACTGGCCGGTAGCTTTGATGGTGTGCGCCCCTGCGTGGGCGATTGGGTGGAACTGCGGGATACGCAGATTGTCGCGGTAGCGCCGCGGCGGACACTGTTTGCCCGCAAGGCGGCCGGGTCCGGAGTGGAGGTACAACCGATTGCCGCCAACGTCGACATCGCGTTTCTGGTGATGGCGATGGATCATGATTTCAGCCTCCGGCGGCTGGAGCGGTACCTGGTGCTGACGCGGGAAAGCGGCGCCCGGCCCGTGGTGCTGCTGACCAAGGCCGACCTGGCGTCCGATGTCGCGGGCCGGGTAGCAGCGGCGCAAGCGGTGGTGGAGGGCCGCGATGTCCACCCGATTGCTGCTCCCAGCGGGCAAGGCATCGACGACGTGTGGCGCTATCTGACGCCGGGCGTCACCGCCGTGCTGCTGGGCTCCTCCGGAGCAGGCAAATCGACGCTGACCAATGCCCTGTTGGGTGAGCAGCGGATGGCGACCCGGGAGGTCCGCGAAGCCGATTCCAAGGGCCGCCACACCACCACCCATCGCGAACTGGTGGAACTGCCCGGCGGCGCGTTCCTGATCGACACACCCGGCATGCGGGAGCTTCAGCTGTGGGCCTCCGAGGAGAGCGTCAACGCCACCTTCGGCGATGTTGAACATTGGGCGGCGCAGTGCCGCTTCTCTGATTGCTCACACTCCAATGAACCGGGCTGCGCGGTGCGTCAAGCCGTGGCCGACGGCTTGCTTGATCCGGAGCGCCTGGGCAGCCTTCACAAGCTGCGTAAGGAGGCGGAGCATCTGGCGGTACAAACCGACATCCACCAGATGCTGGCCCGCAAGGCCAAGTGGAAGTCGATCCACAAGGCGATGCGGAACGTCGACAAGCGGCGTTGACAGCATGCATCAAAACAAGGGCGGCGGGTCCCGCGATGTGGGAGACCGGGCCGCCCCTGAAAAAGCGAGCCTCCAGCCTAGAAAGCCAGCCGGAGCGCGAGCTGGATCTGGCGGGGGTCGCCAGCTGCGGCGATCTGCCCGAACGACGGGTTGTCCGCCGTCGCGTTCGGATAGCTGAAGTTCGGGTGATTGGCCAGGTTGAAGGCTTCGCCCCGGAACTGCAGGCGGATCTTCTCCCGCAGATAGAAGTTGCGGCTGAAGCTCAGGTCAACGTTCACCAGGCCCGGACCCTGGATAATGTTGCGTCCAGCGTTGCCGAAGTTGCCTACGGCTGGTATAGCGAAGGCGGCGGTCGAGAACCACTGCTGCACGGTCTTGGGCCCAGCGTTGGGGTCGCCGATGAGGTTGGGCCGGTCACTGCCGCCGAAGGTGTTGCTGGTGTTGACGCTCAAGTAGGGCGTCAGCGGGCGGCCGGTCTGGATGCTAAAGATGCCGGAGACCTCCCAGTTCTGCATCAGCCGGTCAGTGAACTTGCGCCCGCCTTTGCCGAAGGGCAGATACCATATGGGGCTCCACACCAGCCGGTGACGGACATCAAAGTCCGACAGGCCCCGCTCGGCCCGACGGTTGAAACTGTTCTGCGGCGCGCTGTTGGAGGCGTTGGACGTAGATCCGGTGCCGGGGGCGTCATCGATCGATTTGCCGTAGGTGTAGGAGGTGAGAAACGACAAGCCAGCGCTGAAGCGCTTTTCGAGCTTCGCCTGCAGGGAATGGAAGTTCGAGTTGCCGTCGTTCTGATACCACGTCAAGTTGCCGTAAGCGGGGAAGCGGCGGCGGGCGTTCACCTGGGCCGTGGTGCCCGGACCCGGGGCTGGCTGATTCGGATTCTGGCTGGTCTGCAGGTGGCTGCCTTTGGCACCGAAGTAGCTGGCTTCCACCAGGATGTTGGTGGTCAGCTGGCGTTGCACGCCCAAGCTCCACTGCTGGCGGTCGGCCAACGGGAAGTCTTGATTGATACCCCAGGCGGTGTTGGAGCCGCTGGCCAGAGTGCTCGGAAAAGGATCCTTCAACGTGATCACCACGGTCCGGCTGGCATTGAAGGTCTGGGGGTTGCGGAACGGCGCATTCAGGGCCAGCGTGTACATGCCGTTCAACGTGGTGTTTGGGTTGTAGAAGATACCGTAGCCGCCGCGGATCACGGTGGAGGACTTGCCAAAGGGCTGCCAGGCAAAGCCAAAGCGTGGCGCAAAGTTGTTTCGGTCCGCGTTGTAGAGCGCCTTACCGACGCCGTTCTGCCCCATCACGCGCAGTACGCCTGTGTCGGCGTCAAACGACGACATGCGGTTGTACTTTTCGGTGAGTGGACTGATGTACTCCCACCGGAGGCCGACATTGAAGGTGAGATGCGGCGTGATCTTGTAGTCGTCCTGCACGAACCAGTTCCACGACCCCTGCCGGTTATAGAAGAACGGCTGATACGGGTTGCGGCTGGTGCTGGTGGGCAGTCCCAGCAGCATGTCGGCCAGCGGGTAGCCACTGGTGAGTGCCGTGGTGGCACCGGTAAAGTTCAGCGACCCGCGACCACCGGAAGACTGATTGTTACTGCTCTGGAACTGGCGCCACTCAACCCCGAATTTCAGCGCGTGCTTGCCCGCCATCCAACTGAGGTTGTTCACGATCTGGTAAGTGGTGTCGGCACGGTTGGACGGCAGATTGGTAGCACCGCCTAGCCGAGAATAGCCGGTGACTGAGGTGGACGGCAGACCGGTATTGTCCGGGATGGAATCAAGAAACGCTCCGGGAAGCGCGGGGAAGTCGGCCTTCACGTCCTCCTGCAGGCGCGGCTGGACCAGGCGGTTGACGCCCGCGCGGAATTCATTGATCAACGAGGGCGAAAAGACGTGTACCTCTGTCAGGCCGCCCAGCTGGGTGGTCAACCCGGAGTCACACCCAAAGCCCGGCAGCACGGAGCTGCCACAAAGGCGGTTGGAGGGTTCAAACGACGGGTCAGTGAAGCGGTTATAGGTGACGGTGAGTGAGTCATTCACGGAGAAGCTATGGTCCACCTTGATGCTGTTCTGGTCCATCGTCTCGCGCCGGGTTTCGCTGAAGTTGTAGTTGGAGGCCGGTAGCGTGCCAGCGGCGGTTGGCCGGTTGGGGGCGGGATAGAACGTAGCCAGCCTCACCCCGAGCGAATCCAATAGCTCCGGATCGATCACATTGGGCGTGCGGAAGTTCAGCCCGGTGAATGGGTTTAGCACGCGCCGGGGTGAAGCCAGGGTCAGCAGGGACCGAAAGTCGCCCGACTTCATTTCAGGCAACGGCACCGTCGCCAGCGCCGCCACCTGCTGCCGCAGCCGCAGCCCTTCATAGCTGTAAAAGAAGAACGTCTTGTCCTTGCGAATAGGACCGCCCAACGTGCCGCCGAACTGGTTGCGCTTGAAGGCGGGCGAGGCTGACGGCGTGAAGTAGTTCCGCGCGTCCATCACCTGGTTGCGAAGAAACTCAAACAGGCCGCCATGCAACTGATTGGTGCCGGATTTGGTGACCACCACCACCTGTCCACCGGACCCGCGGCCGTATTCAGCCGGGTAGACGCCAGTCAGCAGTTTGAATTCTTGAATTGAATCCACCGACGGCCGGAACGAAGGCCCGTTGACGCCCGTGTCGTTGTTGTCGATGCCGTTCACGGTGAAGTTGTTGCTGGTCTCCGTGGCACCGGCCACGTTGAAGCCCCCGCGGAAGCCCATCGTCGAATTCTGCGCCGGCGCATAGGCGCCCGGCACCAGCAGCGCCAGCCCGTAGAACTCCCGGCTATTCAGCGGCAACTCGATCACCTTGCGATTCTCGATCACGGTGCCGGAAGCGGCCGATTCCGTGGCGGTCTGCGGTGCCTCCGCCACCACCTGGATGACGTCGTTCACTTGCCCCAGTTCGAGTTTGACGTCCAATCGGGCATCCTGGCTGACCTGCAACGTAATGCCGCTTTGCACGGACCGGCGAAAGCCGGGTGCTTCCGTCACCAACTCATAGCTGCCGGGCGGCAGCAGCGGAAACAGATACTGGCCGGAGTCGCCGGTCAACACCGCACGTTGGATATTGGTCTCTACATTGCGGATGGAGACCTTGGCGCTGGCGATGGCGGACCCGCTGGGATCTCGGATTTCACCGGCCAGCGTCGCAGTGGGGTTCTGCGCCGGGGCCAGCGCGATGGTGAGCATGAGCAGGAAAAGGCTTCGAATCATGGACAGACACTCCTTGGGCCGGGGGACATGCGGTTGCGCAGGACAGGCTGCAGATCAAGGGCGACTGGAAAGCAAGAAGCAACGGGGGGAGCGCGGACGGGCGCGATGAGGGCCGTTCGCGGTAAGACGGGAATTACCGGGGCGAACGGATTGACTCAAATTGTAATCGATCGCAGCGCCGTTCGCACGCGGCGGTGACTTCGCCCTCGCCGCCGGAGTCCTTCGCGGCCTTCGCCGCATCCAAGGGGAGTATGCAACTCGATCAAGCACAGCGGACCATCAAGGCAGCCGTGATGGAATGGCCTGATGTTTCAGTAGCCCCCCACCGCTTCGGTGGAATCGAATTCCGGGTCGGGAAACGTGAATTGGGGCACATCCACGGCAACCACTTGGTGGACATCCCGTTCCCGAAGGTTGTCCGGGATGAAGTGGTGGGATCGGGATTGGCGGACAAACATCACTACTTGCCGGAGACCGGATGGATCAGCCGGCATCTGCGCGCACCGGACGACATCACGACGGCCATCGCCTTGCTACGCCGCTCCTATGACTTGGCCCTGGCCCAGCGTGAGCGCTATTCCGGGACGGCTTCCGCAGCATAATGGTCCGCTCCGCCGCCCCTCGTGTATCCAGTTGGCGAAGCGCCTTCACCCGACGGCGGTTGCTGGTGGGGCTGCTGCTGTCCATTGCCGGGGCGTATCTCTTGCTGGTGGCGGCCACCGTGCTGCTGCGCTGGGTTGATCCGTTCACCACAGGCGTCCAAACGCAGCGCCGCGTCGAAAGCTGGTTTGCGAAGGGCAAGTACCAGAAGCGCCAAATCTGGGTCCTGCTGGAGCGGGTCTCGCCGCATATGCCGCACGCGGTGATTGCGTCCGAAGATGGGCGCTTCTATCAGCACCACGGCATCGATTGGCTGGCCGTCGAAGAGGTGCTGGAAGATGCCGAAGAGAAGGGCAAGATCGCCCGCGGCGCGTCCACCATCACGCAGCAGTTGACCAAGAACCTCTTCTTCACCACCCACCGCAACCCGCTGCGCAAGCTGGCTGAATACACGCTGGCCCCGGTGGTGGATACCGTGCTCGGCAAGCGGCGCGTGCTGGAGCTTTACCTGAATGTCGTGGAGTTCGGCCCCGGCGTCTTCGGTATTGAGGCGGCGTCGCAGTACCACTACGGCATCTCCGCGGCCAAGCTCAGCCGGGAGCAAGCGGCGCGATTGACAGCGTGTCTACCGGCACCACTGCGTCGCAAACCTGCGCGCATGAACTGGTTCTCCAACAACATCCAGGAGCGGATGAAGATGATGGGCTGGTAGCGCTCCAGACCATCGCTTGGGGCCTCCACAGACCGCTTACTGACGTGCGCGGCTCAGTAGTTTCGGAGCCGCGACGGTAACGGAGCGGTCCAGCCTCCACTAAATCTTGATAAACCACTTCTTGCGATACATCCCCCAAGCGATCACCCACATCAGCAACGTGTAGGCGACCGCGTAAAGCAGCGACGTGTTCTCTGGCGACCCTAGCGGCGCAAACCAGTTCAGGTAGATCCACCGCCGCAGCGAGATCTCTCCCGCCGCGCCGGTGAAGTGGATGGCGTGCAGCGAGATCTCGACCAGCTCCGACAGCATGTAGATCGCAATGGCATTCATGCCCATGATCACCAGCGGCTTCACCGCCTTGCGATATCCAGCCAGGTCCACCACGCAAGTGAACATGGCCAGCAGCGTAAAGTCGATGCCGGCCATGAACAGCGTGAAGGTGCTGGTCCAGAGCTTCTTGTTGATCGGTAGCCACAGATCCGCGATCAAGCCGGCGGCCAGCAGCAGTTGCCCGATAAAGAACATCGCGGTGGTGCGCTCCGCCAGTGTGCGTCCCCAACGCAGCAGATGGCCGGCCATCACACCTAGAAGCGCCGTCGCGATAGCGGGCAGGGTACTGACGATGCCTTCCGGGTCCCAGGTGCGGGTTTCGGCATAGTTGTGCGCGCCTAACACCAGCCGGTCAATGTAGTGGGCGAAGTTGCCGTCAACATCCAAGCGGCCAGCCCCATAGCCCGGCACGGGCACCAGCGTCATCAGCATCCAGTAGCTTCCTAGTAACCCCACGATCCAGGCCAGCTGCGTGCGCCAACCACTAGTGAGGTAGATCATTGAAGCCACCAGATAACAGATGGCGATCCGCTGCAATACGCCCAGTGCCCGCTGCGTGGCGAAGTCGAAGGTGGGGAAGCCATACACAAACAACCCGAGCGCATAAATGATGGCCGCCCGCCGCAACACTTGCGTGAACAGATCCCGCCGGGACGCACCGGCCGCCATCCGGCTGCCCAAGGACAAGGTAATGGCGACGCCCACGATCCAGACAAACGACGGGAACACCATGTCCGTGATCGTCCAGCCGTGCCAGTCCGCGTGCTGCAAAGGGCCATAGCTGTGGGCACCGTCACCCGGGTCATTCACCAGCACCATCAGGGCGATGGTGGCACCGCGGAAGGCGTCAAGCGCGGTCAGGCGGCCGCTGGCGGCCGTCGGTGGAGTGGCGGATACTGCTGAGGTCCGGGACATGACAAAAGGTGGGTCTATTATAGGCAACCGCGTTGCCGGGGTGGCGCGCGAACACCCCGGTGGACACGAGGCCGATATCATCGAAGGGTGACGGCCCCGCCTCTGGCTCCACTAGCCAACGTATTCCTTCGCATCGGCAACCTCACCTTTGGGGGTGGCGGGCCCACTATCGCCGCTTTTCAGCGCGAATTGGTGGACCGCCGGCATTGGCTCAGCCCGGAGCAGTTCGCCCTCAGCTACGCTCTGTCCCGCATCACGCCGGGCACGAATCTGTTTGCGTTTTGCACCTGCACCGGAGCACTGCTGCGCGGCTTCGCGGGGGCGCTGGTGGCGTTGCTGGCCGCCTCGGTCCCCAGTTGCATCCTCGTAGCGGTGTTGACCGCCGGGTTCGACACCGCCAGCCGCTGGGGAGCGGTGAATGTCGCGATTGACGGCGCGGTGGCCGCCTCGGTGGGTATCCTGTTGGCCAGTTGCTGGTCGATCATTGCGCCTTACGTGACGCGCGCCAATGGGGTACGCACGGCGCTGCTGGCGGGCGTGAGTTTCGGGCTTTCCATGATCTCCACACCGCTGCTGGTGCTGGGGCTGGCGGCGGTGGTGGGCTGGTTTTGGAGGGAGCGCGAATGAGCTTGTGGACGCTCTACTTCCTGCTGCTGAAGGCCACCTTAAGCTCCTTTAGCGGCCTCGCCTCACTGCCCATCTTGCGAGAAGACTTTGTGGTGCGGCGGCCGGTACTAACCGATCGCCAGTTGAACACCGCGCTGGTGATCGGCCGGACCACACCCGGGCCCAAGGGACTGTATGTGGTCTCGCTGGGCTACTACGTCGCGGGTTACCCCGGGGCGGCGATAGCCTGGGCCGCGGTGGTGACCCCGGCGTTGCTGGTGGTGGCGATGTTGGGGGTAGCGGCGCGTTTCACGGGCGATCCGCGGGTGAAGCGGATGTTGCGGGCCGTGGTGATCGCCAGTGCCGGCATCAGTCTATCGGCCACGTTACCGCTGGGCATCGATGCCTTGACGACGCCGCTGGCCTGGGTGTTGGCGGGGGCGAGCCTGGTGATTCTGTTGCGGACCGAGGTGGATACGTTATGGGTGATGGCAGGCGCGGCACTGGTCAGCTTGGCGGCTTCCGCCCTTCACCTTAAGGCCGGCTGACTGGGTGAGTTTTCTTTCTAGAAGAACTTCCGGATCGCTTCAAACTCGCGCTCAAAGTCACCCATCAGCTTCCATGTCGTTTCTTCATCGGTTAGGCGTTGGATGGGCTCAGTGGGGTGTTCGTGTTTGGCCGTGCCGGCGGGGAGCTCCTGCACGGAGACGCCCAGCCGGTTCACCGCTTGGTCGGCGGCATCCAGCAGTTCCGCCAGATGGAACGTCGCGCCTTGCTTTTCAACTTCGAAGTTGGGATTCTCGGTGACCCGGTGGTGAAACTCCACCGCGCGCCGGATCTGGATGGGCAGGTTCCACTCTTCCAGCGCAATGCCGGACAGGGTCGCGTGGTCTGCGCCAATCACCTCGCGTTCGCACTCCCACAGTGGCCGGCCGGTGGTCAGCTTCAGCTGGTCGATCTGCTCATACTCATTGGGCAGGGCGACGGCCAGCAGCAGCTTGCCGAAATCGTGCATCAGCCCGGCAACAAACGCCCCTTCGGGATAGTTCACCGATAGATGCTGGGCCATGTTGTCGGACATGACGGCCACGGCGATGGAATGGAGATTAAACCGCGCGGGAGACCAGATCTTGGGCGTCTTCACCCCCGACCACATCCGGGAGATCGACAGGCCCAGCACGACGTTGCGCAGCTTGTTGATCCCCAGCACGGAGATGGCGTGGGGAATGGAGTTGATCTCGCTGCGCCGAGCGTAGGCGGCCGAGTTCACCAGCCTCAGCACATTGCCCGACATCACCGTATCCTTCTCGATGATCCCAGCCAGTTCCGAGTAGGCGACGTCTTCGCGGGCCAGTGTCGCCAGCAGCTTGTTCAGTACCGGGGAGAAGGGCGGCAACTGGCCCAGGCTCTTGACGATAATGGTGCGGTAGTCCAGTTCAGCGGTGACCATAGATTCTCAACTCTCTCTATCGGCGATAATCGAATTGACTATTAGCCTATGGAGCCGCCGAAGACCGATATCCCGGGGCAGGAGCTTGTGGCTCCAGCCTTTGCCGCGCCGGAACCTACCGCGGAATCCGCACCTCAAGCCGAGGTCATGGCCACAGAAGCGCCGCGGCCGGTGGTGCCTCCCGCGCCTCCTGCGATCGAGCTGCGGGGGCTGACTAAGATTTATGGCGACAAAGCAGCCGTGGATGGCCTTAGTCTCACCGTCCCGTCCGGCTGCTTTTTTGGCTTTTTAGGCCCTAATGGCGCCGGAAAAACCACCACCATCAAGATGCTGATGGGCTTGGCACCGCCCACCGTGGGCTCGGTCCGGATCTTGGGCCGCGTGATGCCCGCGCAATCGCTGGCCATCCGGCAGTTGATCGGCGTTGTGCCGGATGACACGTTGTTGTTTGATCAGCTGACGGGTCTCGAATTTGTCGAATTCACCGGCCGCATGTACGGCCTCTCGCGGCAAGTGGCACTGGAACGGGCCAAAGAGCTGCTCGCCTTATTTGAGCTGGATAGCGCGCCGCGCAAGCTGATCGCTGAATACTCCAAGGGCATGCGCAAGCGCACCGCCATGGCCGCCAGCCTCATCCACCGCCCGCAGCTGTTCCTGATGGACGAACCGTTTGAAGGCGTCGATGCCGTTGGCGCCCGCCTGATGAAGGACATTCTGCTGGAACAAGTCCGCCATGGCGCGACCATCTTCTTGACCTCCCACGTGCTGGAAGTGGTGGAGCGGTTGTGCGATCGCGTGGCGATCATCAACGATGGGCGCATCGTGGCCGATGGCACGGTGAATGAGCTCCGCTCCGGAGCGGAGACGCTGGAAGACCTCTTTGTCCGGCTAGTGGGCGGCGGCCGTTCCGCCGAATCACTGGACTGGCTGTAGCACCATGAATTCCGGTCGGACCAAGAGGCGCATGTGATCAATTCCCAGGCACGGGCCATCCTCGTCACCCAGTGGCGGATGTTGATCAATTTCTACCGCCGGTATGGGCGCGTGGCGTTTATCCTCTCGGCCATCTTCAGCGCCTTCTGGTATCTGGGCTTTGCCGCGCTGGCGGTGTTTGCCGGAGTGTTTCTGGCCGACCCGGGATCGCTGACGCTGGCGCGCAAGTCCTTGGGGCCCATCCTCTTTCTGGTGTTCCTGTACTGGCAAGGCATGCCGTTGCTGATGGCCAGCATGGGTGGCATGCTGGACCTGAAGAAGCTGCGCGTCTATCCGGTGGCGGATTCACGGCTCTACCGGCTGGAGATTCTGCTCCGCAGCTCACTGTTTCTGGAAATGCCCATCGTGATGCTGGGTGCGACCATCGGCCTGCTGCTCAACCCGGGCCTGCCGAAATGGTGCGCGCTGGCTCCGGTGCTGTACAGCGTTTTCAACCTGACGATTGGTGCTGGCTTGCGGGACCTGCTGATGCGCGCCTTGGCCCACAAGAAGGTCCGCGAAGTGGGCTTGATTGTGGTGGTGATGCTGGCGGCGGTGCCCTCCTTCCTGGCCTCGCGCGGTGGCGACAAGGCGCGTGAGTTCGGCCGGCAGCTGGCCCTGTGGACCAGTGGACCGTGGTGGCCCTGGAAAGCGGCCGGGTCCGCCGCACTGGCCGAAGGTGGCGCTGCCCCCTGGCTGTGGCTGATCGGCTTCGCGTTGGCCGCCTGGGCCTTTGGGCGCTGGCAGTTCAACCGGAGCCTTTACTTCGATGGCGATTCGGAACGATCCAATGAAAAGCGCGAAGTCAGCAGCCGCTACGAGTGGATGACCAACTGGCCCTCGCGGATCTTCCCGGACCCGCTGGGTGCCCTGGTAGAAAAAGAGATCCGTTTCTTGAGCCGGATCACGCGATTCCGCGTCGTCTTCTTCATGGGCTTCAGCTTTGGCCTGCTGATCTGGCTGCCGCTAGCCAGCGGTTTCGGCCCCGCAGCCGCTTCCGGCGGTTGGATGACCCAGAATTTCCTATCCGTGGTGGCGGTCTATGCGCTGATGCTGTTGAGCGAGGTCTGCTTCTACAACGCTTTTGGTTTTGATCGCTCCGCCGCCCAGATGTACTATCTGGTGCCCGTGCCTCCGGCCACCATCCTGAAAGCCAAGAACATCGCCGCCTCCTTCTTCGTGGTGGCGGAAATCTCGCTGGTCGCCGCCGCCTGCACCATCTTGCGGATGCCCGTCACCGCGCAAAAGCTGGGTGAAGCGGCCTGCGTCTGTGCGCTATTCACGCTGTTTCTGCTAGGCATCGGCAACCTGGGCTCCACGCGCGCGCCGCGGGCGATGAATCCGAACGAAAGCTGGAAGCGCAGTGCCGGAGCCAAAGTCTCCATGTTCGCCCTGCTAGTCTACCCGCTGATCTCGATGCTGGTGGGCCTGGCCTATTTGGGCCGCTACGCGTTCGACCGCGAAGAGGCATTCTACGTGGTCATCGGCGTCGGCCTGTTCGTCGCGGCCTGCTTCTATAAAGTGGCGCTCGATTCGGCGGTGGAAACCATGACCCAGGACCGGGAAAAGATCCTCACCCTACTAGCCCAAACCGACTCCCCGGTCCTGTAGCCGCTCGCCAGTTCGACATGGCCGTCCAGCACCTACCACCGCCCAGAAACCAAGCCACCGCCTCACGCCGAGCCGCGACAGCATGGAGCGGAGTGCCACCACCCATCACCGCCGCCCGAGAAAGCCTGCAAGTCGCCAGGTCTGGCCAACGCGAGCCTCCATCGCCGCAGCCGATTCGGCCATAATCGGTGGTTTGAAACAGCCCGCTCCTGCTGGTCGCGGCTCGGATTGGGCAAACCGCCCGTGGGGGACCGCTTGAATCCTTTTCACCAAAAACACATCCAACGACATGTAAAAGGTTGTGATCACGATCACAACACCGAAGCTTAAGGAGGCTTCCCATGATCACTATCCGCAAATCCGACGACCGCGGCGCCGCCAACTTTGGCTGGCTCGATAGCAAGCACACCTTCTCGTTCAACACCTATCACGACCGGGAGCACACGCACTTCCGCACCCTCCGCGTCATCAACGACGACATCGTTCAACCGGGCCAAGGCTTCGGCACGCACCCGCACCAGGACATGGAAATCTTGACTTGGGTGATCAGCGGCGCGCTGGAACACAAGGACTCCTCCGGTGGCGGCGGCGTGATCCGCCCCGGCGAAATCCAGCAGATGTCGGCCGGCACCGGCATCTATCACAGCGAGTTCAACCATTCGAAGACCGAACCCGTGCGGTTCCTGCAAACCTGGATCTTCCCTGAACGCAAAGGCCTGAAGCCCCAGTACACGCAGACCGGCTTCCCGGACGCGGAACTCCGCAACCAGTTCAAAGTCGTCGCCGCTCCCGGCGCCCCCAACGGCGCGGTCCCATTGAACCAGGACGCCCGACTGCTGGTCACCCGCCTGGACCCCGGCGCCACCGCCACCCACACCTTAGGCGATGGCCGCGGCGCTTACCTGCAAGTGGCCCGTGGCTCCGTAACGCTGAACGGTCAACCGCTGGCCGAAGGCGACGGGGCGAAGGTGACCGAGGAGTCGGCGCTGACGGTCACTGGAGTGAGTGACGCGGAAGTGCTGTTGTTTGACTTGGCGTAAGCGCGGAGGGCGGCAACTTCTTTCATCGAGGCTGCCGCCCGCTGTCGGGACTAGAATGTGGATATGGCCTTTGTGCTCAGCGACGAGGAGTTGGAAGCAGCGCACATTAGTGAAGCGGAAGCCCGATTGGCGTTGGCACTCCAGTTGTTTCAAGACGACCGCGTGACGCTGGCGCGGGCCGCTGGAATCGCTGGCCTGCACCAAATGGACTTCCAGCGCGAGTTAGCACAGCGCAAGATTCCCCTCCACTACGACCTGGAAATGCTGCAGGAGGATCTGCAACACGTGGCGAGGCTAAAGCCTCTTTGATCGTCGTCTCCGACACTTCGCCGATCCTCAACTTGAACGCGATCGGTTTCGCAAGGCTGTTTGAACCCCTTTATGGCCAGTTGCTGATTCCACCGGCCGTAGCAATGGAACTGACTCGTTATGGCTTCGATCTTGCTGCCGCGCCATGGCTACAGGTGCGGCAGACAATGGATGTTGCCTTCGTCGCATCTCTGCGGATGGCGCTTGACCCCGGTGAAGCCGAAGCGATCGCGCTGGCGAAAGAGCTCAAGGCCGATGCGATTTTGATCGACGAGCGCTTGGGACGCCGGGCGGCACGGGCCGAGGGAATCGCTGTCGTCGGGATTCTGGGAGTGCTCGCAGCTGCGAAGAACCGCGGCCTCATCCCGACCTGTGCTCCATTGGTGGCGGCTCTGCGGCAAGCGGACTTCTGGCTAAGCGACGACCTTTGCAATCAGTTCCTCGCGAGTCAGGGCGAAGCTTAGCATCTTGGGACAACGGGCCACGTTGATCGAGCCCTTCCTGCCTCGCCACAGCGCCCCCCACTCCTGATAAATTGGGGACCTCCATGAACCGCCGCCAATTTCTCTCTACCGTCGCCGGGGCCACCGGGTCCGTTTTTGCTGCGCCTTATCAGGCCAAGGCGGCGGCGCTGGCCAAGAAGGTGAAGATCACCGACGTCAAGATCATGCTGATCCGGGGCAGTTGGGATTGGAACTTGATCAAGATTGAGACCGACTCCGGCCTCTACGGCATTGGCGAGGCCTACTGGGGCTGGGGCGTCAAGGATCTGGTGCTCAACAAAATGAAGGGCATCATCGTGGGCGAAGATCCGCTGAACGTGGACAAGCTCTACACCAAGATGCTGATGCAGAGCGCGGGCGCGGGCGCCATCGGGGGCGTCACCATGACAGCGGCCAGTGGCATTGAGATCGCCCTCTGGGACCTGTGCGGGCGCATCCTGCAAACCCCAGTTTGCAACCTGCTGGGCGGACGGTTCCGCGACAAGATCCGCTTCTACCGCACCCTGCAAGCGGTGAAGAATGTCGAGGACATGGGCGAGTGGCGCGCGCAGATCGCGGCCGCGAAGGACGAGCAGTGGAAGTGGACGGCGCTGAAGTTCCAAGGCGACGGCATCCCGCCTCGGGCGGATCCCGGCTACAAAGAACCAGGGCATGACCCCTATGGCCGCGGTCTCACCAACAAGGACTACCGCCGCATTGTGAAGGCCATGGAGACCGTGCGCGACACCGTAGGCCCCGACATGGACTTCGGCGTCGAATGCCACTGGAAGTACGACACCCAGGACGTCATCCGGCTGGGGCGCGAACTGGCGCACGTCAATCCGGCGTGGCTCGAAGACCCAGTGCCGCCCGACAACATTGAGGCGATGCAGCGGGTGACACAATCGATCCCGGTGCCGGTGCTGACCGGCGAGAACCTCTATGGCCGCCAGGGCTTCCGGAAGCTGATCGAGCTGCAGGCCTGCTCTGGCATCCACATCGATATTCCGAAGTCCGGCGGGCTGCTCGAATCAAAGAAGATCTCCGACCACGCCGAGATGTACTACATCTGGACCGCCTGCCACAACCCGGCCAGCGCCCTGGGCACCATCGCCTCCTGCCACGCCTCCGCCGCCATGCGCGAATTCCGCATTCACGAACTGGCCAACTACGTGCCCTGGTGGCCGGACCTGGTCATCAAAGAAGGCCCGTTCTGGAAGGACGGCTACTTCACCATCGAAGACAAACCGGGCTACGGCGTCGAGATCAACCCGGATGTGGCCAAGGCGCACTTGGCCCCGGGCGAAGTATGGTGGGGCTAGCCCCGCTCGCTATACGCGCTTAGTTGTTGAAGACCGGGATGAACAGCGTCTGCCCCAGGGGCAGTCCGTTGAACTTTACCTTCAGCTCGACATCACCCGTCGCGAGACCACTGGGGACGACGACGTTGAACTGGTAGAGCCCCACGGCGTCCTTCACCAGCGTCGCTGACTCAATCCGGGCCAGGCTATCTCCGAAGGAGAATTCAATCGGCGTCGTGATGGGCGTTACCGCCGGGACCACTTGGCCGGCGATGGCGGTGTTGCCGGCCACGGGGCCGAAGCCGATGCCGTAGAAGGTGAGCGTATCGCCGGGGCGGGCGGGCGTGGTGCGGAGGCCGGGGATGGAACCATTGCCGATCCACTCGGAACCGCGGAAGGCGACGACGTACTGCTTGTCGCCGATCTTGAATGAGCCCGGCGCCAGCAGGCCCGCTGAAGCGCTGCGCAATGGCAGACGCACGGCTTGGCTGGCATTGCCCCTGTAGGTCACCACCACCGGCACGGTGCTGCCGTCCGGAAGGTCACCCGGGATCTGGGCGTTGATCTGCGTGGGGCTGATGTAGGAAATGAACGCCGGCCGGCCATTGACGGTCACGCTGACGTCGTCGAGCGTGGTCGGTGCGGCACCGTTGACAAAGTCACGGGTGGCCCATTCGCGCGAGGTGCCCGCAAAGCCGGTGCCGAAGATCTCCACGTAGGAGCCCGGCGCGGCCGTGGAATAGCCGCCAAAGGCACTGGCCGTCATTACCCCATCAGTGGTGCGGACGTCGGGCGATTCTCCCAGAACGCGGACAGAACTCACCAACAGAAGGTTGGCGGAGGTGAAGGCACCGGTCCGGTAGTTGACCAGAGGAATCTCATTAAAGTTGCCGTCATAGGCCACGATGGGCACACCGGTCATGCGGTCGATCACCGCCTGGCTGGCTTCATTGGCCACTTTGCCGAACACGGTAAAGCCGCCGTTGTTGGTGCCGTCCAGCTTGGTGGTGTTGTCGGCCAGGTTGAAGAACCACTGATTGGTGGCCGAATCCTTGTCGCCGCTGACTTTGGCCATGGCGATGGTGCCCCGCGTGTTGGTGACCTTGTATTCGTTGGTCACCTTTTCGTACTGCGCCACCGGCACCGGACCCAGCCGGCTGTCCCACTTGAAGCCGCCGCCCTGGATGACGAAGTCCTTCACGTAGCGGTGGAAAAACGTGTTCGAGTAGTCGCCATTGCGGACGTACTTCAAGAAGTTCTCCACCGTCTTGGGGGCACTTTCCGGCATCAGCACCACGTCAATCGTCCCGAAGTTCGTCGTCATGCGGACGGTTTGGGCAAAGGAAAGCGGGCTGGAGAGCGCGAGTACGGCAAGGCCAAGAAGCAATCGTTGAGACATGGATTCCTTTTGATTTTAGCGCGCCGGACACCTCCCGCGCGCCCCTTAACAAACCCAACCAACACTTTACAGTCACCGGGGCAACCGGACTGGAGGCGCCGGGCATCTAACCTGTAGACCCATGAACACCAAATCCGGTTCCATCTCTCGACGAAATCTCTTGCGCGCGGCGGCTTGGGCGCCCGTATTCTGGTCAGTGAAGGGGGCGTTCGCCCAGGCCCTGACCACGACACCCGCCCTCACCATCGGGCCGTACTACCCGAATCGGATGCCGCTGGATCTCGATAACGACCTGCTGCTGATCAACGATTCGATTACGCCCAGCGTGGGCGACATCATGTGGCTGGGCGGCCGGGTGCTGGATGCCTCGGGCAATCCCGTGCGCGGGGCGGTGGTGGAGATCTGGCAGGCCGACAACAATGGCGCCTACATCAACACCAATAGCCCCGTCACCAACCGCGAGCCCAACTTCCAGGGGTACGGCAAGTTCGAAACCGCCTCCGATGGCCGCTACATCTTCCGGACCGTCAAGCCCGGCATCTATCCGGGCCGGACACGCCACGTCCACTACCAGATCAAGACCCCCGGTCGCGGCGAACTGGTCACGCAATGCCACTTTGAAGGCGAGGCGCTGAACTCGAGCGATATGGTGCTGAACGGCATTTCAAACGCGGCGCAGAAGGCATCGGTGATCCGGCCCATCGAATCGATTGACACCTCCGCGATCGGCGAAAAGCGCGTGACCTTCGACATCGTGATGGGCATCACGCCGGAGGAAGCTCCGTCGGGCACGCTGCCCGTCATTTCGTCACGCAGCGGCGTCGTAAACGCGGCCAGCTTCCAGCCGGGGGCGACGCCGGGGGCCTGGCTTTCGATCCACGGTTTCCGCCTCTCGAACTCGACGCGCACCTGGAACGCGGGCGACATCGTGGGCGGAAAGCTGCCCACCAGCCTGGATGGTGTTCGGGTGACCATCAACGGCCGGGACGCCTACGTCTACTACGTCAGTCCGAATCAGCTAAACGTGCAGGCCCCCGCGGATAGCTTGAGCGGCACGGTGCAGGTGGTGGTCACCAATTCGAACGGTACTTCGGCGGCCACCAGTGTTTCCCTGCAAAGCGTGCTGCCGGGTTTCTTCCGTCTGACGCAGGATTACGTGCTGGCCACCGACACGCGGGGCGGCTACGTTGCGCCGGTGAACATTGCCAGCGGCACCACCTCACTGCCCGCCCGGCCCGGCGACATCGTCACGTTGTGGGGCACCGGTTTTGGACCCACCAATCCGGCCTACACGGCGGGCGAAGTGCTGAATGGTGCCGCACCGCTGCAGAATCCGGTGAAGATCCGGATCGGGCAGGCGACGGCGACGGTGCAGTACGCGGCGCTCGCTTCAGTCGGGGTCTACCAGTTCAACCTGGTGGTGCCCGATCTGCCAAATGGCGATTATCCGGTCACCGCGGAGGTGGCGGGCATCCGGTCTGGCCCGACGGGCCGTTTCCGCATCCAGCGGTAGGGTTGCGGTGCCTGAGGGGCAGTCGCCTTGAAAGGGCGCTAGCGCCGCAGCAACAGATAGGTGGTGACGGGCAGGCTGCCTTCTTCCAAAACAGTAAACCCAGCGTCCTTCGCCGCTCCGGCCCACCACGGCCGGCCGCGAGTGCCGCCGTGCGTCAACGCCGGACCAAAGGCCAGCTTGCCCCAAAAATCGTTCTCCACTACCATCAGCAGAAAATCGCCACCCGGCTTCAAGACGCGCGCCGCTTCCCGCAGAGCCGTCTTGCTGCCTTCGCGATTCAGATGGTCGACAGCATAGGCGCTGACGATGGCGTCGAAAGTGGCATCGTCAAACGGCAGCCGGCGCATGTCGGCGGTCTCAATCGTGGCCCGCTTGCTGACCCCGGCTGCATCCAGGTTGCGGCGCAGTCGCTCCTGCGGGCTCTCGCCCGGTCCAAAGTGCTCTTCAAACGAAGACCCAAACAAGTCAGACGCCACCAGCGTTGCCTGCGGCCGGGCCGTCAGCACCATGATGGCCGACCGTCCCGTCCCCGCTCCAATATCCAGCACCCGTCCAGTGCCCGCCTGCATGAAGTTCTGTGTCGGCAGGCTGGCCACGCCATTGATGTCCACCCCAAACCGGATCATCAAAAACACCACCGCCGCCCAAGCCGTGCCGACACCCAGGGCCGCGACCGCCCACTTGGCCCACCGGAAGCGAAAGGCGCACAGCAGCCCCGCCGCCAAGACGGCAAACGCTGCCAGATGGCCGTAGTTGAGCCACCAGGGATAACCGAAATCGAGATGTGGTGCGGGCATTGTTCAGGCCCCTTTCTGGTGGGTGATCGTCAGACCCTGTGTCTTGGGCCACCGAAGGACAATCAGCAGTTTCCCGCAGCCGCGGGCCTCTTGCATTAGAGCAGCTCGATGAACTCTGCCACCGAGAGGTTGGCGTCGCGAACGATGGCGCGTAGCAGAGGATCCTTAATCGACCGGCCAGCATGCACGGGCACAACAGTCCGGACGTTCTGCTCCGGACGAATCAAGATGAGGTGGCTACCCTTTTGCCGATCCTCGATGAACCCGGCACGCTTCAGTGCCCGGATCACTTGGCGAGCTGTCAGAGAAGGGAGTTTGGCCATGACTCAAGCCGAAACAGAATCAGGCCGGAACCGGCACGCTGACCCTACCCTGGAATGATGGCCCCTCTTCCGGAATTGGCTCCCCATGTTCAGCCAAGCTCTCCAGGTAGAGCGCAATCGCTTCCTTGATGTTCTGCTCTGCTTCTTCCAAGGTCTCGCCCTGCGTGTGACACCCATGCAGTGCCGGGACGGAAGCCACATAGCCCCCCTCAGCAGCCTGCTCGTAGAAGACGGAGTAGGCAAACACTCGAGCAACTTTGCGCGCCATGAGCCTTATTGTAGTCGGTTCGGCCAGTGTCCCTTGCTCCCGCTGCACCGCGAATGCCAGATCACGAAGCGGACCCGAGCGGTGTTATCTACCCCACCACCTTCTTCCCCACCGCATCCCACTTCAGCCGCTTGCCGGACCGCAAGCTCTCAATCGCCATGCAGAGCACCACGTTGGTCTGCTGCGCCACTTCCACTGGGGCGTTGGGCTGCTGGCGGGTCTGCACGCACTCTAGGAAGTTGCGGATGTGCTGGCGGGTGGCGTGGGAGAACGCGCCGGGGGAGCGGCGTTCTTTTTCGGGCTTTAGTTCGGTGGCCTTGGGGTCTTCCCGATAGAGCGCCCAATGCTCGCGGCCCGCGTCGAAGCGAGCCTTGGTGCCGTGGTGTTGGGCCACCTGGTCGAGAAAGCCGGAATAGCGCATGGACTTGTAGCCGACCGTGAAGGCCACCAACACCTGCTCAGGATATTCGAGCAGCATCGTGGTCGTCTCCGGCACTTCCGCGCCGGGCAGCGTGTTGACGCCCGCGGCGTAGACGGCGGAGGGGTACGTGAGCCCGCGGAGCCAGTGGATGGCGTCGACCATATGCGCGGCCTGGCCGATCATCAGGCCGCCGGAATAGTCCCAGAAGTAATACCAGTTGCGGAAGCGCTGCGCGTCCAGTTCACGCGGCGGAGCGGTGCCCAGCCACTGCTTCCAATCGAGCTTGCCTTCGAGCGGCGCCGGGTTGAGCGATGCCTGGTTGTTCATCCACCACGCGTTCACGTGGCGCACGTCGCCAATGTTGCCGGTGTCGTAGGCTTGCTTAGCTTCCAGAAACACATCGTAGCTGCGGCGCTGCATGCCCACCTGGACAATGCGTTTGGTCCGCTTGACGGCCTCGATCATGCGCCAGCCTTCGGCGATCGTGTGCGCTAGCGGCTTTTCGACATAGACGTCCTTGCCCGCCTCCACGGCATCGATCACCATCTGCGCGTGCCAGTGGTCCGGTGTCGCCACCACCACCACCTGGATCGACTTGTCGTCCAGCAGCTTCTTGTAGTTGTCGTAAGCCTGCGCGCCGGTCGAGGCCACCTTCAAGCCAGCCCGCAGATTGGGCTCATAGACGTCGCAGACCGCCGCCATGTTGACGCCGATCTCTTTGAACTCGCCCGTCAGATAGCGGCCGCGGCCACCGGAGCCGATGATGCCGCCACGGACAGCGCCTTGCGCCATCAGGGGAACGGCGGTTGATGCCAGCAATATGCGTCTTGTCACCATGAAGCCTCTATCCTACATCCACCGCAACTCCATGGTCCGGCGTGGGCTAGCCACGGGCAGCGGGGACGGTCCAGGCCCCGGCGCGAGGGGCCGGGATGGTTCAAGTGGAGAAACTCTCAATAAATAATGAGAGAAAAACAGCGGCGCTAGCGCTCTATGTTTATCTGGCTACCGGCCACCGGGTCCGAATCTCACGGCTTCTTGAAGTTTATGTAAGCGATACCATATGGACCGAAATTCCAGCAATCTTGATCTTCTGCGCTCGATTGCCGTCCTGGCCGTCTACTTTTCCCACGTTTCGCAGATGCTGAAAGTCGAATCGGTGGGCCCGATTTCGGTCAACGCCTTTGCACAGATGGGAGTGCTGGCGTTCTTTGTTCACACCAGTTTGGTCCTGATGTTTTCCATGGACCGCCTTCAGATGCCAGCGGCGGCGATGTTTAAGGCATTCTATGTCCGGCGGGCCTTTCGGATTTACCCGCTGAGCATTGTCACGGTTGCTGCGACGGTCGTCTTCTCGATACCGGCGGTCGCCTGGAAGGAGTACGTGCCGCTGGGGAGACTTGATCTCGTCTCGAATCTTCTCATCACGCAAAACCTGACGTTCAGCCCGGAAGCCCTGGGCGTACTGTGGAGCCTGCCACTTGAAGTCCAGATGTACGTGATACTCCCGGTGCTCTATCTGGCGGTTAGGCGGTGGCCTTACTGGTGGTTGCCGGTGGGGCTGTGGGTACTTGCCGTTGTGGCCGCGCCGATCCAGGCGAAAACCATCTCCCGGCTTTCCGTTCTCCAGTACGGCCCCTGCTTTCTCGGAGGCGTGCTGTGTTATGTGCTGTGTAAGTATCGCCGATACTCATTTCCATCCTGGGGCTGGCCCGCCATCATCCTGGCCGCTTTCGGAATCCGGCAGCTAGGCGTTAGCGCGGGGTGGGTTGCCTGTTTGCTCCTCGGTGCGGCTCTGCCGCATATCCAGGAAGTTCAGCAGCCCTGGATCAAGACCGCCGCTGCCTGGATTGCCAAGTATTCCTACGGCATTTATCTGTCTCATCTGATTGTGCTCTGGACGGCATTTGTTGTGCTGGAGGCGTGGCCACTGTGGGGCCAGATCCTGGTCTGCGTCAGCCTGTCGGTGGCCTTACCCATGGCGATGTTTCATTGGATTGAGCAACCAATGATGGCCGTTGGCGCCCAATTGGCCCGGAGGACGGCACCTCCTGTGCCGCAGCCCTGGACGGACGACGCCCGGCACCTTCAGCCCCTCGCTCAGACGGCTGTCCAATTCAAAGACAAGGCCATGTCATCATTGACCATGAATGCTAAAGCCTAGCTCGAGCCGCGGGGCACCCCGGCCCATGGGTGCGTCGCTGGCCCGCGGCGGCATCAACTTTGCCATCTTCTCGAAATACGCCACCCATGCCTGGTTGGTGCTGAATGACGGGGACTCCACCGTCGAACTGGAGCTGAACCCCAAGCTGAATCGGACGGGGCACATCTGGCACATCCTGGTCCGGGGCGTCGATGCTGGCGTGCGCTACAACTGGCGCTTTGACCGGCGGCCCGATGACGGCTCCGTGATGCACCGGTTTGACCCTTCCTATCTACTGCTGGACCCCTATGCGCTGGCCATTGTTGGTGGCGAAGAGTGGGGCTCGCTGGATAAGCTCCGGGGGCTGCGGCGGTGCCTGGTGGCAACCACGGATTTTGACTGGCAGTGGGATCAGCCGCTGAACCTGCCACTGGCGGAAACCATCATCTATGAGTTGCATGTCCGCGGCTTCACGCGGCACCCGTCATCAGGCGTCACCGCGCCGGGCACGTTCCTGGGGTTGACGGAAAAGATCGCGTATCTGAAGGAGCTGGGCATCACGGCGGTGGAACTGCTGCCGGTGAATGAGTTCGAAGAATCCGAC
>JAPKYX010000115.1 GCA_026394075.1 Acidobacteriota bacterium
CAGCAGGAGGGGCCTGCCCTCTTGAACGCACAATCAACCCGTGGAGACGGCGAATCTCAACGCAAGGCGTTTCCCTGGGCTGGTCAGCATGCTGCGCCAGGGAAGAGGCCCCTCCCGCAAGTCGGGGCTCGGTCTGAGGCGTTCTACCGCTCCCGGATCTTCTTCGCGTAGCCTTCCTTGTTGGTCTGATGGCTGCGGCCAAAGGCGAGCGCATCGGCCGGGACATCTTTGGTGATCACGCTACCCGCCGCCACATAGGCCGCATCGCCGATCTCGACCGGTGCCACCAGCGTCGAGTTGGAGCCGACAAACGTCCCCGCGCCGACCTTGGTCTTCGACTTCTTCTTGCCGTCGTAGTTGCAAGTGATCGTGCCCGCGCCGATGTTCGATTTGGCGCCGATGCTCGAATCACCCAGATAGGCCAGATGCATCGACTTGGCACCCGCCCCAAGGCGCGTCTTCTTCAGCTCGACAAAGTTGCCGATGTGCGCGCCCGCCTCCACGTGATTCTCCATGCGCAGCCGCGCATAGGGTCCGATGTGCGCGCCGGTCTCGATGACGGACGTGCCCACCATCGAAAACGGATTGATCTCGACGCCATCAGCGATCTTCGAATCGGTCACGATGGAGCACGCACCGATATAGCAATCCTCACCAATCGTGGTCGCGCCCAGCAGCTGCACAAACGGTCCGATAATCGTGTCGCGGCCTACCTGCACGGCGGCATCAATGGTCACCGTTTCCGGCTTTTCGATGGTGACGCCGGAGAGCATCAGTTCCATCGTCTTGCGCTCACGCAGGATGCGGTCGACAATGGCCAGTTCGACGCGGCTGTTGATCCCCATCAGCTCACTCGGATCGCTCACCCGCAGCGTCGTCGCCCGATGCCCCGCGCGCCGCAGAATCTCGATCATGTCGGTGAGATAGTATTCGCCCGCCGGGTTATTGGTGCCGATCTCGCCGATGTGCTTCCACAGCAGCGGAGCGTCAAAGCAATAGATCCCGGAGTTGATCTCTTCAATCTTCAACTGCTCCGGCGTGGCGGCCTTCTGCTCGACGATGGCCGCAATGTCGCCTGCTTCATCTAGCACGATGCGACCGTAGCCGGTCGGGTCCGCCAGCATGGTGGTGATCACCGTAGCGGCAGCGCCGGATTCATCGTGACGGGCTAGCAGTGCCCGCAAGGTCGCCTCGCTCAACAGCGGAGTGTCGCCATACAGAACCACCAGCCGCCCGGGCAGATGCGCCAGCTGCGCCTCGCCCATGCGCAGCGCGTGACCCGTGCCCTTCTGCTCCGTCTGCCGGAAGAACCCGACACCCAGCGGTGCCAGCACGCCCTCCACGGTCTCGGCCTGGTGGCCGGTGACGACAAAGATCCGGTCCGGCGTCGTGACCATCAGCGCCGAGTGGACCACGTTCTCCACCTGCGTGCGTCCGCCCACTTTGTGCAGTACTTTTGCTTTCTTAGACCGCATGCGGGTGCCGAGCCCGGCGGCGAGAATGACAACTGTCAACGAAGATTCCATCACCTTCATTATCGGCATGGCGGTTCACAAGTCCATGACAATTTAAGTCACGGAATCCGATTATCGGGTCGCGTTTGCGCTCTTTAGGCCTGCGCCATCTGGATCAAGTTGCCGCAGCCATCCTCAAACAACGCAATCGTCACCGGGCCCATCACGGTGGGCTCCATCCGGAACACGACGCCCAGCGCCTTCAGCCGCTCATACTCAGTCGGCACGTCGGTCACCGCGAACGAAGCCTGCGCAATGCCGGCGTCAAACAATGCCTGCTGATAAAACTTCGCCGGAGGAAAGGCCGTCGGTTCCAGCAACAGTTCCACCCCATGCGCGCCCTCGGGCGACACCACCGTCAACCAGCGGTACTGGCCCATCGGCACTTCGGTCTGTTTTACAAAGCCCAGCACCTCGGTGTAGAAGTGGAGCGCCTTATCCTGGTCGTCCACGATGATGCTGGTCAGTACAATCTTCATGGCGATCTTCGTTACTCCAGGCCCAGCGGCTTGGGCGGGGGTTTGGTGGGGTCGTCTTCCTTGGCCTTCTTGAACAGCTCGTCAAACTTGCGGGACCGGATCTCTTCCGCGTTCCGGTGCTGCTCAAACGACTTTTCAAACAGCTTGTCCCGCTTGGCAGATTCGCCCTTCAG